>JBJXGO010000287.1:0-33814 GCA_046160345.1 Saprospiraceae bacterium
TGTGGCACACTTTCGAGGTGTGCCACACGTCTCATGCCTGAAAAAAGAGTGGCATACCTTGGTGGTGTGCCACTCTTTGCTTATCTTAGTGGGAAAATGAAAACATTATGAACATTGTCCCTGAGCAAATTTTCCATGTTTACAACCGAGGCAACCAGCGGCAGACTATTTTCTTTGAACGAGAACACTACCTATATTTTCTCCGAAAAGTACGCCAGTACATAAAACCGCACTGCTCCATCTTGGCTTATTGCCTGATGCCAAATCATTTTTACTTTCTTATTCATAGCAATGAACAAACAGTTGCTCCGTCGTTGGCACTTCGTCGCGATGGGAAGACGCCCAAGGTGGACATGAGTAATTTTGCACATGGCATGAAAATGTTGTTGAGTTCCTATACCAAAGGTGTGAACAAACAGTTGGGGTTGAGTGGTTCGCTTTTCACTCAAAACACGAATGCAAAACAGGTCAGCAGCGAATTTTCTGCAGAGGACTATGTGCTGTGTTGCTTTCGCTACATTCACCAGAACCCATTTTTGGCAGGTCTTGTAGGCGATTTAGCTGATTGGGAATATTCTTCTTTTCCTGATTATGCTGGATTTCGAAAAGGCACGCTGGCCGATATATCGCTTGCAAAGGATCTACTTATGTTGGACTGGCATGAGTTCAAACATGAGACGATGCAGGAGATCCCACATGAAAGTTTGTTGAAGATTTGGTGAGTTACGTGTGGCACACCTTGAAGGTGTGCCACACGTACGTCGCGGTGGTGGTGGTGGTTTTGGTGGCGGTAGAGGAAGATAAGTAGTCACGTGTGGCACACCTCCGAGGTGTGCCACACGTGACCAGTCAGTCAATTACAAGGATATTAACCCTGTTGAGCATAAACGCTTGACGGGGTTTTTATTTGTCTAAAGTTTCATTCATACAGTCAGAGATAGCGTTGGCAACAAAAAATAAACTATTCAGTCATTGTGGCATTCTACATAATATATTTTGACCTATATTTGTATAGATAATACAATACGCGATAATTTCTTTCATCTCCAGAATAAAATAGATTATGAAAAATGCGATTTACCTCCTTGTTATTTTACTGTTCCTGATGTCGTGTAGTAAAAATGACCTAAGCATTCGACACGATGAGAACATTCTGCCCGAATATATCGCCGAGTTTGAGGCCTATCTTGATTTGCCACCTGTGTTTGCGAACTACAGCCGTGAATTACCAATCTATTTAAAGAACGTCGGCATGGCTGTAAAGCCAGTCAACAATGGCAAAGCCACCCTGGGCAGAGTTTTGTTTTACGACAAGAATCTCTCGCTGGACCGTAGTACTTCTTGCGCTTCTTGCCACAAACAGAACAAGGCCTTTTCCGACGATGTTGCCCTTAGCCGGGGCATCAATGGCCTCACTGGCTCGCGAAATGCCATGCCGATAGCCAATGTGGCTAGTTTTTCGGCGCATTACAGCGAAATTGCAGGACTTAGGCCACTCTTACTCTGGGATGGTCGTGCTGCGAACGTGGCCGAGCAGTCCAAATTGGCATTCCTAAATGACCACGAAATGGGAATGAACATGGAAGCGGTGGCTGCTCGTATCCAGGAACAGTCTTATTACCCTTACCTCTGGCAAAAGGTGTACGGTCATTTCGATGTGCGGGAAGAGGATGTATTTGAGTGCCTTTCAGAATTTGTTGGGTCAATAGGGGGACAATATTCAAAGTTTGACCGGGCATTGGAAGCGGTCAATGGCAATCTCAATTTTGGGGGTGTAGATACCGTTGTTACCATAACGGCCGTTTACTACGGTACTATCGACACAACCCTGGTTCCTTTTGGATTGCCAGGGTTTAGCCCTAATGAGAACAATGGCCGCGACATTTTTGTGGCAAATTGTTCCAAATGCCACTCACCCATCCGTCCTTTTCAAGAGGTTTTTGATGCCTGCAACGGCCTGGAAATGGATTATGCCGACCAAGGGCGGGGAAAGATTACGGGAAACGCTACCGACAATGGGGTATTCAAATCACCTTCTTTGCGTAACATCACTCTTACTGCGCCTTATATGCACGACGGGCGTTTTAAAACGCTCCAGGAAGTGGTGGAGTTTTATAGCAGTGGGGTAAAAGCACATCCAAACCTCCATCCCGAAATGCTGCACAACGGTAACGCGAATCTGCAGCTTACGACAGATCAAAAGCAGGATTTGATTGCCTTTTTAAAAACGCTTACCGACGACAAACTGACGGGCGATGAACGCTTTTCAAATCCATTCCGGCAATGAATAACTTAAGATATGTTCTAATTTTCGCACTGGTGGTCTTATTGAGCATAGAATCAATGGCTCAAAACCTGAAACGGATCGTCGTAAAAGCCGATATGCTTGAAGCCACGAAAAAGCACTTGAATGCCGCCATAGAATGGCGATTTGCCCCCAAAAACAGCATTGAAATCCAATTGGGTTTCCGGCGGCACAACAACCTGCCTGCCAACGTTTTTAATGGAGATTGGACGGCCAATTATGCTAAGCAACGAGCTTATATCATCAGTTTGACTTCAAGCCCCCCTGTTGGTGATTTCGGTTGGGAATACCTTGGCACGGGCCGACCTTTGCCAGATGCGCCCTCGCCAATCACTTCCTTGTCAACACTTTATACCCGGGTAGCTTACGGTATGTCGTTTCAGACGAAACCCAGAGGCCTACGAGTAATACTCCTTCCGGGCATTTCTCTTTTCAGGCACCGGTATTTTGAGGTGACCGACAAAATCACTCAAAACGAAACCATTTTTCAGAGTTGGCAAATCGGTTCCGCCCCAAATCAGGAGCAATTGGTAGAGCAAACTTCTTTTTACACACAAACGCGCAAAATGCGCGAACAAAATTGGTGGGCTGCAGGAGCGAATTATAGTTTTGGGTTTGCCTGGCAGGCGAAGTCTGGACTTTATCTCGAGACACGACTGATGGCCGGGGTCAATATTGGAGATGGGCCTTACGAGAAGGAAGCACTGCCCGCCATGCTTAGAAACTTCTATGGGCAAGCCTCTTTTTTCGCCGGCTGGGCATTTTAATGACACTTAAAATAATCAAAGGGCTCCAAACACTCCCTACACCGAAAAAGCGCCTTACAAGCCGTGGAGCCGAATTGTGAGATCATTTCTGTCTCATTCGAGCCACAATGAGGACAAACCAAGGCTTTGCGTTCTCCCAGCAGGGCCTTTTTGTCTAAACTAGCCTCAGCTGGCGGCGCAATGCCATATTCCCGAAGTTTTCGGCGGCCATCCTCTGTGAGCCAATCGGTCGTCCAGGCGGGAGAAAGTACAGTCAGCACCCGCACATTTTCAAAACCGCCCTCCTGCAAAGCCGCCCGAATATTGGTTTCAATGACTCCCATGGCAGGGCAACCGCTGTAGGTGGGTGTAATAACGACTTCCAGCGCCCCATCTTCGGTCATGCGCACATCGCGGATAATGCCGAGGTCATTCACCGTGAGCACGGGGATCTCGGGGTCGGTCACAGATTCAAGGAGGTGACGGGCCTTTTGGAGAAATACCTGAAAATTGGACATTCCTTGTTGGATATTGGACATTCCCTAGGGCTTACTGTTGCCATACGCCTCTTGCCAGGCCATTACGCCCCCCTTGAGATTCAGCACATTCTTGAAGCCATTGGCAAGCAGAAGACCTTGTGCCATGGCTGAGCGTGAGCCAGAACGACAATGCAAAATAATTAGATCGTCTTTTTGATCCTCGAGCTCGTGCATCGAATTCACGAGGGTATTGAGCGGGACCAACTGCGCACCCAGGTTAAATTCTTCAAATTCCCAGGGTTCACGAACATCTATAAAGACGAATGGCTCGCCCGATTCGAGCTTTTGGCGGAGGTCTTGAACAGTAATTTCCATGTGCGAAGGTTTTGAAAAATTTTTGAAATCTATTTAGTTTAGCCACGAATTACACAAATTTTCACGAATCGGATACCGTTTGGAAAGGAATTAGTGCAAATCAGTACAATTAGTGGCTAAAAACAATTGCCCTAAAATCAGGTTCTTAAAAAGCCAAATCTTGAATACAGACTTATTTCCCCCTACCCTTTCTACTTTTGTGGCAATTCAAAATTACCACATAGCATACATAGCCTCCATAATTTTAAAACTATGTGTGCTATGTGTACTATGTGTACTATGTGGTAAACAGATCAAAAGACATGGCAAGAAAACATTACACGCTTCCCAATATCCGCATCCACGGCATCGCGGACCGGGGCAAAGGCGTGGGAAGGACAGATGAGGGTATGGCAGTTTTTGTAGATGGCGCAGTGCCTGGCGACGTGGTGGATGTGTACGTGCAAAAAAAGAAGGGTGGTTTTGCGGAAGGCCGGGTCGAGGCCATCGTATCGCCCTCGCCCGACCGGATGGAGGCATTTTGTCAGCATTTTTCTATTTGCGGCGGTTGTAAATGGCAAAACCTTGATTATGAAGCACAACTTCGACACAAACAACAGGTAGTGGACGATGCCCTGCGCCGGATCGGCAAAATTGAAATCGGTGAATTTCTGCCGATTCTTGGCGCGCCAGAAACTACTTTTTACCGAAATAAATTGGAGTTTGGTTTCTCGAACAAGCGCTGGATTTTGGAAGGGGAGTTTTCAAAAGACCAAGAGACCTCGGAGGTTTTGAAAACCTCCGAGGTCTCTGGCCTGGGCTTCCACAAAGCCGGATACTTTGACAAAATCATTGACATCCAGAAATGCTGGCTGCAAGCCGACCCCTCCAATGAACTGCGTAATATCTGCCGCCAAATTGGACTAGACCACGAACTGGAATTCTATGACCCGCGCCAACACAAAGGTTTTTTGCGCAACCTCATGGTACGGCTCACGACCACTGGGGAACTCATGCTGCTCGTCAGTTTTGCACAAAACCGCCCGGACGCAATTGCCGGATATTTGGACGCGATTCTGGAAAAATTCCCTGAAATGACCACGCTGGTGTACTGTATCAATACAAAGTTGAACGATTCCATGTTCGATCTCGAAATGCAGACTTATCGAGGTAAAGGTTTTGTGGTGGAACAACTTGGCGACCTGAAATTTAAAATCGGGCCCAAGTCATTTTTTCAAACCAACTCCTTGCAAGGCAAGCGTTTGTACGATGTGGCAAGGGATTTTGCCGGGCTCACGGGAAACGAAAATGTGTATGATCTGTACACCGGAACCGGAAGCATAGCGCTTTATCTTGCGCGGTATTGCCGATCTGTTGTGGGCATTGAGGAGGTGCCGGAAGCCATAGCGGATGCGAAGGAGAATATGCTTTTAAATGAGATAACCAACGCCACTTTTTATGCCGGCGACGTGAGATCGGTGCTTTCTCCGGAGTTTGTGCAAAAACACGGACAGCCCGATGTGGTGATCACTGATCCGCCCCGTGCGGGGATGCACCCGAAGGCCGTAGCCTTTTTGCTTGATTTGAAAGCTCCGAGAATTGTTTATGTTAGTTGTAACCCGGCTACTCAGGCGCGCGACCTGCAGCTTTTGTCCGAAAAGTACGCCGTATTAAAGGTACGGCCAGTCGATATGTTTCCACATACGCACCATATTGAAAATGTGGCGTTGTTGGAGTTGAAGTACGAACTTTAGTTCGCATGGATCAGATAAATAAATTTATGGCGAACTGAAGTTCGCGCTACAACCATGTTAAGCCTACTCAGCAAATTCATTCTCTGGCTTTTCGGCTGGAAAATTACGGGGCACTACCCAAGGGAGTTATCTCATGTGGTGGTTGCCGTGGCGCCACATACTTCTACCTGGGATTTTCCGATTGGGGTCTTGACCAATAGTGCCGCAAAGTGTAATGCGAATTACATGGGCAAACACACCCTGTTCAAGCCCCCTTTTGGGTTCATTTTCAGGTGGCTGGGCGGCATCCCGGTTGACCGTTCTACCAACCACAACCTCGTGGCTGCCACCGTGGAGGCGTTCAAGCGCGAGCCACGCATCCATGTGGTGATCGCTCCCGAAGGCACGCGCAAAAAGGTGACCAAGTTCAAGACGGGTTTTTACCACATTGCCCGGCTGGCGGGGGTGCCGATCTGCCTGTGCAAGTTTGACTACGCCAAGCGCGAGGTGTTTTTTGACCCGGTGCTTTTTTGGCCAACGGAGGATGAGGCGGCGGATATGGCTTATATTTGGGAATATTTCAAGGGGGTTAAGGGGGGGAATGCGGAGCGGGGGGTAGGATGAGAATCAGTGGGCAGTAGCAGTGGCAGTAGGCACCCATCCCCAGCTTTGTCATCTTGTCGAGACCCGTCCGCATCAAGTGCGAGTACCCCGAGTATTTGCCCTATAGAGTGCTCGGTAGTGCAGGCACTCGGCCAAAGCGCACTTGATGCGGACGGGTCTCGACAAGATGACAAAGCTGGGGGGCTCGGATAGGGCAAGGAGGAGTCCTTGAAACACTTGAGAATCCGAGGAGGCTATTCCGCTGTTTTTGCATCCTTTGGAGGCCATTCTCCACAGATAAAAGCATTGAAAAACTTCCATTCAGGATTAGATTCTTCAATAATGGCGATCTTCTTTTTCCGCAACATCTTCTTGATTTCCTTCTCTCTCGTTAAAGCGTTGTTGACATACTGATGCCATTCGTAATACACCAGATTATAGCAATAGTATTTGCCTGCGAAGGTTTCTGGCTTGCCTTTTTTGTAGTAATGTTCAATAAGGCGACGGCTCAAATTGTCGGTAATGCCAACATATAAAACCGTTTTCTTCCAGTTGGTGAGGATGTAAACCCAGTAATCATGTTCTTTTTTCATAAGGCTGGAGATGTTTGTGAAACTGTTTTAAAGTTACATAACTTTTTTCATCCTCAAAACTAAACTGGTCAATTCCGTTCAAGTTAGGCACAAATCCCCAGCCTTGTCATCTTGACGAGACCTGTCCGCATCAAGATGACAACTCAGCCTTGGCTTGACTTCTCGGAATGGCAACGGAGGAGCCTGGTTATTGCTTGATAAGCAATCGTTTTTGTGTGTATACCGTAGCAAGCGCGGAGGCAGGCGCGGCAGGGAACACCACGCGTGGCAGAAACCAAGGCTGGACGGAAAGAATGCCAAGCGAAGCGAAATGAACCTGTCATATCAATTGAGGGTAAGGCGAAAGCCGAGAAAATCTGAATTCCAACTGCTTTCTTGGGAGACACGACATGCGACACGACAGCGGTCCTTTTGATGTAGGTAGCTTCCACCGCGGTATATATGTGTTTCAATGGATTTTTCATTAAAACCGCAATTTGGATAACTTTTGTACAAATCCTGACACCATTCTAACACATTGCCACTCATATCGAAAAGACCGAGTTCATTGGGCTGTTTTGTTCCAACGGGTCGTGGATTTGACTGAAGATACCATGCCACTGCCGTCAAGTCATTGCTTCCAGCATACACATAATTTCTGGAAACATTTCCGCCGCGGGCAGCATATTCCCACTCTGCCTCTGTAGGCAAGCGGTAGTTCTTACCTGGGTATTTGGCATTGAGTATTTTCAAAAACTCTTGCACATCCTCCCAACTAATCTGGTTTATTGGACAATCTTCGCAACCTTTAGAATACTCAAATAGTTCTGGTGGATTTTGTCCCATTACTTCGCGCCAATCAGCTACTGTCACTTCATATTTCCCTATAGAAAAATTACCCACCGTGTCTTGATGCTGACATTCATGTTTATCTCTTCCTTCTTCACTTTCGGGGCTACCCATAGTGAAGATACCGCCTTGTACATACACCATCTCTAGGCCGGATTTCCGAGGACGAGCAGCCGGCCGTTCAATCTCAAAATACGTCTCATTGCTCGGATGATAATCCGGATACTGCTGCCCGTAGCGTATCCCATAACGGTCTGTTTTTTCATATGTACCAATCCAGATGGTCATAAAGTAGCCGCTTCTAAACTGGCCAAAATAATAGGGCTCGCCGGCCGTGGCCTGGCTTCTCTGAACACCCGACACCCCCAGCCATTCCAATATACGCCGCCCTTCTTCTTCTGAAACCTGCGGATAAGCATCATATTGAAAACCTTGCATGGCCTCCCGAATCAGTTCTTCCGTGGGCGGACTGGTTCGGAGTTTTTCAATCGCATCATTTGCTGCTGCATTTTCGCAGCCTGCGTTCTCAACCGATCCAGGTTCATCCGGGCAAGCGTCTTCTGCATCCGGCACGCCATCGCCATCACGGTCAGCGGGGCAGCCATCCAATTCTATTTTTCCTGGTTTGTCAGGGCAATTATCTTTTCCATCCGGCACGCCATCGCCGTCGCGGTCGGGAGGAGGCCCACAGCCATCTTTTTCGCTTCCTGGCTCGTCCGGGCATTTGTCTTCGTTATCTACTACACCATCACCGTCGCGGTCGGGGCAACCGCTTGCCCCGATTTGACCAGCCTGGTCAGGGCATCTGTCCGACTTGTCGGGTACGCCGTCGCCGTCGCGGTCTCCAATGAGCCGGAGGGTATCCAGCTGCCCATCGTTGTTGGGTATAAACGTTCCGACCCCTTCTACATACCCTGTTTTTTGGATGCGGACAAATACGTTTTGCGGGACCTTTCCCAGGGGAAAGGCATAATTGATTTGTCCATTGTTCCGGTCGCTTCTTATCGAGGGGATCTGTTGGGCGGAAAGCGCGGCATTGCCAATCGGTTGACCAGTGGCTTCGTCCAGCACCAGGATCCTCAGTTTAAATGTATCGGGGCCGCACAAGCCTTTGGCAGCCAGCCAGTTGAAATAGCCCCGTCCTGAAGCCCTGTTTAAAGATATTGTTTGTTTGATCCAATAGCAGGCAGAATCAATTTTATTGCTTTTGAAATAAGCAATTGCCAGGGCTTCTGCGGTCAACCTACGCAAACTGTCATTGGGCAGGGAAAGGTTAAAGTTGTAAATTGCTCTTTCGTACTCGTTGGATTCTAAAAATTGGCGGCCGTCATTATAGTACACCCGCGCTTTATTGGTAGCTGCCAGGCTGTAGTCTGGTCGGATTTCAAGGGCTGATACCAGCAGCCGAATAGCCGATTTAGAGCGTGTTTCAGTATCTACCGCTTCAAATGGAACGTTACCTTTATTTTTAGGGTCCTTGGAAGAATCTGGGGCGTTCCAAACATTGACCGCCTGATTGTTCAATCGCGCCGCTTCGTCTGTTTGCATCATTTTTTGCACCACAAACCAACCCCGTCCCGGCGGAAAAGCAGCGTATAAAGAGGCTGCATTAATAAGCAAGAGGCACCAAAAACACGCCAGGCTTGCCAACCCGAAGCAAGTTCCCAGCCAAAAATTCAAGGTGTAAAAAGGTCGGGTTTCAGTGGGTTTCGGAGATGAATATTCTACGATCGTTCTATCAATATAGCGCTGTTCTGTCTGGATAATATCATTCTGCTGTTCCAAATATGCGGTAATGGTGTTACCTGGAGGGCCCGGTTTACGAACAAAACCCAAATGACGGATGGGAATAAGGTCGAGTTCTTCCTTAAACTGAGGCGAAGGAGTGGTATTGTCCAGAATGTATCGAATGGCATCCTGTGTACTAGGTTTGCCCGGGGTCAATCCAAAATCCTGAACAGCGAGGCGTGTTTGCACTTTTTGGTTGGCAAAACCTGGTGCACTATTTTCCTCAATGGCAGTTAATTCTTCCCTGATGGCTTCGCGGACAAGTTTTTCCTCTGCTTCCGGGATTGGGTCCTGGCCCTGCCACCAGACCTTCCAAAGCGCGCTTTTCATCATGCCTTCCTGCATCCAGGGGATTCGGGCCAACAATAGCAGGTGCTCGTACTGTACATCAATGCCCAGTTTTCGCCCAATGGCTATGGTCATGTTCCAGTTCAATTCCGGATAGACCACGAGTGCACGCAACCAGGGGTAAATTTCTGTTTTTCCAGCCTCTTTGAGATAATCCAGGTGATCCCTGGGTGTTTGCCAGAGTCGGTCGGTGTCCACGTCGAGCTGTTTGGCGTTGCATTGTTTTTCCCATTCTGCAAAAGTGGGTGGCAGGATTTCCTCATCCATGCCTTTTTCCGCGTATTCAGCAGCCTGCTGTAATCCTTCGAGGTCCGCATGAAATACTGCGAAAAGGCGGTACAACCGCGCCTCCTTGAAACTCCAGGACGCTACCGGGGTCGGAGTAACAAGCATCCGCAGTTCCCAACGCCTGAAATTGTCGGCCAAATAGGTTTTTAATTTGTCGCCCTGTTCATTGTTGGGCGCCAACATGCGATAGCCATCCCCAAAAACGACCATGCGTCGGTCGCCATAATACATGGCCAACAAATCCAGCGAAAGGCCTTCCGGGTGAGTCCGGTTCCAAAAGCGGTCAAAATCGTTTTTGTAATAAAATATTTCAGCCAGCACCTCCTGTCCTTCGAGCATCTGGGTCAGGTATCTAAACAGCTGAGCCTGATGGCTGGCCTCATTTTGAAGGTCAATGAGGAAAATGTACTGGGTAGGTCGGGTGTTGAGTGCAAACCGCAGGTCCACAAAGCCTGCCTTTTCAATGGTGGCGCTGATACTTTTGTAAATATTGAGCTGTGCCACCTGCCCGGCCTGGCGCCGACGAAATGCCGTTGCCAGCTCGACTTGCTCAGAAAACTGGACTTTGCTGTTGTTGGACCGATATGGGACCGCATAAGGGGCGTGGTCGTTTGGTTTGAGTGCATTGCGCAGTTTATCACTCACTATAAGTTCGCGAACCGGTTCCTTGATATATGGGCGATTCCACCACTTCCAGAAAAAGAAAGCGGCAATGCCCAACAGGACAAATGCCAGCAACCAGGCAAACAAGGTATAATCCCAGGTAGGTTTTGGCACATCTGGGAAAAGCCGTTCTTCAGCGAGTTGCGGCATTTCTTCATTGATATCGATCGGGTAGAAAATATCCTTAGTGCAATAGCCACTTTGGGTCGTGTCCGTTACGCTCAGTTTTACGTTGAATGTTCTTTTTGTTTTGAAACTGTGTTCGGGGTTGGTCAGGGAGGAATATTCCCCGTCGTCAAAATCCCATCTAATCATCCAGTGTTTCTGCAGATCACGAGGTGGGAAGAATCGGATGGTTTGTCCTATTTGTTTGGTGCCTTCTGTGCGAATACTGTCCTTTGGTTTGGGGCCATCCGGGCAAATAATTTTCAGGGAGACCGGCGAACGAGAAAATCCCAGGGTGTCTTTGGTGTCTCGGTGATAGCTTTCCAGAACGATGGTTTTGTAAAAATTATCTGGGTTCTTACCTGGGTCGGATATGGTATGCCGAAATTCCTGATTGCTGTCAACATGCTCAAGTTCATTTTTTACATTCAAAACCTTCCAAGCCAAATGCATTTGAGCAATGTCGGCACTAGAATCTATCGTTTGAAAAACGGTGGTCTCCCCCGGCTTTATCTCTGTTCGGTTGTTAATTTCCGTTATAGGGTGGTCTTGTATTTTGGGTTTACCAGTATCCCGGTTTATCCACCACCAAAGGCCCGTCACCAAAAGCAATCCACCCAGTATCCAAGGCAACCATTTTAATAAACCGGAAGTGAGCCCAGTACCTGGCATCTCCTCTTCGGGAGGATCTGGAAGAGGCTGCACGAGGTCTTTCAGAAAATCATCGTAAATCTTGTAAAAACGGTCCTGCTCCACCGGGTGGCGGCAAATCAGGGGAGCGATCTGGTATTTCAGCCCTTCCCGGCCCTCCGCCGTCAGCCACTCGTTTTGGCTCGAGGCCAGCAATTGCTGCACCCGGAGCCGCTCGGCTGGCCCGATGTAAAACCGGTCGTTCTGCAATTGCACGAACAAGCGGTGGAGTGGAAGAAGGGCGTTCAGTTCGCTCATGGCATTTTCAGGAAGTCCCGAATGGCTTCAATGTCTTCTTTGGTTTTGATGAGCAGCGAAATATTGTCGCGGAATATTTTCTTGATGTCCTTGATCTCCTTTTTGTAAAATCCGTCTTCGAGCGAAAGGAGTTTTACCACCGCCACCAATTCGGCCGTTGCCGGCGATTTTCGGGTTGCTTTTTTACGGAGCATTTCAAATTCATCGGTGAGCAGGCTGAGGTTTTTGTCCAGCAATTCCTGCTGCTTTTTGTCCTGGGGAACCGTCAGGTGGGCTTTCAGTATATCCCGAAGCCGATCGCCCTCCGGTGTGGGAATATTGTAAAATACGCAACGCCGAAGAAATGCTTCCGGCAGGTTTTTTTCTGAGTTGGAAGTCATGATGACCAGGAGGCGCTGGGTATTTTTTGCCGGCAGGCCCAGGTCTAGCCCAACATGGTAATCGCTCTGCTCTTTGACAAAGAACTCGCGGTTTTCGATCTCGTTCAGGATATCGTTGGTGAAATCGCGCGGAGCCTTGTCCACCTCGTCAATCAAGACCACTGAACTGGTGGCAGGGCCTGGTTTTTCTTTAAATTTGAATACTTTGTGATAATCCTCCCTTGGGTTTGCCAGTGCAATGCCCAGTCCCAAGGCCTGCAATTCGATAAAATCTGAAAGTGGCCGCAGGGGCGTGTCCGTGGCATTGCCCTCGCCACGCGTGTTGGCCTGTTGGAAGTGCCCGATGGCATCGTAGAGGTAAAACAAGTCACGCGCCTGAGAGGTGGTTTTGGTGTTGAAGCGCAGAGGTTTTGGCGAAAAGGCCATTTGGGCATTGCCTTTAGTCTGTTCGTGCAATTGATGGGCAACTTTGTACGCCAATTGCGTCTTGCCCGTGCCGGGTTCGCCTGTGAGCAGCAAGGGCTGGTTGAAGCGCAGGGCCGTCTGAACCGCCAATTTCAGCTTGTCGTCGAGTATGTATTGCTCGGGCGAGGGCTGGATGTCGAGTATGTCATGAATTGCGATGCTCATATTTTTCGTCAATATTGATTTCGTTAATAACACTTTTTAATTTTTTCTGGACTTTCACCATAGTCAGTGGAGCTGCCGATTTTTCAAAATGGCTGGCTTTTACGGCATTTCGGTCGTCTGGGTCGTCCCAAAACATCCTGTATTCCGTAAACCATTCGTTGACATGGTCATAGGTGACCATTTTCAATTCGCCCAAACTGATGAGGTGTTTGGCAGCCCGAAGCGCTACATCGATTTCTTTTTTGATTTCCTGATTGTCGTCATCATATTCCACCGAGAAAAAGAAAAAGAGTTCGGGCGCATCGACAGGAAGGTCTGCCTTGCAGAAATTTTCGATAAAATTGAGGGCCAGATCCGGCACCACCTTTTTGTCCCAAACGGCTTGTGTAATGCTGATATGGAAACAGATTTTGTCGTTTTTTTGAAAATTGGCGAGTTGCGGACAACGTTTCAACCCAAAGGCAAGATTTTTTTCTTCCACTTGCTCCATGGCTTTGTCATTGACCTCCAATTCGAGCAAGATCAAGCGGGGCAGCTCGGTCTTGAGACATTCAACATCCTCCATGCAAGGCACGGGCACAAAAAAATCACAGACTTGAAACCCCGACGGTTGTTTCACCTTCAAGTAGTCTCGGTCAATACCTTTGAGTCGGTTGACAAAACGTTGAAAAATGCCACTGTGGGCTTGGCCTTCTCCGCCATAGAGATAGAAAAAGTGCTGGCGGGGCCGTTCTTCCGGCTTCTTTTCCAGCAACTTATGAAAAGGTTCGTATTGATCGCCCCGGTTGCAGGTATATTGATGATGAAAGCCTAATCTCGGTGCAAGGGTGGAGTTTTTGGCGGGGTCAGGCTTTAGGTCATTTATTGAAATATTTTCTACTAAATCATAAAGGGCCGAACTGACTTGGCTATGAACGAGTGCATTTTCTCCGAAAGGAATGCGTCCATCTTTGTAAGCGTCTTTTGTAAAGGTATAGCGGGTTTTAAGTTGGCGAGCATCCTTCATTGGAGTGCTTTCTGGCAGCAACCGGTTCTTTAACAAAAGGAAAACCCCATCGAAATCGCCTTTCTCGATGAGTTCATTCAATTCTGTTTTTAGAGCCTCAAGCATAAAATTTAGAGGAATACTCGATTGTTTAAGCCAACAATACTATTCCTGGCGGTGGGCAAATGTAGTTAATATTCCAAATCCTAACTATCCGATAAATTATATGGTTCCATTGGTGATATTTGCCCGACGTATTGTTCGGCAATATTTTTCCATTTCAAATATACCTAGATAGACCTTTCAAAAAGATTGCATTCAATTGGGGCAGCGTCTGCCCCAACCCTTCGTATCTTCGACGCGTATCTTTGTTCATCTCCTCCATTTCAAATTCTGTTTTAATATGAAAAGCCGATTTTTACCCGCTTTACCTTTACCCGCCGTAGCCTTCCTGCCCGTCAAGCCTCGGCAGGCGGGGGCGAAGGCGGGCCGAACTTTACCCGCCAAATCATTGCTGCATTCCAAAGTTATACCGACCGTCTTGGCGAAGGCGACCTTTTTACTCCTCTTCTCCTGCCTCTTTACTACCCAGCTCCTCGCCCAACAAGACTCTATCAAGATAACCGGTACTGTACAGCCTACATGTACTTGTACCGGCTCTATTGACATTACGGTCACCGGGATCTCTCAACCCCCCAGTAACAGTTACGTTCATCTCTGGTCAAACGGTTCTACTACCCAGGACCAGTTTTCACTTTGCCCCGGCACGTACTGTGTTACGGTTCACAGCAACACTACCAACAATACTGCAACGGCCTGCTTCACTGTTCCTCAAATAACCTACACACCCCTGGACATTGTATCCAGCAATACCGCCCCTTGTAATTTTGACACACTCATTGCCAGCAATGACTGTGAAAAGGTTTGCCCTGGCACTACGGTTACTTATTCTGTATCGGTGCAAAACCCGAACGGCGCTGGTAATTTCATTGGTTGGCAGGTGTCGGGTGCACTAAGTTGGGAGGTCAATACCAGCAGCTCGCCTTTCTTTTCAAGCGTTACTGTCCATTGGGGCGGCCCGGGTACCGGGAGCATTTCGGTTTTTACTGATGTGGCAGGGGGTTGTTCTGGACAGGATTTTCTCTGCGTCACGATCATTGATGCGCCCAAGGCTGATTTTGAGAGCAGTCCCAGCGCTGCAATTGCAGGTGGAACACTTCAGGTCTGTTTAGGCCAAACCGTTAATTTCCAAAACCTTAGCACAGGAGATGCAGACAATTACGAATGGCTTTTCAGCGACAATCTTGGAAGCTCAACGCTCGAAAATCCACAACATACTTACCTGATCCCCGGAATCCACACCGTCCGGTTGATTGCCAGCAGCAGCTGCCTTTGTGCCGACACCGCAATTATGACCATTGAGGTGCTGGATGCACTTGCACCCACCTTAAGTTGTGTGGCTACTATTTGTCCCGGTGAAACCGTCACATATACCGCCTCGAATGGATGTGCGCCCTTTTCCTGGTCAGTGAGCAGCGAAGGCACCGTATTGAATGGTGGAACCCCCCTGTCGGACACGATCACGGTGCAATGGAACAACGGGCCCATCGGGACAATAACCTTGGGGGCACAGCCTTGCTCTGGCGCTGCTTGCCCGCTGGCTGGTTTGATTGAAATTCCAATTATTACCAGTAATGCCCAAATTCGCGGACAAGATCGCGTTTGCCCTGGTTCAACAGAAGTTTACACCATAGAACCGTTTGGGGGAACAGGTTTTGTTTGGACGCTGCCTACTGGGGGTACTATCGTGGATGGCCAAGGCACCAACCGCGTTACGGTGGATTGGGGAAGTACGCCCAACCCTGCTCCGGCCGCCGACCACACCCTTTACGTCCAGTACACCAATTGTTATCTGGGTTGCGGGGGCGCAGATTTTATCCATGTGCGAATCCTGTCATCTTTTTCGATCAATGGCCCCATAGAGGTTTGCCAAAATTCAAATGGGAATTTCACTTCAAAATTAAATACCAACAGTGCTACGATTCTCTGCAACTGGACCCTCACGGCTCCGGATGGCAGCACTGCCTGGACCTCGGCTGCACCAACCGGAGCACCAAGTGTTCCATTTTTGAATGGCCCTGGCATTTACCGATTGTTGGCTACCCCGGCCGATGCAAACCAAAGCTGTTCCAACGATGCGGATTGGGCCATTAAAGTGCCTTCCCTTCCTGCCGACCCGAGCGGCATTTCGGGCGAAACCAATATCTGTCCCGGAACAGCCTATACCTATGAAGCCAGCGGCCTGCCCGTAGGCGCCAACATACTATGGAAGCTGAAAAATGGAGCAGGCGCCGTGCAGACATTGAACGGGAACCCGCTAAATGTTATCTGGGGAAATACCGGGCCTTATTGGCTCACGGCTGCGCAAGTCAGCACAGACGGGCTCGGGTGTCTTTCCGATACCGTTGGCCTGGTGGCAATACCGATTGCAACACCTGCCATTTCCGGAACACCTGTTGTTTGCGAAGACACCAAGGGCTTGTATTCCATGTTGAATCTGCAAAATGTTGATATTCAATGGAGTATTAGCCCATCAACAGCTGGTGCAATCGCCAACGGACAAGGCACAAACAATGTTGAAATTTTTTGGAGCGAGGCAGGCGGCCATACCGTGAACGTTTCCGTCTGTGGTCAAAATGCCTTGCAACCAGTTACGGTATTGGCCAATCCAGATCCGGTTCCGCAGCTTTCTGCTTCTGGTGTTTGCCCTGGGGCCACGCTCACTGTTCAAACGGTTTCACCTTATATCAGTTACAACTGGAGAAATGAGTTTGGAACAATCTTGAGCACTGCTCCAACGCTAAACCTGGGGGCCGGGGTTTTCTCTATTGATGTAACAGACGCCAATGGTTGTACCGGCGTTTCAGAATTTGAGATCGCCAGCTGGGATGCGCCTGATGTTTCGCTTACGACTGCAGACCCAACCGGTTTTTGCAACAACGCCAATACAGTCTCTATCACCGCTTTGACAAACACCAGCGGGAACTATACTTATCAGTGGTTCCAGGATGGAAATCCTATTGCCGGAACCGGCTCAACCTTATACACCAATCAATACGGCAACTATACCGTACAGGCAACAAACAACTATGGATGTATCGCCACAGCAGGGCCTATTTTGGTTTTTGAGCATTGTGGCGGAGGTGGCGGCGTTTGCAATATTCCCGGTGGAGATGGCCCGTATTGTCCCTTGGGAAGTGTTCAACTGGTGCCCGACCCATCTGCGCGATGTGACTCATTCCATTTAGTTTTGAACGATTTTTCAGGCCTTTATGTGCCTGGAAGCGCGCAATGGACTACGGGTATTTCTGGTGGAGCGGTCCTCGGAAATGCAACTGGAGATGAAGCAAGTTTTGTCTATTCCAATGCCGGAAAGTACCTCGTATTGGTCCGGGTTGAATTGTCTAATGGAAGTTTTTGCATGGCCCTCGACTCGGTGTTTGTCGATGCCGTGGCCCGGTTTGATGAATTGGTGGCTTGCCCGGGAGACCTTACTGAATTTGAAAACAGAACTGAACTTTTGCCTCAAGCCAGTATCGCAAATTACAGCTGGAATTTTGACGACCCCGCCTCTGGAGCCGGCAATACTTCAGGCATTGAAAATCCATCCCACAGCTTTTCTTCGGCTGGAATTTACGAAGTAACCCTGACCATAAATGCTGGAAGCGGATGTACTTCGAGCGTTACGAGGCAAATTGAAATCCCAGATTCTGACCCACCCGTTTTTGCCGACCCTGCCGCAAAATGTGCAGGCAATGCCCTCGAATTTGCAGCAGCAGCCAATGCCGACATTATTGAACTCTCCTGGGATTTTGGCGACCCTGCCTCTGGAGCTGCCAACGATGCCATGGGGAACACCGTGTATCACGGCTACCCTGCAGGCAGCTATACCGTAACGGCCACATCCAACAACGTATATGGTTGCTCGGCGACCTTTACACGCAACCTGATCGTACAACCAAGTGCCCTGAGCGGCGCCATAAGCCCTGCCAATCCTGGCCCCATTTGCGAGGGCAGCAGTATTACGCTTAATGCCCCTGCTGGCGCTGTTTCGTACCTCTGGTCTGACGGTAACAACACGACCACCCAATCCCTCACAACCAATAAAGCCGGGACATACAAAGTCACCCTGACTGATGCGAATGGCTGTACCTATGCTCCTCCTGCGGTAAAAGTGGACATAAACCCTTCCCCGGACGCCTTGATTAAAGCCTTGATCTTCAATGAATTGGGTCAAGTCATCGGTAATTCATATCCAACGATAACCCTTTGTTCTGGCGAGGATGTTGCCTTGCAAGCCACCAGTAACGGAGGCGCAACATACAGCTGGTCTGGAGGCAACGGGGTTGACCAACTGGTGTTTTTTACGGATGACCGCAATACACTTTTACCGGTAGGAACGCACCTTTATACCGTAACCGTAACAAGTGTCAGCACAGGCTGTACGGCTGTTTCCGACCCGTTTATGGTAACCGTGAACCCTGTACCCACCGGCTTTTTTATCAGCAGCCAAAGTTTCTGCGCAGGCGATCCGAACATTATCAACTACAACGGGCCTACACCAGCAAACTGGCAATTTTTCTGGAACACCGGCGCCAGTGGCACCAGCATGACGACAGAAGACCCAGGCGTTTACTACATCAGGGTCATCAACGAATTTGGCTGCGAAGCAAAAAGCAACGACCATATAGTGTTGCCCGGGCCTCAGGTGAGCAGTATTCCGGCAGGCTGCCACACCCGTTGCAAGCCAGATACACTTTGCATCCCCAACTTGCCCAATATTACGTCATGGCAGTGGTTCCTGGATGGCAACCCTATCCCTGGTGCAACATCGGCAAATTTTATCGCGCAACAAAGCGGTACTTATTGGGCTCAATTAACAGACATTTACGGATGCTCTGCTGAAAGTGACCCGCTTTCCCTAAACCTCTACACCGGATACGGGAACATTCTTGGTCAGGTTTGGTCGGACGTGAACGACAACGGTATAATTGACCCAACAGATACCTTGCTTTCTGGCATTACCGTGGTTGTCTATCAAAATGGAAGCTTGTACAGCGCGGAGACATCAGGTGCCAATGGCGATTTTGCCTTGACCAACGTGCTTTCAACCAATTATTCGTTTGCCGTAGATCCATTTTCATTGCCTCCGGATTGGACCATAATTATTGGAAACGACCAGACTACGCTTTCGGGTTGTGATGTAGAAGGTAATGCGGAATTTCTGTTACATTTTGCCTGTCAGGCATTTGGAACACTACAATTGGCTGCTTGCCCGGGAGATTTTGCCACCTACAATGGCACTAATATTAGTGTTGGCGGCTCCCAAACCTTCATTTTAAATACGGCACAGGGCTGTGACTCCACCCTTGTTGTGAGCGTGGTCCCGTTATCCCCATCTTCAAGCTCAGTTACTCTCAGCGCTTGCCTGGGCGAAATGGCGAACTATAATGGCACAAACATTCCTGCCGGGACGACCCAGGTATTTACCCTTACCAATGCTGTTGGATGTGATTCGGTTGTAACGGTTACGGTGGATGTTTTGCCCCTGCCTGGCAGCTCGCTTTTGTTGAAAGCCTGCGCAGGCAATTCGGTGAGTTACAACGGAACAACCCTGGATATTGGAGACGTTCAATCTTTCACCTTACAAAATCCTGTGGGCTGCGACTCCATAGTAACTGTGACCGTTGAAGAAGCCCCTCATTTTGTGCAGTTTATCGACGCAGCGATTTGCCAGGGTTCCTTTATTGTTTACCAGGGACAACAAATTCCAGCGGGTTCGGAGCTCGTATTCACACAGCTAAACGCTGATGGGTGTCTGGACACAACCATTGTCACGGCTTTATCCTTACCACCGGCCGTATCAAGCCTCAATTTGCAGTCATGCCCGAATGGCACGGTAGATTACAATGGTACGAGCCTCCCAGTGGGCGCCGTGCAAGATTTCACGTTGAGCACTCCTGCTGGCTGCGATTCAATAGTGACCGTGACGGTGACCGCTTTCCCTACCCCTGCAACTGCTTTTAGCGTGGGTGTTTGCCCAGGTGAAACGTATGATTATGAAGGCAGTGTCCTGAATGCAGGCGATGTACAAGCATTCACTTTGACAAATGCAGCAGGCTGCGACTCTGTAGTAACAGTAACGGTGACGGCTTTGACTGCTTCAAGTGATGCCATAAGCGTAGGCGTTTGTCCAGGTGAAACGTACACCTATCAAAACACCGTGCTTAATGCCGGAGCCGTTCAGAATTTCACCCTGAAAAATACCGCAGGGTGCGACTCCATCGTGACCGTAATGGTTTTCCAGAAAAACGTGTCGTCCAATATCATTGAAGTAAGTGTTTGTCCGGGCATGACCTATAACTACGCTGGAGTGGAAATTGAAGCGGGGGAATCCCGGGAATTTCATTTCACGAATGCTGAAAATTGCGACAGCACCGTTACGGTGTTTGTATCGGCGTTTCCAGAAACGGTATTTGGGCTGAATACAGAGCCATCCTGCTCCAATTCGCCCTCCGGTTCTATAGAGGTTACCGGGATTTCCGGGGGGCCTGGGCCTTTCAATTTTTCTTTGGACAAGATTGATTTTCAAGACAGTACCCGCTTTTTGAACATTCCTTCCGGAAGTTATACCGTTTATGTTGAAGATTCGAACAACTGTCTATTTGAACAGAAAACGGAACTCCCCGCCATACCGGAATTAAAAATTCAATTGGCCAACGGCATCCTGTCTTGTGATAGTTCAGCCACGCTGCTCCAACCACAGGTATTGAGTGACAATTCAGCAGACCTAACATTCAACTGGTGGAATGGCGGGCGGGAAGCCACGAACTACGCCACCGAAGCGGGTCAGGTTTGGGTAGAAGTGACTGACGCATGTACCACAGTGCGCAGCGAAGCAACCGTGCAATGGGCTGAACTGTCAACCGATCTGGAATTGGTGTACATGCCAAATGTGTTCATGCCCTCCTCGAATGATGCTGAAAATGCGCAGTTCAGGCCATTATTCGCCGCCGGGATCACCCTATTGGGCTTCCGTTTTGAAGTTTTTGACCGTTGGGGGAACAAACTTTTTGAAACATCCAACATCTCGGATGGCTGGGGCGGGGATTTCCGCAACAGTGATTTCAACCCGGGGGTACTGGCTTGGTACCTGGTAGCGGATGTGGCCATTTGTGGTCGAGTGCTACATTTGCAAAAGAAGGGGGACGTGACGGTGGTGCGATGAGTGTTTAAATTTCCGCTCACTACGTACTCAACAGACGATGAAAAGTCGTCAGACTATGTTTCTACGCAGTCTGACGACTTTTCGTCTTCTGAGCGCTATGACAACAATACCCTTTAGTCAACGAACTTGGGATTTAGGGTAGTCAACATGAGCCCCCCCGGAGTTTGGGGTGGTATTTTTACACATCATCTTTTGACTGAGTGATTTGTTATGTCGGAGCATAGCTAAGGCAACCACACAACAGGGATAACTCATGTTGTACTACTTCAACTCAGCGTTACCAAATTGAACGCCTGCTGAAGCACACCAAAGAATAGTAAATTTGAAATCATCACCGACTGCTGGTTCTATTTTATAGAAATGTTCGCCTGCCATGGTAACCAAATCCATGCGACGAAAAGAACCGGCTACACCAAGCGTCAGATTCTGGTTTTTAGAAAGATACACCGTTACAGCCCCGGTTGACAAGGAAGCATTAAAGTCGGAGGCCAGGTGCAACCATTGGACATTTGCTTCATCAGAGCCGAGTTCCGCCGTTCCTTCGGCGTTGTACCCGTTTTGTTTTTGGAAAACACCAGCGCGTGCAATACTAAACACCCCCATAGGTTTTGCGGTATTTGAGCCGGGGGAATCAGGTGGTGAATCCTCTTTTTGACAAGACAAGAAAGATATAAGCAAGCAAATTGGAAGGACTTTTTTTAGTAATGACATGGTATGATCTTTTAGAAAAACAGACACGGGCTCACCTTTCGTAAATAAGCCCAAATGAAAAATAAGGTGCAATGTATATGTTGCGAAAGGGCGCGATCCAATCACCTCCGGTTAGAAAAGTGGCAGAAACACCCCATTTCTTATTAAGCTTGTAGAACGCTTCTGCGCTTGCGAGGGTGTATGTAGTGGCATCTCCTCGGACAAAACCGAGTTCGGGAGATCGACTTTCTCCATTGCTAAATTGCGCCCGGAGTTTGGCATTTAGCCAGAGTTGTTTCAATGGATTGTAGCCAATTTCAGCGCCAAACTGATAAAGGTCTCTGAATTTTTTGCCTTTGTATTTTGTCCTGAAATCGTAGGCTGTAAAGGCTGAAGCATAAAATTTTCCAAAAGATCTGGATGCTGCCAAAGTAGCCCAAACATTAAACTCGCCATCACCCGTTGGCAGATTGATGCGGTCTTCTGGGAATGTCTTATTGGCTGCGTATGCATTGGCTCGTCCGGTTGGCAATTCAGGTGCGATGCTCAAGGATACCGGAAAGCGATTGCCCGTCAGGCGATATTTTGCTTCCAGGCGCAGATCACCAACACCTGCGACGATCTCCGTAGTTTCAAAACTATTTAGCCGCAAAAGCGGAGCTTGAACAATAAAAGTGAGTCGCGGGCGAAAGCCGTATTCTCCGTATAAATTGAATGAGGTTTGGCGAAAAGCACTTGTTTTCACTTCGTCTCCGTTCGGGTTGAAATAGCGCTCGGCACTCAAGTGGGAGGCGTCCAGTTTGACAAACCAGGCCTTGTAAGTGCGCGTCCAGCCTCCCTGTGCCATTGCAACGAGGGGTAAAAAGCAGAGGGTTGTTAAATAGAATCGCTTCATAAACAGGTTTGATTTTGCGAAATGCATCCAATGAAAAGCCCGGCGAAGGGAATTTGCACAACCCTTACGCCGGGCACATTAGAAGAGATGATTGATGTTTACTGTAATTGGGCATAACCAAAAGGCACATTGGCCGAACCACACCATAGAATAACATGGGTGAATTTAGCATCTGCCGCCGGGTTAAGTCTGAAGTAGTTTTCGCCCGCAGTTGTGACTGGGCCCACCAAGCGAAGGTTAGGGTTTCCGTTGCCGGGATCAGCCACGAAAGCCATGGAAGTGCTAAGATAAACCGTCACGGTTCCAGTTCCGAAGTTCGTGTTGAAATCAGAGCCAAATTTGAGAAACTGAACCCCGTCCGAGTCGGTGCCCAATTGAGCAAGCCCTTTTGATCCTGTGCCGTTTTGCTCTGTGAACGTACCGTTTTTAGAGACCGTAAAGGCCCCTTGCGGCTTGGTTGGGTCAACAATTACCTGAACTTCTTTTTCGCAGGAGGCGAAAAAGGCAGCTGAACTAAGAGAAAAAAGGGTGATGATAAGTGCATTGAGTTTCATAATCAATCAACTTTTGTTTTGGTGAAAAAATAAATTCTTCAACAAAAGTGAAACTCAATTATCACGAAAGTATCACACTATCGGGGAAGCTGGCTGATAGACAGGCAAGGTAAATCGAAACGTTGTAAGGGCCTCGCTTGATTCGGCCCAAACGCGCTGTCCATGGAGCGCCACAACCTTTTTGACCACCGTAAGCCCCAGGCCAGTGCTGTCTTTTTTGCGGTTGGAGGATTTAAAATAGCGGTCAAAAACCTGATCAAGGTGCGCCTCAGGAATTGGATCGCCACTGTTGCAGACCTTAAAATTCAAGACATTGTCTTTTTCAAAAATAGTAAACATCACAAAGCCGCCCTCATAAACATATCGGAGTGCATTGTCCATCAGGTTTTGAAGCACCCGATCGATCCAACGCAAATCAGCGTGAGCCAAAGGCAGGTTTTCAGAAAAATCAGTAAGTAAATTGACGTTTTTGGCCTCTGCCTGCAGCTGGTATTTTTGAAGTATATCCTGGGCAAGTTCAGCAATATTAAATGGTTCGGATTCGATTTGTATCTGACCGGATTCCAATTTTGACAGATCAAACAGGTCAGTAACCAGCCTGTTGAGCCGATTGGATTCCGATAGGGCTACCTGGAGAAACCGCTCTTGTTCAGCCTCTGAAAGTTGTGATCTTTTCATGAGGACGGTTTCTAAATATCCCATTATACTCGCCAAGGGTGTACGGAGATCGTGAGAAAGGTTTGCTACCATTTCCCGGCGAAAATTATCAAGCGAAGTCACTTGTTCGAGGCTCTGTTGAAGTTGAGCGTTAATTCGTTTGTTTTCTTCATTTGCAGCAGCAAGTGCCTCTTTGTTCATGCGCTCTTTACGTAGAATTGGTTGCAGGATCCGAACGAGAAGCACGAGAAAAAATGCCCCCACCAGGGAAGTGATCATCAAATCCCGAAAAACAAGGTCGCTGGCATGTGCCATGAACTCATCAAATTTTTGATCTGCTTGTACCAGGGCCACCGTTTCCCCCTTACTGTTTTTTACGGCTGCAAATGCTGAGAGCCAGGTACCAAATTCGTCTTGATAGCGTGGTATCATTGCTCCCTCGGCGTGCTTTTCCATCAGCAAGGCGGGTGCTGAGTGATATGGGTGCCGGAAATAGGGCATCTCTGCAGAAGTCACCCCAAAGTAGCAATGGTTGTTGCTGTCCAACACGATCGTATAAATGGGCGTGCCTAGCATATTTCCCTGGAAACTCCTTTGAAGTACCTGATGGATGGCCTGGTAATCCGGATCCTCCTGAGCGCTTAGAATCGCATCCATACTAGGGTGTTTGACCATTAGTTGTTGGTGCGCGTCACCGTCTATCTGCATAGCAAGTGTATAAACAATGCCATTAAGCCGCATCAGGCTGGCATTTTCTGCTTCCGCCAGGCCATTGAAATATTCCTTGGATAAAAAATAAGAAATAAGCAGCAGGAATGCCACAAATACAGTAGTCATCACCCAGCGCAGCCGGGATTTTGCAGAATATTCCAATTCAATATCTGGATTTGACATCAGAGTTCGTCGTTGAATTTGTAGCCCCGCCCCCAAGCTGTCAGAATATAGCTGGGGCGTGTCAAGTCCGGTTCAATTTTGGCGCGTAAGCGGTTGATATGCGAATTAACGGTATGTTCCAGCCCTTCGAATTGTTCGCCCCAAATCTCATCCAAAATTTCCAATCGTGTGTATGGGCGACCCGGATTTTGCATAAACAACTGGAGCAATTCAAATTCCTTGCTGGTCAGTTCGATTCGGGTAGCCCCTTTTTGCACACTGCGCAGTTCTAGATCCATAATGATTCCACCGCGCTCAATGCGTTGCAATTGTTGTTCCAATTGTTTGCTTTCGCGTTGTGTGCGACGAAGAATGGATTTGATTCTTGCCAAAAGTTCGCCCGTGCTGAAAGGTTTGGTAAGGTAATCGTCTGCCCCCATTTCGAGACCCGCAATTTTGTCCTGTTCCTCAGAACGGGCCGTGAGCATCAAGACTGGAATATATTGCTTGCGCAAACGCAATTGCCTGCAAATCTCCAAGCCACTGAGTCCCGGGAGCATCAGGTCAAGCACGAGAAAGTCATAATTCCCGCTTAAGGCTTCATCCAACCCTTGCCAGCCGTGATATTTAACCGTCACCACAGCGGGTAGGTCCCGCAAGTGGATGGCTATCAAATCAGCGATATTGGGGTCATCTTCGACCACAAGGATCTTCATAACAGTCATGATTGCTTTATTTCGACCATATTCTTTATCCCACAAATATTGGGTTGAATTATCACAAGAGTATCACATTTTAAGGAACCAGGCTGTATTTAACGCTGAGAAATACTGGGCTGTCTGCTGCAACATTCCCCTCCCCGGGCTTTCAGATTCCTTTCCGGTAAAGCGCGCAGGTTTTGAAAAACTTCGGTTTTGTTCACAGATCACCAGCTCAACAGAGGATCAAAAGCCCTCGCTGATTTGAAAATCAACGGGGGCTTTTTCAATTTTGGACAGGAAATCTCGAAGGCTTTAAAAATTTGTAAGATTTTTTTAAAAAAAATGAAAAAAATATTTTTGCGCAAATCATTGTAAATCAATAATTTAAAAAAATCTGTAAAAACATTTTCAATAGTACCCGGCAAAAGTTGGTTCTATGTATTGCAAAGTTCCTTCCGCTGCCATTATCTTTGCACCACCTAGTAAGGGACAGTACACAGTACACAGTACACGGCTTACGGTTCACGGGAGGCAACATCAAAATTGAACATTAAAAAAACAACAACAATTAAGCTATGCAACCAAAAGTTAAGATCACCCTTTCCGTTTTCACCTTTGCAGCCATGGTGCTCACGGGTTTGGCGGCTGCTGAGCAAGTGCCTACCGCCCAGCCAAAAGGAAATGAGACCCTGATCTCACCCAGTATTATCAGCTTGAGTCCTAAGTTGATGCGAAAGAAAAACCAGTTTGAAAAAGACGACAAGACGATTCGAGCCATCGACTCGCTTGTGAACAGCCCAAAACCCGCGAAATAAATTTCGCGCAATACTCAACTGAACAATGTAAAAAAATTATGGATATCGAAAATGCAAAAGCGCAAATGCGCAAAGGGGTGCTTGAACTATGCATCCTGGCAATTATTGAGGAGGACGAGGTTTATCCGGGAGACATCATTTCGAGGTTAAAATCCAACGACCTCATTGTGGTGGAAGGCACCCTCTACCCTCTCTTAACCCGCCTGAAAAACGACGGCCTTCTGGATTACAGCTGGCGCGAAAGTAACGCCGGGCCACCTCGCAAGTATTTCAAGATCACGGACTTAGGCCTGCAATTTTTGGAGGCGCTCAGCAGCAGTTGGAATCAACTGGTGAGTTCAGTAGCCCAAACTGTTGGAAAACCCAAAGCCACCAAGAAGGCCCGCAAAAAAGAGCCCTCTTCTGATGATGAATCGCCCTTAGATGTGCTGCCAAAAGCGGAAATGTCAACCACCGAAGAAGAACCGTCCGCCTTCGCCAAGGCTCCGGCGGATGAACCAACCAACAACTAACATAAAGCAATGAACAAGATTCTTAATATCAATCTGGGCGGTTACGCCCTTACCATAGACGACGATGCTTACGAGTACCTCAACAGTTACTTGGAGAGCATCCGCAGGCGGTTCAGTGAAAGCGAGGGCCGCGATGAAATCATTGGCGACATCGAAGCGCGCCTTGGAGAACTCATCAGCCGGGAAATGGGCACCCGCACCATCGTGATGCTCCCTGATGTCGAAGCCGCAGTCACCGTGATGGGTAAACCAGAGGACTTTGGCGGAGAAGATGTCGTTGGCAGTAGTACCGGCCCCGGTAAAAAAAGTGGAAAGCCCGTCGTGCGTACCGGGAAACGCCTTTTCCGCGATGAAGAAGATGCCGTGGTAGCCGGTGTTTGCTCCGGTTTATCGGCCTACTTTGGAATTCAAGACCCGGTTTGGATGCGCCTGATCTTTGTGCTGCTGGCTTTTGCCTCCTTTGGGTTCTGGATGCCCGCATATGTGCTTATCTGGATCTTGGTGGCCCCCGCCAAAACAGCCGCTGACCGGCTTGCCATGCGCGGCGAACAGGTAAACATGGACAACATTGCCCGCGAAGTTGAAGATGGATTTGACCGTTTGGGCAAAAAAGTGAACGAATTCGGTGACAGCGCAGCCAAAAAAAGTAGCTCAGGTGCTCAAAACGTTATGAGCACCGGGGTAACGGCTATTGGGCAGGCCTTTGGGCTTCTGCTGCGATTTATCGCGAAATTCGCCGCTTTGATCGCCATTCTGATCGGTATTGCGCTGTTCCTTGGATTGGGCGCCGGCTGGATCGGGAGTATCATTGCGCTAATGGTTGGCGCTCCTTATGTGGAGTATTTCAGCCCATTCTCTTCAGGTTGGACCTGGTTCGGCATCGTCAATTTGTTTTTCCTGCTGGGCATACCGGCCATTGCACTGGTGCTGTTTTTTTCAAGGATATTGTTCAAAACCCGTACGCCCGGCTGGGTAAACGGTACCTTGACAGGCTTGTTTATCCTCAGCGTCATTACAGCGTTTTCCATGTTGCCCTTTGGCATTAAGGAGTACCGGCAATCTGGCTCGACCTCCAAAAACATTGACCTTTCTTCGCTTCAAAATGATACGCTCCGGGTAGTGGCTATACCAGATCTGCTCGGAGGCAGGTATCGCAACCACGATGATTTCGATTTTGAAGAAGATGGCGTTCGTATCGATGACAACGGCCTGGAAATGCGCTGTCCGCTCGAGATTCGGGTAATTCCCAGCCGTGACGGGCAATACCATTGCACCCAAATCATTAAATCTCAAGGTTCTTCCAGCCTCAGGGCTCAGGAAAACGCCGATCGTGTTGGCTATTCCGTGACCTTTACCGGCAACACGCTTCATGTGCCCACTGCTTACTCTGTTGCAAAAGGAGAAAAATGGCGGGGCCAAAGGGTCAGGGTCAACATAGAAGTGCCTGTAGGAAAAAGCATCACCTTCGATGAAACGATCCATGATTATGCCGGGGCAGATTTGGATGAATATGACGACGAGAACAACAACAATTACATCTCTCGGCGTCCGGGCAAAATATTCCGCATGGGCGCCAAAGGACTTTTTTGCGCAGATTGCCCTAACATGGGCGACAAAGGGTATCGTTCTGACCGCAATTATGAGAATTTCATCCTGGAGGGTGATTTCACCACTGAAATCCGCCAGGGCGACGATTTTAGAGTAGAAATAGAAGGCCCTGTTGGAGAAAAGGACAAGGTGCAGAAGATCCAGACTGGGGATAAGATCACGTTCACCACCAATGGAAAATCCACCAACGGCGCGGTGCGCATCATGATCCAAACGCCTACTTTCACCTCGCTACACGCCGACAACTCAGGCGACATCACGATTCGGGGCTTCGATGAAGGGCACGCAAGCATCACGGCAAGCGGTGACGGCCGAATCAAAGCCTACATTGATGTGTCGAACGATTTCAATATCGCACTTTCGGGAAAAGCATCGCTTGACCTGACAGGCAAAGGCGACTACCTGGACGTAAGCCTTAGCGACAACTCAGTATTGGAAGCGAACAACTGGAGTGCTGACCGCGTGGAAGTCTCCTCTTCAGACAATGCCAAAGCACGGGTTTTTGCCAAGAACGATGCACTGATTATTTCGACCGGGCAAAGTTCAGTGAAAGTGGACGGAGGGGCCAGGGTGAGGAATAGAAGAGACGAGGAAAATTAAGATGTTGGTCATTGAACATTGGTCATTGAACATTGGTAATTGGTTATTGAACTCCCGCCCTTCGATTTTGAATCGTAGGGCGGGTTGTTTTATGGTTGAAAACCTTTCAAATGATGGCTGCAATAAATATTATTTAGACTTTAGGTTGTTAAAAAAATCCCCCTAGATCAAACGCATGTTTTGAAGACTTTTCAAAATTTTGAATCCCGTTTCAGTAGATGGCGCCTTCATTCAAAGGCGTTGCTACTCAGACAGACCTCTGACGACTTACTTGTCGCCGCCACAGCACTTGTGTCTGGGGCCTAGTTGGTTATGCGAAACGCTACCGGCTTTTCAGGAATCTCTGGCTTAACAGTTGTCAATCCTATTCCTTAAGGGTTTTTATAATGTTTGAGCAGCGGTTCTCATGGTTTTTTCGTTGAATAATAAACAATTGCACCATGAAAAACCTGTTTTGCACCCTTGCTATTTTATTCTTCTCCCAGTGGAGCCTGGCACAATCCCACACCATTAGCAGCATTAAAATTCATAAAATGTCGCCCAACTCGATGAAGTTGGCGGTATCCCCCGGCCAAGACTTTTACGCGATGGTACACACTGGGGTTGACTCGCTGATCCTCCTTCATTTCGACCAAACAGGCCATCATGATTGGGGAAGCCGGATGGATCGGTCGCTGCAAAACGCCTTTGAACTGGTGGCCTTGAAGGATGGCGATGCCTTGTTTGCTGCCCTGGATTATGAAGGTCCTGGTCCTTCCTCCATATTTATTGGGAAAATAAGCAATAAAGGAGTGCTCCGATGGGCAAAACGATTAGATCATACCAAAGGCTTAATAGTAGGAAAGCTGACGACGATGGAAGATGCATTCTTGCTTAGTTGTGGTACTTCCATTGGTCCAACGATCGGCTTCCTGATAAAATTTGACAACGCAGGCAATATGCTTTGGGAAAAAAGTTTTTCAGGAATGAGTTTTGGAAATGCCGTTGAAATGCCCGGGAGGAACATTTGTGCCCTGGTTTATACCAATACCATCGGCATTACCCACACCCCAAAAATCTTCCAACTAACGGCGAATGGCACACTCGTTTGGGCTAAGGAATTTAATGGCGGATACAATCTCGACCTGTTTACCATTCAGGGCACTACAGATAACGCGATAATTTGTGCAGGTCGCGCTTCGGATGGGCCATTTATTTACCCGGATTACTGGCTGATGAAGATAACGCAGGACGGCGATCTGGTTTGGTCGAATACTTATGCTTATCCAGATGGTTCCAATATTGGATATACCTACTATTACCAATTGTGCCTCAAGCCTAATGGCGGGATATATTTACAATTTTCCAGTGGAAATGTGAATAGCCTCCTTTGCTTTGGAAAAGAGGGCCAATTCCAATACGCCTGGAAAATACCGCAGGCAAAAAACCTCACCGATCTGGAAAATATCGGGAATAGCGACCTTTTGAGCATTGGAGAACAATATTCAGGCAATTCCGATTACGAACTCGATATTTTTCGATTAGACAGTTTAGGCCGTTTGGATGCTTGTTGCGCAGATTCTGTGTTTTTGCTGGGCAGCTCCCAGGATACGGAAGTACATGATGTTCATCCGGTTCAGGGAATGGAGGACGTTAAAATTATTACTGAAACGCTTTCTTTTGTTCCCCTTGGTTATGCTGTTGACAAAACCTGTGCTTTGCCAGGCATCCTGCCATCAAATACCATCATTTGTCCTGGAGAATGTATTGACTTTCAGATTCTTGACCTTACCACGACAAACGGAAACCTGGATTTTTCCTGGAGTTTCATGGGCGGTAGTCCTGACCATGCGGTTACGGATATACCTGGCTCTATTTGTTACAGCACTCCAGGGCAATATCCTGTCGTTTTGAAAATCAAACAGGGCGAGTGCCAGAGGGAAACAAGGGATTCCGTGGAAGTTTGTAGTCCTGACATTTTGCCGACGGCATTTACTCCCAATGGTGACGGGGCCAATGATACATTCAAACCAATTCTTTACTTTCCAGTATCAGCTTATCATCTTACAATTTACAATCGCTGGGGACAAAAAGTATTTGAGACATTTGATTATAAGGCTGCCTGGGATGGAAGCTATTCATCACAAGGCCAGGTATCTGATGTTTATTTATGGACTTTAGATTTCATAGAAATGCGTCCCAACCACCCCCAACAGAAGTTTTTAATGGGCGAATTGACCCTCATTCGATAACAATCTTGCTTGAAATACAGTAAGCTCCAGCTCTTCTCAGTCAGGTCGCGGAGCCATTCCGGGCGATTGTCGGTCTGTATTGGATCGGTTTCAATAAAATATAGCGAATTTTGGCCGGAAAAATATCAAGCATTCTCCACACCCTTTCACTTTTATTCCGAAAAGCAGCATGGCCCTCCCGGATCTTTCTTCCACCATAGTCGCCTTAGCCACACCTCCTGGTGTGGGCGCCATTGGCTTGATACGGCTTTCGGGTCCGCGGTCGATCCTGCTTGCCGACACGATATTCAAGGGCAAACGGCTGGAAAATCAGGCGAGCCACACAGCCCATTTTGGCAGGATCGTGGCAGAAGATGGACGGACATTGGATGAAGTTTTAATTACCCTTTTCAAAGGCCCGAACTCCTACACCGGCGAAGACACGGCTGAAATTTCCTGCCACGGTTCGCCGTATATCTTGCAGGAGATCATCCAGTTGTGCCTTGAAAAAGGAGCGCGCATGGCTGAACCCGGCGAGTTCACGCTCCGCGCTTTTCTCAACGGGAAATTGGATCTGACCCAGGCCGAAGCCGTCGCCGACCTGATCGCTTCGGAAAATGCAGCCGCCCATGACATGGCCATGCGCCAACTGCGGGGCGGTTTCAAAAACGAAATTCAAAAACTGCGCGAGGAACTGATCCATTTTGCAAGCCTCGTGGAACTCGAGCTCGACTTTGGCGAAGAGGACGTAGAATTTGCCGACCGCAACGACCTTAAAATACTGGTTGGAAAAATCAGGGATCAGATCCGCCCGCTCCTCCAGTCGTTCGCCCTCGGCAATGCCCTGAAAACAGGCGTGACCACCGTCATCGCAGGCCGACCAAACGCCGGGAAAAGCACCCTGCTCAATGCCCTGCTCAACGAGGAGCGCGCCATCGTATCCGACATCCCCGGCACCACCCGCGATACCATCGAGGAGGTCCTGAACATCCAGGGCGTTCAATTCCGGCTTATCGACACGGCAGGCATTCGGGAGGCCCAGGACACCATCGAAGCTATTGGCGTAGCCCGCACGATGGAAAAAATAGAGCAGGCGGCTATTTTGGTTTATGTGTGGGATGTGACGGGCGGTATGACCATCCGCGAAGTGTGGGAGGATTTGGAAAGACTTTCCAAGTCTTCAAGACTTGGAAAGTCTAACGTTGTGGTCGTATGCAACAAGATGGACCGCAATCCGCTGTTTGACACGGCCTGGCTATTGGATCCGACTTTGCCTAGCATTCACCCCTACCTGCTCGACCCACCAGAATCGCAAAACACGCATTCCGTATTCCCCATTCCCCATTCCCCATTCGCAGCGGTTCCCGTCTCCGCCAAAAACCAGATGAACATCGAATACCTGAAAGAAAAACTCTTTAATGCGGTTGCGGGAGAAGGCGTAAACATCGAAAGCACCGTCGTCACCAATGCCCGCCACCACGACGCCCTGCGCCGCGCCGACGAGGCTTTGGCCGATGTGCTGACCGGACTGGATTCGAATATTACAGGGGATTTTATTGCGCAGGACATTCGGCGTTCGCTGGCGTATTTGGGCGAGATAACGGGGGAGATCGGGGTGGATGATCTGTTGGGGAATATTTTTGGGAAGTTTTGTATTGGAAAGTAAGTTAATTTTGCCTGAAACAAGACACAGATGTATCGACTAGATCGTCAAGCTTTTACCATCAATACTTTTGAATCTGCTGCGCATCAGCGGGCATACTGGTTATCAAAATCAGCACGCGAACGGTTGGCTGCTGCATGGTACTTGACGTGTTGCGCCTGGAATCTCAATGTCGAGGAGGAACAACCCCTAGACCGCACCCATTTTTCGATCCGTCGCCGGGAGGATTATGCGCCAAAACATCTTTAACCCTGATTTTCAAGATTTTATCGCTGCGCTCAATGCGAGTGATGTAGCCTATATTCTTGTGGGTGGATATTCCGTAATCCTACATGGTTACTATCGCACCACCGGCGATATGGATCTTTGGGTACAGCCCACTACCGAAAACTATCAACGATTGCGGCAGGCATTTGTCCAATTTGGAATGTCCGTTTTTAATATGACTGTTGAGCGGTTCCTGGATACCGATCAATTTGAAGTTTTCACGTTTGGCCACCCACCTGTATCCATTGATATAATGACAAAGGTAAAGGGATTGGATTTTGAGCCTGCTTTTGCTCAATCCGAGTGGTTCGAAGTCTCAGATAATCTTTCAGTACGGGCGTTGCGCCTTTTCGATTTGTTGGAAGCCAAACGGGCCTCTGCTCGCCCGAAGGATTTGGATGATATAGAAAACCTTGGGTAGAAGATGAATGTATATCTAAGCAGTTATCAAGTATTCCTTGACCACTCATTCCAACTCGATACTTGGGTGCTCACCGAAGTGGCGCTGGGTCAAAAGACCTACGGTATGCACACAAAAATGGTTGATAATCAATTTATTGCCACAGTTTCTTGTTGCTAACTTGAGTAATCAAGCTTTAACTGAGTTGTCTTCCTGACGGGATCTGTCCGCATCAAGTGCGCGTT
>JBJXGO010000288.1:0-20546 GCA_046160345.1 Saprospiraceae bacterium
GCGGTGAAAAACGGCATGGAATACGCCGACGGGGGCTTCGGGTCTTACCTGCCCTTACAAGAAGCTATTCGCAGAGGAGCCACCGAAATTGACGCCATAATGCTGCAACCTGAGGTATTCCCCCATCAATGTCTGTTGCCCACTACCAATGCCTTTGGACTGCTTACCCGCACCATTGATTTTATGCTCGATCAAATTGGGTCGGACGATCTCCACGTTGGCCATTTGCAAAGTATGCAGCACAATGTAGCCCTGAACTGTTATTACACGCCGCGGGTGCTCACCAAGAACTCATTTATTTTCGATGCCAAACAAATGGCAGCCTGGTGGGAGGAGGGATATCATTATGCCGCGCAAAATGGGCCGGCGGTGCGTTAAAGAACCGGTGGGCTGACACCCTTTCACTGCCCATTCGAAGATTCCTTTCTATCCCTCAGCTCAGGCTTCCCGAAAAAACGGGCCAGCTCGCTTGTAAGTGCATTAAAATCAGCAAGTTGCGTAGGCTTACAAATCGATTTTATTTCTTGAAAATGGTCGAAATGAACTGCTTCGATTTCCATTTGCAAAGCCCCAATACGCGCTATCAGCGAGTCTTTTTTTGAAAAATCAGCGCCTTGCAATAAAACATACAGGTCGCTTTTGGCAACAGATATGTTTTGTTCTTTTTGCTTGATACTGGTTTGGTGCCTTTCTATCAATTTTTCATACTTCGCTATTTGTGCGGCATCAAAATGCAGGCGGTCAACGATGACTTTCCGCGGGCTAATGTGATGAGGTGGTCGTTTTTGGGTAAAAAAGAAGGCAATTGTGCCTAAATTTAACAAGACAAGCGCTACCACCGCACATTTTAAAAACGAGGTTTTACTCATTGTACAATTGATTATTAGATTGAAGATTCATGCCTTCAGCCAGGGATTGTGTGCGATCAATACCGGGCGTTTTTCCTGTTCCGATGAACAAGGAAATGTTGAGCACCAGCAATATGGAGAGCGCCAAAGCCCCTGCCCAGTTCCATGAAACCGGCACTTTTTCGGCTGCACTTGCCCTGATTTTGGCTTGAATGCGTGTCAATAAAAAAGGAGGCGCATCCACTTTTCTGACTTTTTTAAGTTGTTCCATGTTTCAAACGTTGTTCAACTTTTTATTCAAATTCGACTTCGCGCGCATCAAGAGCGATTCGACCGCTTTTTCTGAGACTTGCATAATTTCGGCAATTTCGCGCTGCGGCAGGTCGTCAAGGTGTTTTAAGATCAGTGCTGTCCGTTGATTTTCAGGTAGTTGATTGATTTTCCCAAACAAAATCTGCAAAGATTCGCGGTCCTCTAACAACACGCCCGGATGGTCGAAATCGGGAAATTCAGTATGGCTTTCATTACGCTCGTCAAAAAATGAAAGCAGGAACCCGAATCTTTTTTGCCGTTGCCTCGACCTCAAAATATCGAGGCAATGATTGACTGTGATACGATAAATCCATGTTTTATAGCTTGCCTTCTCCCTAAAATCTATCATCTTCTGATGGATTTTTACAAAAACATCCTGAGCTGCTTCCTCTGCATCATGCTTGTTTTGCAGATAGTTTAGACAGAGGTTGAAGACGAGGTGCTGGTGTTTTTCATAAACTTCCAGAAAAGACGCCATACCGAATTGTTCAGAAAGAGGTTGTCTCAGAAGGTTTATTGGGTTTATAAACCTTCTGAGACAACCTCTTTTACTGTTTTAGTCTTTTTTGATCACCACTTTTTCAGTAGCCATGATTCGTCCGTTTTGCAAAACAGAAACAAGATAGACACCCGTGTACAAGGTGCGGCAATCAAAATATGAAATCGTGCTGCCTGCCTGAATTTCGGATGTTTGAATCAACTTTCCGGTCAAATCGTTGAGCCGGATCTCCAGCGTTTCAGTCAATAGCCCGCTCGCTTGCACGGCGATGAAATCGCTGGCGGGATTGGGGAAAATGCTCAATTTGGTATCATTATTCAACGAATAAACCGCCGAAGAGGGGTTGTAAGTTGTCACCGGTTCGCTGATGGTGGTCACTTTTGAGCCGTTTTTTACGCCGTAAAAAGTGGGGCCAACCGCATAAGGATAAGCAGAATTCCAATTTTCATTCACAGTTGCGAAATAGCAATAAATGCCGTTCGGGTATTCGGGCGTGACGCAAACCCGACCGTTGTGCTCATCAAGAAAATCAGAAGCCGGGTTGGCAACAAACTCATAATCTTCCCGGAAATATCCATTAAAAAACGTTTGTGTGCCTACCACTTGACCAACAGTGGGGCCATTTACTCTGGTAGTTTGAGTTTTTAATTGATAGCCCGATTTCATGCGCACGATACCGCCTGTGCCGTCTAAATTTTTAAAAGCATAGGCACCGTAAATCGGGAAACCATCGTAAGCAAACCCCAGAAGCGGCGAATGTTTGGTTGAGTCAATCACATACAGACCATCGGCAGGGTAGAGATCGCACACATTGGAAATGACCAGTTGGTCGAGATTGAACGCCGATGGGCTTTGGTGGTGGTGGTAATTGCCCATCGCCGGGTGCGCTTTGGCGCAGTCGAAACCGGCTCTTTCGGCAGGAATCGCATCCCGGTTCCAAGCTTGTGGAGTACCCATGCCGCCCGGGCAGGGTGGGTTGCCGGGACCCCCGCAAATATTCATCGTAGTCTGATTCCATGCCACACCATCGCGGTAATCGAAGAGTGCAACGCCGTTTATGAAAACGCCGATGTTTCCGGCATTTGTAGCGGTTGGTGTGCCGGTGTTTTTGGTGGGATTCAAGGTCAATTTGAAATAGCCCGTTTGTTCGGTTGCGAACGATGGATTGCCATCCTGAAAAGGTCCGGTGATGTAGGCCGGAATACCCGTTGCATCTACATAAACCCAGTTTGTGGAATACTGAACGGATTGGACATTGGCTAAAACGTTGTCGTTGATGGGCGTGGAATTGCCTGCTACATAGTGCCGACCCTTCAAATTGGTCGTATTAATGAGCCAATTGGTGATAATAGGGTTGGTTTGTGCGTGCATTTGAGTGAACAATGCAAGCAGGAGAAGGGAAGAAATGATTTTTTTCATGTTGAAATATGTACTGAATGATGTCAAGTTTTTCGTTTAGACGAAGGATTGAAACTAATCCTTCGCAAGTTGAAAAAAAAATCTTGAAAATCCCAATCGGGTTTCCAAGATATTAAAAAAATGAAGCGCTTCAATTCAAATCCACTACACTTCATTGAAAAAACGCCACCCTTGACTCGGGTATATTTATCCCAGGGCGCATCTCTTCATAATTTTGTCCTATGAACTGAAATTAAACAACAAATGCCCGGAAATTTTTTCCATAATTAACCCTTCTTATCGTTCTCGGTTTCACTATTTTTGGTGTTTCAAAACCAGGTTTGGCGAGTAGGAAAAATGAACCTTTAATTTTAAGTAACTGGTTAGGCCTATATCTTTTTGCCACTAATTGCACTAATTCTTACGAATTACCTTGTTTTATTGTTAAAATTCGTGAGAATTAGTGCAATTAGTGGCAACAAACAATTTGCGGCTAAGTAGTTACAATTTTAAAACAATAACAATATGACCAGCAATATTTTAATTGTTTTCTCCCTTATTTCTTATGGCTTACTTGCCAATCTTTTAGCCAAACCGATGCCCGGCGGCGACTATGGCGTGGGGTATTCTTTTGTTTATCTATTGTATGGGGCGGGTTTTGTTATTTCAACAGGTCTTTTAGCTTGGAGCATGAATGTGAATCACAGCTTTGATTGGGTGCTCCACTATCGCAAAATAATAGTTTTGGTGGGCTGGATAGCCTTTGTAACCATGACCTTTTGGACTTTAGAGTACCATAAAGCTTTTATTTTATTGCATCTATTGATATTTGGTTTATGCGCTTATCTCATAAATGCGCAGCAAACCGAAGGTTAGATGCAAATCCATAAATAAAATTTTAGGCCTTTAATCAAACAACGTAACAAGATGGATTCATACAATTACCTGCTACCTTATGTCCTGTCAGGCATGGCATTGATAGGTACTTATTGCCTCATTTTGGCATACGAAAAACAACATGAAATCGAAAAAGTCTTGACAAGAGGTATTAAAACTTTAGGCACCGTTACCGAAATGCGTCAAGACGCTTCGGAAAATGCAGGTGAAGCCCCTGTTGTGGATTTTACCACTCAAAATGGCTCTTACAAGCATTTTTCAACAACGTATGCAATGCCATCTGCCTATAAAGTTGGTCAACAAGTAGAGATTTGGTACTATCATTACAAATCTATTCGGTTAGCTGCCTTAGCTGATGATAAACCGGGCAATCTGCCTAAAACCTTGTTCCGATGGGGAATAATCCTTTGTATTTTAACTTATCCAGTAATAATTGGACGTATGACAGCCTTAATTTAATTTTCAAAATAAGCAATTCCAGTATCTCTAATTTCAAACCGCCAAGAATGTGCCTGGTCTCGCCTTACGCCATTGGCTATAAAAAGCAAAATTTCACGACGCCTACTGAGGGGGGTATTGGTTTCCTTTTCCCAATCGGCTTCATTGGGTACCTCAATATACCATTTGCAGTCGCCGCCGCCGATTTCATGCCAAAATCTAATACGTATTTCTGCCTCAACAAATGTCACATATCCACCTCTACCCATATTTTCATATTCTAAGCGCGCATATTCTTTTACAGACGCTGAGTTAAATGCTCCACTCAATGACTCAATAGCATTATCTCGTAATTCTCGATCTAAATTGGGAATTGGGTTGCCAAAACCATCCGTATAAACCCGCCACAATGAATCTTCTCCATCTTTAACTTTGGGTGCTTTTTTTGGCAAAAGGCTACTCGCTAACGACGGTTTTCCCGCATAAGCCGTCTCCATTTCCACTATTTGCTCTTTGGGAACGATCTCAGCTTCTTCCAATTTATTAAAAAACAAACTATGAACACCACCTTTCGAATGCTCTATTTCAAGGCAATAAACACCCGGCGACCAATGCAAAGTGTCCCAAGTCATCAAAATACTACCACTTAACTTATCCGTTACCGCTTGTTCCTCTATAATTGTATTGCTTTTAGTATCCACAATACGGAGTATGCCATAACCCTGCCTACCATTTTCAGGTAGCCACACGGAGAGTTGTTGCGCACCCGGATAACGGACAAAGCGACCCGTCAATGTGCCTATATTTCGGGCATTTTTGCCTGTATTTTTAATTTTGGTGATCTCTATGATGCCTTCGTGCATTGTTATCATCCTTTGAAGCCAATTTTTACAGGAGTTCCATCACAATAAGTCTATTCAATTAAATGCAATATGACCGCTATGCAACATATCAAAGCATCCGGTGAAAAAAACTTTTTTGTTCATTTCTCCAAACGATTGACTTTAACCTGGCCGAGACGGTGGAAGCAAAGGTCTTAAAATTCCGGGTTTGCCTGGAGGCAGGCCGGAAATGAATCCGAACAAACGTTGAAATATCCTCTCGAGGTCATACATTTGTATTGATCGCCCTGAAATTTCCAGGCTTTATTTAGGAATCAGCCTGCTCAACAGGCTTGCCTTTTTTGGCTTAATTGTATCAAATTATCGGAAATTTCTATGAAAAACCTTTTTACGCTTACGTTATTTACAGCAACTGTCGTCTTTTTATTCCGGGAATCATCCTTTGGCCAGTGCAATGGCGCACCCTGCACAACCCCCAATCCTCAGACCGATCCTGCGAATGCCTGCATATTATCCGACCAGAATGATTTGTCCTGTTATACTGGTGCTACAACAGCCGATACCTCCGTAGTATTCCCTACCTGGTGCGGCGATAATGTGAACACCCACTGGTTTGCTTTTACTGCCGATACACACAATGACTACTTCGCTATAAGCGTCAGTACATGTGATCAGGGTAGTGCTGTGCAGGCAGCCATATTTTCGACCAGCGACTGCGTAAATTTTTCGATTGAATCTCCCTGTGTCACTGTTCCAATGGGCCAGAATGGAGCGGTAATTGGCACCAACCTGGTTCCAGGTGAGGTTTATTATCTGTGTATTGGAGGTGATAATGGAGCAATTTGTAATTATACCATTGATTATGCCCTCAGCTGGGGCGGATATTTAATCGGTTGTGTATTGGATGGCTTGGGCCTGCCCTACAATGTCTTCGCTACGGATGCTGTCTGGAGTGTTGATCCGCCTTCGGCCGCCAGTTTTGATCCGCCCATCGGGGCTGTAACTGATATAACCTGGTTAGAGCCGGGCATCATAAATCTTTGTGTGAATTCGTCACGCTGTCCTGAAATTTGTCATACGGTAGAGGTATTCGGGGGAGTATTCGAAGAGCATCACAATCTTTGCGAAGGGGGAGCTGTCAGCTGCGGCAGTAACACATTTACGGCGCCGGGAACATATACCGTAACAGAGCTTGACGAGAATTGGCCACATCCAGGTTGGAATGACTGTGCCAAGACCATCACTTGCCATATACACCTGATCCCTACCATCCATACCTCGGAAACGGTATATATGTGCCAAAACAGCTCCGTCACCTGTGCCGGAGAAGAATTTTCTAGCCCGGGGAGCTTCCCAGTGACATTCATTGGACCACAGGGTTGCGACAGTATCGTAACTTGTAATGTAAATGTGTACCCGATCACCCCAGCGACCAATCTGGAGATAAATCTATGTGGTCCGGCTGAATACGAGGTGTGTAATTTTGGGTACAATTCTTCCGGTATCTATACGCAAATTTGCACCAACTGGCTTGGCTGTGACAGTATCATAAACCTGGATCTGGCGATTCTTGATCCCCATGCGGTAATCGAGCCACCTGGGGTTCTAAGCTGTCAAATCAATACCATTACTTTAAATGGGAGCAATTCATCTGCCAATAATGCATTTAACGGCTCTACATCGTACAATTGGTCCGGGCCCGGGATCATCGGCAGTAATAGTTTGCCAACCATTCAGGTGAACCAGGCTGGAACCTATTGCCTGGAATTGATCCACTGGCGTGGCTCGCTGAACTGCAGGGATACCGCATGCGTTCAGGTAACATCATCGGGCACGCTTCCAGCCCTGTCACAAATCACCGGGAATATAAATCCCTGCCTTGACTCCACTTACATTTATTCGGTTGCTGCAACCGGTTCACCCGCTCCCACTTCTTTCAACTGGACAATACCGGGAAATCTATCTTTCACAACACTATCTCCGGACAGTATTCGAGTAACCTGGGATACCATTGTTTCCGGACCGATCTGTGTCACGGCCACTAATACCTGCGGACCATCACAACCAGCTTGCCAACCCATCATTGTACAAACCCAGGTGCAACAACCTGCCATGAACGGCCCGAATAGTGTTTGCATCGACAGCAGTAATTATCTCTTTACCCTGAATTTGGAGCAACCCGGCGTCCTTTATAACTGGACCATACCGACCGGAGCCGTACTGACTGGAAGTGGAGACACAGTGCATATCAATTTCCTTAATTCCATCTCCGGACAGGTTTGCGTGACCCCTCAAAATGCCTGTGGAGCTGGAATGCCTGTATGTCAAATGGTGCAGGTTAATTCCATTCCCACGGCTGATTTGAGCAGCGATGCACAAATTTGTGCAGGTGAATCCGTCAACCTAAATTTCTCGCTGACTGGCAATGGGCCTTTTGATATCAATTGGACAATTAACAACCAAAGTTTTACGCTCAATGACATTCCAAACGGACATGTCTTGAGTGTAAATCCATCACAAACAACCGTTTACAAACTAACCAACATCAGCGATAACTCCAGCGCTGCCTGCTCCGCCCTGCTTTCAGACAGCGTTACCGTGACGGTTTGGCAAGGGGCAAATACTGCGCTGGCCGCTCAAATTTGTTCGGGGGAAAGCTTGTTGGTCGGTGGCGGCATGCAAACCACTTCCGGCATTTACACCGATACACTCCAAACTTTCAACGGTTGCGACAGCCTGATTCTCACTACTTTGACGGTACTTACCATCGACACCACGGTGTTGAGTTTAAATACCTGCGATCCGGCCTTGGCGGGTTCAAACACACTAGTTTTGACCCAGTTAAACGGCTGCGATAGTGTGGTGATCACCCTGACCACTTTGCAGCCTTCCGATACCACCCTGCTTTTTGACAAGAGTTGTGATGTGAACAACGTGGGCGTTTTTACCCAAAATCTGAGCAACGTTTATGGCTGCGACAGCATGGTCGTTACCACGGTTATTTTTTCATTGTCCGATACAACCCTCGTGGACGCAAGCACTTGTGACCCTGCGGCGGTCGGTGTTTTTAATAATAACCTGTTGACCATAGATGGATGCGATAGTCTCGTCATTACGACCGTAAATCTGCTGCCCGGCAGCTCTACGATGCTTTCGGGCACTACTTGTAATCCTGCCCAAGTGGGTGTTTTCATCAATGTACTGACAAATCAGTTTGGCTGTGACAGTGTGGTAGTAACGACCGTAAACCTATTGCCGGGCAGTACTACGATGCTGACGGGCACAAGTTGCAACCCCACCAATGTGGGGGTGTTCACCAATGTTCTGAGTAATTATTTGGGTTGTGACAGCACCGTGATCACCACCGTGGCCTTAATCCCGCTGCCCACTACTATTCTGAGCGCCACCTCCTGCGATCCGGCATCAGCAGGGGTTTTTACCGATCATTTTACTACGGCTGGAGGCTGCGACAGTACTGTAGTCACCACAGTAACCTTGTTGTCCAGCAGCACCACGACGCTGACGGGCTCAAGTTGCAACCCCGCCAATGTGGGGGTGTTCACTAATATTCTGAGCAATTATTTGGGCTGTGACAGCACGGTGATCACCACCGTAAGTCTGCTGCCGTCCAGCTTGACTTCGCTCGCAACCACGACCTGCGATCCGGCCCAGGCAGGTGTGTTCGTCTACCCTTTCATCAATCAATTTGGCTGCGACAGCGTGGTGACCGAAACCAGGACCTTATTGCCCACCAGCATGACCACCATTGATCTCAGCACCTGTGATCCGACACAGGTGGGTAGCACGACCAATATCCTGCCCAATCAATTTGGTTGCGACAGCACGATCATTACCCAGACCAGTCTGCTGCCTGTCAACAGTTGTTCAGTGGCGGCAAGCCTGAGCGGTTCCGATATTCCCTGTCTTGCCAACACAGGAATACTCACCCTGACCCCAATCGTCGGTATTGCGCCGTTCTCTTACACCGTGCAACAGGGTCTTACCATCGTCGGAACCGGAACCATCACGACCCTTGGAACGCCGCATGTGATCACTGGTCTTCCAGCTGGTAATTACACCGTAAATGTGACGTCACCCAATGGCTTTAGCAGCTCGGAGCAGGCCACTGTGGTGCAACTGATGCCACCTGCTCTGACAAGTGCGATCAATTCCAACTACGCGGGTTTCGATGTAAGCTGCACGGGAGCAAACGACGGCAGTGCCCTGGCTATGCCAAGCGGAGGAACATTGCCCTATACCTTTAGCTGGTCGAATGGGGGCGCCGCTCAGCAGATCGACCATCTGGCGGCGGGTGTTTATAGCGTTACAGTTTTTGATGCCAATGGCTGTACCAACGTATCTACCGTAGCACTGACAGAATCTGCGCCGTTGCAGCTGAGTTTTATCGTCAACGATCTGGATTGTTTTGATCAGAACGATGGAGCGATCCAGGTACAAACCAGCGGGGGCGCAGCTCCATACCGGTATTCGCTCAACAACGGCCCAGAACAGCCCCAGAATATTTTTACCGGATTAAATTCAGGCCTTTACACGCTGACAGCCTTGGATGCCAATGATTGCCAGAAAACGGATGTGATCGTGGTGAATGCTGCAACACCCATAAACGTCGATCTGGGTGACGAGATCAACATCGGTCTGGGTGATCAGGCCACCCTGCTGGCCACGGTGAATGTTCCGCTCGACAGCATTTTGTCGGTGGTTTGGACTCCACCTTTTGATTCTTCGGAATGCCCCGACCCAGGATGCCTCACACAGGTGGTAACCCCATTTGTTTCAACGGTTTACAACATACTGGTGCAGGCGCTGAATGGCTGTACAGCTCAGGATAAGGTGACGGTGATCGTAGATCGCCGCCGGCAGATCTATGTACCCAATGTGTTCACACCGAATGAGGACGGCACCAATGATCTGTTCACGATCTATGCCAAACCGGGCTCGGTGAGCAAGATCCTTTCCCTCCAGGTTTTTGACCGCTGGGGCGAGGCCCTGATCACTTTGAAAGATTTTCTGCCCAACAATCCGACCATTGGCTGGGATGGAAGTTTCAATGGAGAGCCCATGAATCCGGGAGTATTTGTATGGGTAGCAGAGATCGAGTTTATTGATGGGCAACGGGAGTTGTTCAAAGGCGATGTGACGGTTGTAAGGTAAAGGATACTCACGATTTCTGCCTTGCTTAGTGTTCAAAACGCTTGTCTCACGCCCCCTGCGTGGTGTTTTCAGCGCCGTGCTTGTTGTTTTCGCCACAGGTGTCCGTAACCTTGATTCAGCCTATTGTTGAAATTTTTTGAATAGAAAAGATGACTTAAAACATAGGAAAGTCTTCAGCATTTTTCTAAGATTTAGAGAAAGTTTCATGTTTAGGACACCTGTAGTGAAAACAACAAGCACGTCATAATTTATGGCTGGCGCGCACGCTTTAGCTAGTTTGATTTTATCTAGTAATCTTAAATCTTAGATCATCAATCGTATATCGTAAATCTCGCCTATCTCACCCGATCCAAACTCCAAAATAAATCGCCTCAGCCAAATCCTCGATCCGAATATCCGCGCTCCCCGCCAGAGCAGCCGCCATTCAATCTACTTTCAAAATGCGGTCCTACGCCCGTGCCGACAAAATTGTGCTGCACGTGGGCGCTTGGTCAAAAGACCTCGGCGTTGCTCATGGCGGAGTGGCAAGACCAAGAGAGACGCACCGCTTCATTTGAAAATTGCTACGCTTCATTTTCAATTTCAACCGTTTCAAGTGTAAGAATTTGGCTGAGGCGTCTACATTCGCAGATATTTGCAGGTATACTGGCGCAAGTTCTGCCTCCCTTTGCAGTGCTTTCTTTGCAAGCAAGATGATGCTCAAGCACTAAGGTCATGAGATATTTTTACTTAGTCCTTCTATTCAAGTTGGTCTCTGCGTCGGTACTGGCGCAGACATTTCCTTATAATTTCCATAAAATAACCACTTTGCAAGGATTGAGCAGCAATACAACCAACACTGTTTGTCAGGATAAATTGGGGTATATCTGGATCGGGAATGGAACAGGGGTCAACCGCTACAACGGATACGAGGTAAAAAACTACGAGAATATTCAAGAAGATTCTTGCGCCATTTATTCAGGTGGCATGCGTGCCATGCTTTGTGATACTAAAGGGCGTCTTTGGATGGGTTTGTTAAATGGCTTTGTGGAATATGATTATGAAAAAGACTGTTTTAAAAAAATAGGTGATGGGAAATTACCATGGGTAAATATTATTAAAGAAGTACAGCCCGAGATACTTTTTCTTGGTTTAAGAATGGATGGACTAGTCAAAATAGATACCAGAAACTATCAGGTAACTCATATACCAGCCCTAAAAAACAATAGCGAAAAGTTGTTTGGTGGAGTTATAGATATTGCACAAATAGATCGCGATTTATATTTAGGAACCGAAAAAGGCATATTTGTTTACAATCTTGATTCTGAAAAATTTCGCGAGATACAAATGCCTCCGGTATTGAAAGGTAGAGGAATCAGCGAAATCAAAATTGATTCAAAAGGCAGGATATGGTGCTCCGTGTATTTAGACCCTGCCTTGATATACCAAACAAATATTCGGTTTGACACCTGGAAAGCATACTATGATTTGGACCTTTCGCCTTCAAGCCGGAGTAATTCCATCTCTGATATTCTCATCGACAAAAAATCAAGAATGTGGGTCTCAACTGCCTATTCTGGCATTGCCTTGTATGACACCCTTGCAGATAAATTCAGGCCTATTCCCGTTGAACCCTGGATGCCAACTGGGTTTCCGTCTATTGGGGTTCGACAATTGTACGAGGATCGGGAAGGGAATATTTGGTGTTCGTCCAGAAAAGGCGCTGTGTTTTTTGATCCAGACAATACTATGTTCGAATCCATTATCCCGGGGAACGCTGCCTCTGCGGATGAAAATCTGCTTTCAGCTCGCGCTTTCGCAGAAATGGATGATGGGAAACTATGGTTTGGTACAGGCGCCGGGCTTTTTCACATGGACCCTGTTACCGGAAAAACCCAACGATACTGGAACGAAAAAGGCAAACCGTTGGTCATCCATGACAACTCCGTACGAGCCCTTTTTGTAGATAAACTTGGGGACTTATGGATAGGCACCGCAAAAGGCATGAACCGGCTTCGCAAAGGCAGTCGCAACATTGAGTTTCTGGATGAAAAACACGGGATTCCCAAAGTTGTAACAAAAGCCATTCACGAATCCAGGGATGGTACCATGTGGATCGCCAATTTTGGCCAGGGTGGACATTATTACAGGCCGCCAGGAGAAAAAAAATTCCGGTCAATCGCTGAACATCCGGTTTTAGGGCAATACCAAGGGTATTATGGTCAGTGCATTTTAGAGGATAGTCGTGGATGCCTTTGGTTCGGACTGGATGGTAATGGATTGACCTATTTCGATCCAATCCATAAGGTGGCCAAATACTGGCGTCGAACGCCAACCAATGACAGCACGCTTTTGGGCAATTTCATTTATAGCATGACTGAAGATGCAAAAGGAAGGATTTGGGCAGCCACCTTGGAGGGCATTTCTGTTATTGATCCCACCACTTTTCAATTCACGAATTACAGCATGCGCACCGGGCTCCCTACCAATCTTTTTCTGAATATCCGGGCGGACAGCGAAAACCGGATATGGGTGGGCACCTTACAAGGTTTGATGTTGTTAAATGATTCCGGCCAATTGCTGCGACAATTTAACTTAGATGACGGACTGGTTGAAAATGGTTTTTCCGATCGGCCTTCATACGAGTTTAAAAATGGTCGTTTTTGCTTTCCAACCACCCGTGGATTTCTCACGTTTTACCCCGAACGGTATAAGGATAAGGAAGCAAAAACGTCCCTGATGCTTTCCGAAGTCCGCGTTTTTAATAAGGTTTTTCAGACAAATACGAATGCCGAAAACCTGAAAGAACTCTATCTCCCCCCTTCAAACAATTTTTTTTCGCTGGAGATGCTCGCACTGAATTTTACCAATGCACATCAGACCTGGTATGCTTACAAGATGGAGCCTTATGACAAAGACTGGGTAATCACCCGCGATCGCAGAGCAAACTATACAGACGTACCAAGTGGTCATTATATTTTTCGATACAAAGCCTCCAACAATGCCAACGATTGGAACGTGCCTGAAAAAACACTTAAAATACGCGTTGACCAACACTGGTATAAGTCGTCCTGGTTTTGGGGATTGATACTTGGCCTTTTGGCCGCGCTCGGTATCGCGGCCTACCGGCGCCGTGAACAGATGAAAAAAGCATTCTTTTCCCTCGAACAAAAAGCACAGGCGCTTTCCAAAGAAAAGGCCGTAGTCCAATACGAAAACCTGACCCAACAGCTCAACCCACACTTTTTATTCAACTCCCTGGCATCCCTTGGTAGCCTGATTCGATTTGACCAGAAAACAGCTTCGGAGTTTTTGGAAGCATTGAGCAAAATGTATCGATACATCCTGCAAAGCCGCGACAGGGAAACGGTGACCTTGCAAGATGAAATTGATTTTGCCAAAAACTTTATCAAATTGCAACAAACCCGTTTCGGGGAAGCCCTGGAGGTGCATTTCAAGGTTGAAGCGGCTAACCTTGATCGGAAAATTGTGCCGGTTACCCTACAAAATCTGCTGGAAAACGCCCTCAAACACAACACTTTCGACAGCTCAGAACCTCTGGTAGTGGACATATTTTCAGAGCCCAATTATTTGGTCGTTCGAAACAATCTTCAACTCCGTTCAGTGGTCGAAACCAGCAACAAACAAGGCTTATCGCGCCTTCGTTCACTGTATCAATACCTGAGTAATAATCCAATGGAAATCCTGACAACAGAAACACATTTCATAATCCGGATTCCATTGCTATAAAAAAATACAAGGCGTTTTTTCACAACCGCATCCGCACATGAATGCAATTATCATAGAAGACGAACTGCTCATCGCCAAAGAACTTCAGTATAAAATCGGTCAGGTTGCCCAAGATGTGAACATCCTGTGCCATTTACCCAGCCTGAAAACGGCCAAAAAGTGGTTTTTGAACAATGCTGAACCAGACCTCATATTCATGGACATCCAACTGGGGGATGGCATGAGTTTTGAACTTTTTGACCAATATACCCTACAATGCCCGGTCATTTTTACCACCGCCTACGATGAGTATGCTATTCGCGCGTTCAAGGTAAACGGCTTTGATTACTTGCTCAAACCTGTGGATGAAGACACCCTGCGCAAAACCATAGATCGGGCCCGCAACCTCATCCTGTCCAAACAACCCCAATACAACAACCTGCAGGAACTAGCCAAACTACTTCAACTGCCCACGCAAAACAGTCTGTACAAGGAGAAATTCATTGCCAGTGTCCGAAACCAATGGGTGCCTGTGCGCGCCACCGACATTGCTTGTTTTGTGCGCGATCAGCTCAATTACCTCCATACTTTTTCCGGTGAGAAATACCTCCTTGATTACAGCACCCTGGAAGAAATCGAAGAACTGCTTGATCCTCAACTGTTTTACCGGGCCAACCGGCAGTGCATAATCCACATAGAGGCCATCCAAAGCGTGCGCCCGCACGAAAATCAAAAACTGACCGTACTCCTCAAATCACCTGCAAAAATGGAAGTGGATATCAGCCGGGAAAAAGCGCCCGGGTTCAAGAAGTGGCTGGACAGGTAACGGAATGCGGAATGCGGAATGCGGTGGACGGTTTACAGAGGCGGTCCACCGTCTATCTTAAATCTTAGATCATCAATCGTATCTCGTAAATCTCGCCTATCTCGCCCGATCCAAACTCCAAAATAAATCGCCTCCGCCAAATACTCTATACGGATATCAGCGCTCCCCGCCATATCTGCAGCCATTCGTGCTACCATAAGTCAGGGCCAAAAGCTGTATGCGTTCCATAGCTGTTTTAATCCTTCAACAAGGATTTTAAACCCATTAAACCATACAATGGGATATTCACGAAATCATCGTTTTTGATAAAATTTCTGGGGGAAGCCCGCAGCAACAATTTGGGTTGAAATTTGTCGGCATAATTTCGGAGGCTTTTCGTGTTGCGGTTAGTGCCACTTTTCACTTCCAAGGGATAAATTTCATTATTCCATTGAAAAACAAAATCGACCTCCGCTTCTCTTTCGGAAGTCCAATAAAACATCTCTTGCGCAAGGGTTTTTAACAATTCCAGACAGGCGTAATTTTCAACAAAAGCCCCATTGTATTCTAAAAAAAGGTTATTGGGTTTTAAAATGATGTCAGAGGATAAATTCAGGAGGGCTCCCAGCAAACCCGTGTCCAAAAGATAGACTTTGAATTTTGAATAATCAGCGTAGCCCGAAACGGGCAATTTGGCAGCCCGAATTTGATTAACAATATGGATAAGCCCCGCGTTTCTCAACCATTCGATACTTTGCTGATAGGCCGTGGAACGCGCCTTGGCCTTCACATCATTGTACATGAATTTCTTGTTCTCTTTTGCCAATTGAAAAGGGACGGAATTCCAGATTTCCGCCACTTTTATGGCTTGAGAAGGGTCGGAATATTTGGAAAAATCGCGTTGATAGGCTTGAAGAACGTCATGTTGGATTTGTCTCGCTGCACTAATGTCCTGATGTTGGATGTAATCTGCGACTACCTCGGGCATACCCCCCAAAAAAAAGTACATTTTTAAGTGGTTGAGCAATTTTTCATGCAAAATATCTGTAATAAAATGTAAATTATAATCAAATTAATGTGTGATAAAACGTAAACTATCGCCAATTTTATGTGCGTAAAAATGTAAAAGCCATCACCCCGCCAGCCCCTCTCTATCCAAACTCCGATAATGTATCGCCTCCGCCAGATCCTCGATCCGAATATCAGCGCTCCCCGCCAGATCAGCCGCCGTACGCCCCATTTCTTAATTCTTTCGCTCCCCTGGTCTGTATTGCTGCCTGGCGCGGCGCTCCACCTCTTCCCGATAGAAGGCTACCTCCTTAAACTGGGTGTCCACGTATCGCTGGGCCTGGTCGTAGAAATGGGGCGAGCGGGGATCGCCACTCTCGCCTCCTGCCAGCAGGCTTTTTGCCTTTAGTTTCGGGCCAAATTCAACCACTGCCACAAAACTGTTGCCGGAAGTGCCATAAATGTGTTTGGAGCCTTTGTATGGTTGAGCGCCATAGGAGGCCAGAGCGCCCCATTTGCCAGAGGCAAGGCCACAGGGCAGGCTTGGCTTATTATCATCAAATGGCTGCTCTATGTCGCCGGTCAGGCGCTGGAACCGGTTGATCTCTCCCCAAGGCAGGTTCCAGCGGCCAAAGTCGGCTACGAGTTGTTGCACAGCCTGCTGGAAGATCGCCAGTCGCTCCGCGGGGGGGGAACTTGTGCCAAAGTAATTGAAAGTGATCAGATCGCCAGGGTTCTCGCGATCCAGGCCCTCGGGCACTTTCCCATGCATTTCATATTGCGTGCCATAGTAATGTGCCAGGGTCATGGCCACCGACTCTTTACTAACCCTGAAGTCCCATTTGCGGAGCACTTCTATTGCCGGGGCAAGCATTTTGTCTTTCTTTTGTGCATCTGCGCCATCATAAGCCGCCACAAGACCTGGGATCAGCTGCTCAAAACCAGGCAGCATCGGGTCGTAGGCCGTTTCGATCAGTTTGTCAAGACTGAAATCCCGGCGCTCTTTTAACAGCCGTACAGCATGAATTCCCCGAAAATTCTCTCTGGGCAAACGCATATAAACCGGGTAATCCCTTGACTTGGGGCTGTTTTCAGCGGCACAGGTGAAGGGGGTTGAATTGCAGTTTTGCAACCAGCCGTTCGCCGGATTTACAGCCACGATACAGTCGTCCACCTCATGAAGGCCCTGCCAATCGGTGGCGGGATCGCTGCCATCCACGGGTTTCGAAAAGTCGAAAGAGGTATCCCGCTTGGGGGCAAAATTGCCGTGGTAATAGGCAATGTTCCCTTCTGCATCGGCGAACACGGTGTTGTTCGAAGAGTTCGTGCGTATGTCCATCATCTTGCGGAACTCGGCGTGGTTCTTCAATTTGGTACGGGTGAACGACTGGGTGAGCGCCTTCACCGGCTCCCACATCATGGCGGTTGCCACCCACTTATCATCCTTCAGGTGGGTAATGGGGCCGTGGTGGGTGCGGTAAATGGGAAACTTGCGCTCCTTCATTGCTGCTCCTTCCCGGTATTTCAGGGTCACTTCCTTTGCCGTGACAGGGCGTTTTTCGGTACCGTATTGGTAAAAATATTGACCATTCTCTTCGGTAACAGTCTCCACAAACTCGTCCATCACATCGAGGTATGAGGAGGTGTGCATCCAACCCGTTTTTTCATTAAACCCTTGATAAACAAAAAATTGTCCCCAGGTGACGGCGCCATATACATTCAGTCCTTCTTCGCTCACCACATGAATTTCCGGCCTGAAGTAAAAGGATGTATGCGGGTTGATGAGCAGCATAGCATTCCCGCTGGCCGTCATCTTGCCTGACAAGGCAAATCCGTTGGAGCCACGCGGTTCGTCGTCCCGTTTTACCGGCATATCCCGATCACGCATTCGCTCCGTTTCACTCCATCCAAGTCCCTTGTTTTTCTCCTTTCCGGAATTGCCAGGTTCTTCCATTTGCGCATAAAAAGCCTTGATCTGCACCGTCGGGATATTCTCGATGTCGGCGCCAATACTTCCTTCAAAGAAGTACATCGGAAACCAGGGCTCGAAGCGGGTCAACAATTTGGGCTTCACGTCCGGGTGCGTGTGCAGGTAGTAGTTAACACCGTCGGCGAAAGCGATACAAAGTTGCTTGAGCCATGTTGGAGCACTTTCGTAGTGTGTTTTGGCCTCCTCCTCGGTCATGAAAAGCTTGGCTCGCAGGTCGCTGTAAAGTTCTTTTTCACCCTCTACTTCGGCCAGTCTTCCGATGGCCCTGAGGTAGTTGATCTCCACCCGCTGAAAGTCGTCCTCGCACTGGGCAAAAAGCATTCCGAACACCGCATCGGCGTCCGTCCGACCATAGATGTGCGGGATGCCGAAGTCGTCCCGGAATATGGTTACGCGAGCGGCCTGAGCCTTCCAGCGGGCAGGATCGGTGGCATTGTCTGGGTCGCTACAGGCGGCCATGGCCAAACAAAGCCAAACAAGGAGAATTACTTTTTGCATTACAGAATGCTTGTTTGAGGGTGGATGAAATGAGGCGGAAACCAAATAAATATTTTTTTAGGGTAATCTTCACAGTGGGCAAACAACGGAAAAACAGGAAGCGATGGCATCCCATATTCCATTTGTCAAAGGTAGAAATTTTGCGGGCTTTTGGTTTCGGCGATTGCGGGGTTCTGTGAACCCCAAAAAAACGGCCCCCAAAGCAAATCATGCTTTGGAGGCCGATGACAGGTACTATCTGCCCATGTGGGTATTTTGGGTCTTATTAGCGCCGTGCCTGGTTTTTTCTCCAGACACCACTACAAAGGGACCTGAATTTGAAACACTCACTCCGCCGTGGCGCGCGGTGAAAACACCGCGCACGGCGCGTGCGTATGGTAAGAGGAAGGCCACGCGAGGCGGAAGCCTCTGTGGACTCCTTCCATTCCGTGAGACGCTGCGTTATCTATTTTTTACTTTTCAGCGCATTGTCCAGAGCGTCCACAAACAAAACAAAAAGCTCGTTTCCACTTAGGGTAATTTCTTCGCTAAACCCGAACAAAGAGGCCGATTTTTTCACTTCGTCCATTCGTGTTCTTTTTTTGTACCGGTCAATTTCCTCACCGTTTTTGTCATACACGGTGATTTCTACAATCATGTCCACTTTTTGTTTCCGCTTGGAAAAAGGCCCCGAGGAAGTCGTACTGGAGCCACCGGAAAGCGACATCACTTCCACTTTCACCAGCTTATCGTATTTCCCGGCGGCAACGGCGTCTTTTATTTTTTCGTTGGGAAAACCGATGATCTTTCCTATCGCGTTCATTTTCACCTTATCGGCTACGGTTCTTTTTTCCAGGTCAAGTTTCAAGGTTTTCGAGAGTTTCTCCTGGGCATAACTGAATAAGGTATCCAGCGTTCGAATGGTGACGATTTCTTTTGCAGCATTTTCATATTTGAATTCGTCCGTGCCATCGCCCCAGAATTCATAATCGAGGCTAACCGGAAAATTCAGGCTGAAATTAACAACGGCGGCTTTTTGAGCAAAAGCGCAAACGGAGAGTACTGCAAATCCTGCAAGAGCAATGAATTTTTTCATGTAGTTTTTTTTTTTAGACTTTGGACACGAGCGGAGCGGAGCGACGCTGTGTCACTGTGAGAGAAAGAAGGTAAAAACCTGTGTTGTTTCTATTCATTCTGTTGTATTTTAGATTTTTCCCGCCGCGCCTGGGTCTTCCCGACCTACGGTACGGGACAGGTTTGACCCAGCGCCACTTCGGTGGTTAGCCAAGCTCAATGTACGAATCTGCGAAATTCGGCACAGGGATCGCCCATAAAAATGAATGAATGGATTTGAATTGTCGTGGAAAAAAATTATCTTTGTAAAGCAACCAAATGAATCATAATCATGTATCCAGGGAATTTTCATTACAAATATACTGATTTATACTTCACCACTGCTACCATTAAATATTGGAAACATTTACTGAAGCCAGATAAGTACAAAACAATCATTACGGATTCCCTGAGCTATCTAGTGAAAGAGCAAACCCTCAGGGTTCATGCCTTTGTCATCATGCCAAATCACTTTCATTTGATCTGGCAAATGATTGCAGACCAGTCCTTATCCAAAGTACAACTTCGGTTTATGAAGTATGTTGCGCAGCAGATCAAGTTTGATCTGCTGGAAAATCACCCCAAAGTGTTGGAACATTTTAAAGTGGATCGTAAAGACCGGGAATATCAGTTTTTCAAAGAACGCCCCTTGTCCGTACCACTTTTTACCGACCCGATTGTTGCTCAAAAGATGGACTACATCCATCGAAATCCGATACAGCCTAAGTGGCGCTTGGCTGCTTTTCCTGAAGCTTATTCGTGGTCTTCTGCTGATTTTTATCTGCGTGCAGACATGCATTGGGACTTTTTGACGCACTTTTGGTACGGAAGCGATTGGCCGCCGCCGTTTGAATAGCAGGGAGATTTTGGTAGGGCATGGCTGCTCACCGAAGTGGCGCTGGGTCATAAGACCCTACGGTATGCACACAAAAATGGTTGATAATCAATTTATTGCCACAGTTTCTTGTTGCTAACTTGAGTAATCAAGCTTTAACTGAGTTGTCTTCCTGACGGGATCTGTCCGCATCAAGTGCGCGTT
>JBJXGO010000289.1:0-13754 GCA_046160345.1 Saprospiraceae bacterium
GAGAGTGCTGCGCACAAAAGTGCAAAACTCAAAAGGGTATATTTCATGTTAATTTGTTTTTGTAAATCTTTTGTTGATTGTTTGATTTTCAAATTGGATGTTGACGATGTAGGCTCCGTTAGGCAGCACGCAAACATCCAGGGTGTGGGTAGGCTGCTGCGGTATAACTTCCATCAACTTACTCCCCAAAGCAGAGAAAATGCTAATAACCTTGGGGGTCTCACCCATACAAGACACCTTGAGTTGGGTCTTGGTTGGGTTAGGATAAATATCAGCATTAACTCCTTGTGTAACGGCAATGTTAACTGGTAGCGTTGCCCTGCCTTCTCCACCGCCCCCACATAATAGGTTGCAATTGTCATAAACCTTCACCTTCATACTAGTGGTGCCACTAATGGAAGACGTTACCGAGATAAACTCTGTAGATGGGAATCCTCCAGGAGGGTTATAGTTTCCAAAGCTTGAGATAGTCAGCGTATTGTTCCCTGTCCCGGAGGTTGTTCCTGTCCATGTTGGTGGGAATGTCCAGGTAAAGGTTGACCCCGGTAGGTCTTCTGCTACATAAAAATAAGGAAAGTAGGATTTTCCCAAGCGTACTGACTAGCTCCGATAAATGCTGTGGCTGAGTTGAGGGCTTGGGCCTCGGTGTAAATGGGTTGCACGTTAAAATTCAACCCTTCGATAATTTTCCCATGTAGAAGATAAACATAACAGTCGCGTGTATGCTCGAAGATTTCACCGCCTTCTACTTTGATGCCTTTGTAGTATTGCTGGTATCGGTTGTGATTATTGCCCTGCTCATCTGCCTCGGAATCGATGAGCACCATGTTGTCATTGGCTGATAGCCCGGCAGCCGCAGGCTGTTCGTTAAAAAGTTGCCCCGCTATCAAGTCCGAAGAGTTTTTAAAGAACAGCCAACCTTCAGGGTCGCTGCTTTCTATTCGTTGCTGAATAAAAGTGTTGTCGGTTTTCAGGAGCGTCGGAGTTTCAGTTTGAGCGTTTGTTTAATAATTGACTAAGAATACCAAAACGGAAGCGAGAAGTAAATTTTGAAATTGTCTCATTGTTAAATCATTTTGAGAATAATTGAAAATTGTGTGCCTCAAAAGTGCAGGCACATTCCTTTCGGCTCAAAGTGACAACATCGGACAATATCCGAAAACATCGGACATCTGTGCAGTCAATCTAAATGTTTCTGGTCTTTGAAGTTTTCACCCCCCCCTCCAGCAGGCACATCGTCACAGCCCAACTTATGTAACACCTTTTCCCAAACCGCTGGTGGCATGGGATTTTTATCCCAATCAATACCAAAGGCTTTCATGTATCGGCTGAGGGTTTTTGGATGAATTTGAAGTTCTCTTGCAAGGTCTTTTTTGCTTTTAAAAGGTTTGATCATCGGCGAAGCGTGTATTTTAGTGTTTGAGTACTCATGCGATTATTCATTATCTGAAAATCGGTTTTTCAAACTTTACTAAAGTCCTATGCAAAGATGTATCTGCTCCAACCTTAAAATCTATAACACCTTTTCGAAGTTACTCCCACGTTTTTTAGTACCGATTGGGAAATTTTACGCATTCTTTTTCGATGTATATTTGGAATCTCTTGTTTAGGAATGGGTAAAATACTGATCCAAACCACTATCGTACCACCATCAATCTTCCCGCAGCATGGACTCCATCTCCTTCCACTTTCAGTATGTAAATACCTGATTTCCAATTTCTTACTTCAATATTGAAGGAGCCAGTTGCCGATTCGCCTTCGGCAACCCGTTGGCCAAGCGCGTTGAATGCCTGCCAACGAACGGCAGTATTCACGGGCCAATCCACGCGCGCCCAGGCACGGGCGGGGTTCGGGCTGATGCTCAAATCTGGAATGTTTGGTGTGGCTGTGGAAAGTGGCACAGAACAGTTGACCAGCTCGGTTCTGTAGAGCGAAAGACCTCCTCGTTGGTTGCCCACTACCATGTCAAGAGTACCATCATTGTCCAGATCGGCGAAGGCCGGATGCGAGCGATTGCCCTCGTCAATGTTACCCCAGCTCACGGAAATGGCGGGGAAGGTATCCTGACTCGCACCTTGCAGATAATAGGCTTCCAAATGGCCTTTTTGTGCGCCCGTTACTATGATCGGACCATCCAGGGTCTGAATGATGGCCGGAGTGCTCATGCCTACTACCTCCTGTGGAACCCTTGTGTCAATTTGCCCAATTTTAGGCAAGGTCGGGTTGGATGGATAGGCAGGGTCCGTAGAAGAACCGTTGTTTTTGAAAAAATTGATATTGCCGGTGCGTTCGCCTATGACGAGGTCCTGCAACCCATCGCCATCCAGGTCATATACCAAAGGGGCTGAAACCGAACCGCCTACGTCCAGGCTAAGCCACATGGGGTTAAAGTCGTAACTAAACGTCATGGGTTGGCCTGGCCCTGCGGTGTTCCGGTAACAATAGACCCCTCCCACATTACTTCCCACCAAAAGGTCGAGGTCGCCATCGCCATCAATATCGCCAAAACTTGGCGAAAAATCATAATCTGAAGGTGCAAACTGTGACTGGCCCACAAAATCGCTGTCGGCCAATTCAAAGGCCGGAGCTGTGGGCGTACCGACATTGAGGTACAGGAAAAGCCTTGAATTGGTAAAGGTTGCCTGATTGTTTATATAAGTGTAGTAGCCGTAATTGCCCACCAGCATATCGAGCAGGCCATCGGCATTCACGTCGGCAAAGGCGGGGTGTGCGCCGGTACCAACCTCGATCATATCGCCCTGAAAAATGCTTTTGGACTGCAATTCAAACCTGTGTTGGCCTTGCACAGAATGGTTGTTCTTGTAGTACCATACACCCATGCGGTCTTCGCCACTGGTAGGGTTGTTGGATGCGGCAATGAGGTCTTTTTTACCGTCATCATTGAAGTCAAGGTAATACGTCCCTGGGAAGGAATTAATGTCTATTGGTACATTCATAATAGGAAATGCCGAATCCTGGGCTGTCATCCAGGCATTTTGCGGGGTGCCGCCATTGGTCATCATATCGACACAGGGGAAGGCAACATTGCCCAGCAGCAGGTCTTTATCTCCATCGTTTTCGTGATCGTAGGTTGTTGCCGTTGCGCCAGGGTGCAGCCCATCGCGTTCGTCGGCAATATCGGGGGCAAAAGCGCAATTCAGATAACAAGTATCCGGGTGACAACTCAATTCTGCGAGGCAGCGCTGCAGGCCATTCTCGTAAAAACGCCCCCAGCAATTGTCATAGAGTTCATATTGAGGCTCAGAGAGCGGCAGTCCGTTTTCTACCGAGGTGTTACGGAGCATGGTTAGGCTGGTAGAAGTGCCGGCAGAAAATGCCACAATGTCCAGGTCTCCATCGCCGTCAATGTCGTCAATACTTGGTATATCGCCCCGGTTAATGGGGAAATTGTTGTAAAACAAGGAGTTGTCGTCAGGGTAAAAAATATATAATGCATTGCAGGCGGAGCAATTAGGTGGATACTTGAATAACTGGGGCGTAAATTTCAGCCCCTGGCCATCGTAGTAGCCTTTGAATACCTGAATTTCCTGGCTTGCTTGCGACAATGCCGCGCAGAAAATATCCATTGCACCGTCCTGGTCAAAGTCGCGCATCAGCATCCAGTCTGTCAGCACTGGAAAATTGCAGGCATACTCAGGGCGGAATACATAATTTGGTGCACCCGCGCTTCCTTCGTTGATGTACGTCAGCAACACATTGCCCACACGGTCAAACAGCACGATGTCCTGCAAAAGGTCATGGTCAAGATCTGCCTGTGACCATTGCGGAGCGTTCAGGCCACCCGCAAAAGGATACAAAAGATTTTGCCCGTTCTCCTTTACGGGAGCACTTATGCGTTCAAACATTTGGGTGGTTTGGGCAGTAAGACTTATTGCCGAAAAGAGCGCAACAAGCATAGCAAGACAGGATATTTTTTTCATAGTGGTATCAATCTAAATCTGGTATTTTGTTGACTTCGAATGCTTTGTGTTAGACTGAACAAAAAGGTCCGCCAAAAAATCTAAAAATGAAGGCAACGGTTAAGACCCCAACTCGGAGTCGCTGCCTCGATAACACCTCAAGAATGATTCAATTTTAGTCGAACCTTGTAAAATCACCGAATGACCGCCATTTTCATCAGTTGGGTTTGCCCTGCCGAAGTCTGAATTTGGTACCTGTACAGTCCTGCAGGCCAACCCCTGGTATCGATCCGAATTTCATTTTGAGCGCCAAGGTTCAAGGCTTTTTCGGCTATCAATACGCCTAGATGATTGTAAACAAGCAAGTTAGCAGCATCGGCAAGTTGATTTTTATTTTCCCAGTGAATAACCGTGTATGCTCCGGCCGGATTCGGCTCGTTTTGGAGCAAGCGAAAATCCTGTAATGGAATACTCACTGTATGAAGCAGATTTGGATCGATGTATTCAACCCTTAAATCGTCGAAATAGAACCCGTCACGCTCGTCTTCGTTGTCGGATCCAAGGATGAATTTCAGGTCAATTGTTTCACCGATGAAATCTGACAGGTCCATGCACTCTTCTACCCATACTGCTTGCAAGCCATCAAAAATCGGCTCGCCAAATGGCTGTGCGCCATTTCTGCCGGGCTTGGTATAAAGACCGCAAAGTGCCTGGTCGGAATTGCCTATGGCGCGCAGCTGCACATAATCGTACCTGGGTTCGATATCCCATTTTGCCCAAAAACGCAAAAGTGGATTTTGGGCTCCTGCTGGAATGGTCACACCAGGGTTGGTCAATTGCAAATCAGAATAGATATTGGAAGCATAATTGGCGCCGGGCGAATCGGTGATACTGACCGGAGCGCTTACATAGGTGCTAACAGTCTTTTCCCAGGTACCGCTCCATTCGTTCAGATTGTTGCCGTTTTCGAAAAAAGCCTCGATGGTTTTGCCACCATAAAATTTACGAAGTGTGTCGGTCTTGACAAGCAATCCATTAGAATAATGCAGCACCAGCGTAAATTCTTCACCAATCTGAATAGAGGGTTGTAAGCTCACTTCAAAACTCAGGGTTTTCGTTTCAAACTGCGCAAGGCTCACCGTTTGCGAATTGGGCGTTAAGCTTAGAATATTGGAAGAAAGCGGGGTCAGTCCAACTAAAAAATCGCCATCCTGATAACCATAACGGGTAAGATCGACCTCGATACCCGGGTTTAAAACGGAAAAATAATTGGGACTTTTGTCTGATATCTCTCCGAAACGCAGCGCGCAGAGGGCGGTACTAAGGTTTTGCCACACATTTTCCCGGTTGAGGTCGTCAATTTCAGTCGGTTGAGGCCAAAACCCGGTGGTGCCCACTTCGGGTGTGAAAGAATTAGCCCCACCTACTGCATAAATCCAATCGTCGGAGTTCCCATTCACGTTGTACCCTACCGTTTGGATGGCAGTACCCGTTTTGTAACGATTTTCACGGGTGAAAAGTTTGGCAAAAATAGCGAGGGAAGTGTCGGCCAACTGGTTGTTGTAGGCCCAGGGGTAAATAAGTAAATTACTGAAAGTGTGGTAGTTATGTGAAAAAACAAAATCGTGTGCCAGTACAAAATCGCGCATACTGCGTGTTTCCGGTTCAGAAAACGGCTCAGGGCCACGATACGTTCCACTGCTCGGGTCGGGGGAAGAGCCATTGTCGTCATTGCCCCAAAAATAGCCGTAATTTCGGTTTAGGTCCACACCAAAAGTACCATCGTTGTTGTCTCGGCGGTTTTTTCGCCAATATCCACCTCCCATTGGATCGGTGGTTTCGTTATATACATACCCGTCCGGGTTGATGCAGGGGATAAAATAAAGTTCGGCATTGTTCACGATATATTGCAGCTCCGGGTCTATGGCATAGTTTTCAAGCAGATACCACATGAAAAACAGCATCTGGCTCGCCCCATTAGGTTCTCGTGCATGGGTGAGGGAATTATAAAGCACTTCTGGCTCAGCTTCCTTGCTGTCAGGATTGTCCGATATTTTAACGTACTGAATTTTTCTGCCTTCCCAGGTTTCAATGGTATCGCTTATGGCTTCACGGGCAGAAATCAGGTGGGGGAACCTGGCCCGCATACTGTCCAATACAGCCATCATCTGATCGAGGGTATGGTAGCCTCCCATAGTTCCGTAAGTATAATTGGCGGGGGTTGGGTAAGGGGTCACACCGGCGCCCGCGCAATTTTCCCCGCGCTCCGAAACCGCAGGGTTTTGAAGCCGCTCAAAATAATCCTTTTTGAGGTCCTCAATTTCTATGTTCAATTCAAAACCAGCATTTTGTACCAATAGAATTTCCGATGCTGAAAGATCGGTCACCAGTGATTGGCCCGGATCAAAGAAGCCATGGTCAGTCTCGATACCGAGCCGCGCAAGGGCAACCATGTCCTTGCCCGCGAGGCTGATTTCTACCCTGGAATATTTTTCGATGGATTGTGCAAAACTCAGGGTGGAAAAGCAGGGCAAAAACAGGAATAAAAACCCCATCCTGATCCATAAATTTTTAGCTGGACCAGCAAAATTGAAAAGGCCGCAGGATGATGAAAAAGAGGAAAGTTTCATGTTTAGAAAGAAATTTTGGGCAAAATTAACTCCGAAAAAACTGCGGAGGTTTTTTTTACTGGTTTTGGCAATTGTAGGCTAAAATGGATGCATGCCCGGCTTAAAAAAGATTGAGCCAAAACTCCGCTGAAATATTGGGAGGTTACATTGGGTGCAGTTCAATTTGTTTTTCGATCCCCATACAAGGCTTTATTTGTGATCGTTTCCATCATGTTACTTGATGCCCATAATGCAATGATTTTGAATCGGTTAATCCTCAGGAGACAACCCTGAACGGCGCTCGGCGATATCGGTTCAATGCTTGGCCCGTAATTTCGAATGTCTGGTTAGCACTAAAAACCCGTTGTAGTCTCCTGGCAGACACTACAACGGGCTAAAATAAGGGAAAATACATCCGTAAGATTTACAGCAGATGGGGGTTTTGATAAATCGACCCATAAATCCGGGCGGCGACAAGCCGTAAATTCAAGTGTCAGGCAGCAGCATCGATTATTGCACTTGGGTTGAGTGCACATAGGAAATTGTTCAAAATTTTGCCTCCCTCAAAAATAAACCCGGTACATCAAGTTCGGGAAAAAGCCAAACTGTGTCATGTACCCGATCTTTCCCGGCTCGGTTTCGTCATAAAACTCCATGATTTTGCCCTTGTGGTGAGTAATGTTGTCCAAATTCAGGAAAAACTCGTGCGTCGCCCGGCGTTTGTTCCATTTGTAACTCATCGAAAGCAGGATTTGGTAAGGGTCTTCCAGACTGGTTTCAAAGGCTTTTGAATAGTCCCAAACCTGGTTTTTTGCCACGTCAACCGCCAGATTTCCTTGTGGGTCGCGTAGCAGTGGGATGATTTTCCGGCCGCCGCCAAAAAACGCTTTTGCGTTCAAGGCGAGCGTTTGGTTGTTCCGTTTGCCGAGACGTGGAAACTCTTTCCCGCACAGAAAATTGACCAAATAATCGCCTGCAAAAGGCGTGTTCCGTTCCACGCCATCCAGTGGTGTGTATTTCGATCTGTAAATCGAAGCGTTCAGGAGGAAGTAATAATTGCGACTGAAAAACTTTTCGAGGGTGATTTCCACCCCATAGTTTCTACCTTTTCCGGCATTCACCAAATCGACGTAGCGAAAATCCAGGCCCTCGACGATGGTCGAGAAATAACTCGTGTCCAGGTTTTCGACGGGCAGATCAAACAGGTTTTGATAGTAAAGCTCCGCTTTTGCCCGTAAGTTTTTACCCAGGCGCCGTTCGAAACCAAACACAAAATGGTCGGCTTTCAACAAATCGAGGTCGCGGTTTGGCTCAGTAAGCGAGCCATCGGGCAGTTCAGTTTTTGCAAAATAATGGTGGATGCTTTCCATGTTCGAGTGCCTGCCGTAGCCGAGATTGATTTTACAGCCGCTCCAAGCTTGCCATTCGATCGCCAGCCGCGGTTCGAGTGTGCTTTTTTTGTTCAACAAAACATTCATGTTGTGCAGCCCTGAAACGAAGCTCAGTTTTTCTCCGGCGCGAAATTTCCAGGCGATGAAATTGCGGACCGTGCCTACGTTTTCCTGAAAATCGAGCAACACAACACGGTTATTGTCGGCTCCCTGAAACTGGCTTTGCTCAAAATCATAATCAAAAAGCGTGTATTTGGTGCCTATCTGTATTTTGTTCCGGGCGTTGAATTTATGATGGTAAGCCATTGAAGCTCTGTAAGTTGGCTTTTTTAAATTGCCTTGAAAACGCAAATTTTTGGCAATCACCGAATCGCGGAGATGCTCGCCCGCGTCATCGTAAAACCGCAGCACGCCCGCCTCGAAAATGTCGTCCTCAATGCCCTCATTCGAATACGTCAAACTCGTGTTAAGTAGCCCGCTTTGCCCGATTTGGATGCTGTGTTTGATACCTGTGTTGAAAAGCTGGGCTTTTTTGTCAAAATCGGTGCGAATTTCAGCGCGGTTGGCGTTGTTGCCGGGTGTGACCCAAATCGCGGGTGTTACGTTCTCGAAGCGAAATTTGCTTTTCCCGCCCAGTCCATAAATCGAGAAAACGCCCGCTTCCCTGGTCGGTAAAACGATTTTGAAAGCCGCGTCTTGAAAATTCAACACTCCACCGGGGATGTCCACCAAGCCGAGATCGGAGACCAAACCCACCGTCGAGTAGCGATAATTGACCAAAAATGAGCCACCGTAGCCTTTTTTGAACGGTCCCTCAAAAGTCATTTCCGTGCCGAGCAAACCAAAACCGAAAACCGATTCAAACTTTTCATTGTTGCCCGCCCGCAGCCGCACGTCGTACACGCCAGAGAGCGCGTCGCCAAATTCCGGAGCAAAGGCCCCCGTGTGAAAATCAGAGGCTGCCAGCAAATTGTTGTTCAAAATGCTGACCGAACCGCCCACCGCACCTTGGTCGCCAAAATGGTTGGGATTGGTGATTTGCTCGCCTTCAAGCCGCCATTGGACGTACTTCGGAGAGTTGCCGCGCACGATGATGTCGTTCGAGCCGTCCTGCGTGCTGGTAATGCCCGCGAAATTGGCCAAGATCCTCGAAGGGTCATTGAATCCGCCTGCGTATCGATTGGTTTCTTCCGGGGAGACGCTGCGTGCCGAGATCATCGCCATTTCGTTCAACACCTCGCCCTTGTTTTGGCTGGCGGTGATGGCGATCTCGTTCAATTTTGTGATATTTTCGCGCATTTCGAGGTTTAAAACGGCCTCTTTCCCGGAATTGACGACGATGTTCGGCACTATTAAATTTTCGTAACCGAGATACGAGACTTGCACGAAAACCCTGCCGATTGACACGTTTTCAATCCTGAATTTGCCTTCCGGGTCGGTCAGGGCCCCAAGCGTTTTACCGCCGTCTCCAATTGGGGGGGAGCCTTGGGCCAGATGGATTTGCGCTCCAATGAGCGGCTGTTTGTTGTCTGCATCGAGGATGGTTCCCCGAACGGTTTGGGTCAAATTTTGACCAAAAATTTGGACGGAAAGAAGGGTGGCGAATAACGCCGCCAAACTGAATTTTTGCTTCATAAACTTTTGTTTTAAAAATTTTGAAGCAAAAGTCTGGGTGCGGATAGCCGGCGTTCATTGACTTTGGGTAAGAAATGCGCTCACTTACCCATAATCCGCTTTCTGATCCGGCTCAAAGACTCTGGCGTGACCCCCAAATAACTCGCCAACTGGTATTGCGGAACGCGGTCGAGCAGATCCGGGCGGGTTTTGAGCAAGTTCAGGTAGCGTTCCTCAGGGCTGGACATCATAAATTCGGCGAAAGTTTCCTGTGTTTTTTGCAGTTCAAATTCAACACCGATACGATTGACCATTTCCATCCGAGGCATTTTTTGAAAAAATGCCTGCTCGTCCTCTGCCCTGCCTTCCACCAAAATACAATCCTCGTTGCAAACCAAATACGAGCGGGAACCCTTGTTTTCGAACACAAAAGTGGAAGTGACCGGCATGCCCTCGGTGAAAAAATTGGTGGTTTTTTCCGTGCCATCCGACAGGTAATATTGCCGGACGCAGCCCTGCATCACAAAATAGCAAATGTTCCCCACCTGCCCTTCTCGCAGCAAGAGCTTGCCTTTTTTGTAGGAACGGACCTTTAACACTTCAAAAATTTGCTCGATCTCGACTTCGTTGAGCGGAGCAAACTGGGACACGTAATCAATTAAAACTTGCTCGGCGGCAGTACGGCGGCGAGCGCGGGTAGGAATTGTTTTTGAATCGTATAGTAGGGCTTCTGTCATTTTTTTGATTTTGCGTTTAGATTATAAGCAGCGTGATCTCAAGCTGTAAGCTGAACCTGGCCCAAGTTAAGGTTTCTTAAAAGGAAGGCCCTGGGTTTTTTCGACCAATGCACTTTAGGTGAAGGCACCCAAACACCCCTATATGTGTCCTTGCTCGAGCTGTGCAATGTCGCCTGTTGCCCTTTCTGGCGTGTGTCTGAAAAATGCAAGCATGTATCATTGATGACCCTTTATTATTTTCAACCCAGCGCTTTATGCACTCAAAAATCATCATGGTTTGCGTCAAAACTCCTTCGTTTTATTTTATCGAGTAAATGGATTTTCAAAATTTGACAGCAGAGATAAGCAAAGATGGAAAGCGCCCGAACAGCTGAACGGACAAAGTGGCATAAAAGCTATTGCGGTATTTGGATCATCCATAACTGCCAGAAGCAGGGTTGAGCATAAAATTTCAGGAAAACTCGTAGTTTTGCGGCATATTGCGGGACATTTTTTATCGAGCCCTATAGGTTTTTGGAAAGCTTGTAGGCAGGTAGCAAACCAAAAATGTCTAATAATTTGGTTTTGCAGACCTATTTAGCACAATCTCCAGACTCCCAATATTCAGTCGCCTATGAAATTTGTCTCCGAAAAAATAATAGATGCCACCATTGATGCACTGGAGGCGATTTCAGATGAGCAGTATGAAAAGCAGATGGAAGCCTTTTCAGAGGCTCAGCCCATGATATTTGCCTGGCTTTTCAGCGAAGAATTCGAATTGCTCACCGAGGATGAAAAAGGTTATTTGCAGTACCTGGCCCTTATTGCCTGGAAGTCTATTGAAAAAGTGAATGGGCCGTTGGATGCTGTTTCCGAAGACGAGATCGGAGAAGCCGAGGAGGACAACTATGAGATGCTTGAGGCTTCTACCGCCAAAAAATTCCGGGATCGACTCAATCCGTTTTTTGAAAATACGGATCAGGAAGACTTGCTTGCCTTTGCGGAAGAGGCTGTGCTCGAAAGCGAGGACGACCCAGATTCACTGGTCACCAAGGAAGGTCGAGAACCGATATTTATCGCGTTGAAAACGATTGTGGATGTATTGACGCTTGATTGACAATCCACAACTAAACAAATAAACAATGACTGCCGCAGCCATTTCCAAACTCGAACACAACGGATTTCTTGACCTGGAAGTAGATCCCACGCTCGACCTTGTTGCCGAGATCAACCGACTCAAGCGTGAGAAAAACGCCATTATCCTGGCTCATTATTATCAAGAATCAGAAATACAGGACATTGCGGATTACGTAGGCGACTCCCTTGGGCTTTCGCAAAAAGCAGCCAGCAACGAGGCTGATATCATCGTTTTTGCGGGCGTTCATTTTATGGCTGAAACAGCTAAAATGCTTAGTCCCAACAAAAAAGTATTGTTGCCCGACCTCAAGGCGGGCTGCTCTTTAGCAGACTCTTGCCCTCCGGCGCTTTTTCGCAAATTCAAAGAAAAATATCCCGACCACCTTGTCGTCAGTTACATCAACTGTACCGCTGAACTCAAAACGCTTACCGACATTTGTTGCACCAGCACCAATGCAGTAGCGGTTATCGAAAGCATCCCAAAAGAACAGCCTATCATTTTTGCACCCGACAAAAATCTGGGGGCATACCTGATCAAAAAGACAGGCCGCGATATGGTACTTTGGAACGGAGCCTGCATGGTGCACGAGATCTTTAGCCACGAACGGATTGTCAAACTGCGCCATCGGCACCCCAACGCAAAGTTCATCGCACACCCTGAATGCGAGGCCCATATCCTCGAAATGGCTGATTTCATTGGCTCCACCACCGGCCTGCTAAAATATACGATCAGCGATGCTGCTACGGAATTCATCGTAGCCACGGAGGCAGGAATTCTACACCAGATGCAGAAATCCAGCCCGAACAAGACCTTTATCCCAGCTCCGCCCAACAACCATTGCGCCTGCAACGACTGTCCCCACATGAAGCGAAACACCCTGGAAAAACTGTACTTGTGCATGGAACACGAATTGCCGGAAATAATTCTTCCGGACTGGGTGATCAAGCAAGGCAAGACATCCATTGACCGCATGCTGGAAGTGTCCGAACGCGCTGGTTTGGTATTGGCATAAATCTGACAATTGCCAACATCCGACAAATTGCAAAGCAAAATCCCAGTTATTTTGCTGCCGTTCCTAAAAAAATGATTTTAGCGAAATCCTAAAGCCTGGTTTTTTCCGTACGTCTCTTAGCGGCCCCTTGCCTTACAAATCGCCCCTTTCTCCAAGTAATTTTTCTTAATGTGACAACACGACTCCATTCCGTGCTGCCATTCCTGCATATTCAAACAAAAATCAACAATCGCGTGCAAAAATTTACTCACTCCCGTCTGCTCCCTATCACCGGTCTTCTCCTTGGCATGCTTGTCTGGCTTGCCAACAACGGCAACCCGCCTACAGGAAAGTCGGGGGCGCCTTTTGATGGCAACTGCAATGACTGCCATTCGGGTGGCAACTTCAACGGATCAATCACCGTCACAGGATTCCCGACCACCGCCGATCCGGATGTGACCTATGATATAAATGTAAAAATGACAGTTAGTGCCGGTTCTCCTGTTAAGGCCGGACTGCAGTTTGTTGTGGTGGACGCATTTAATGGCGACTGCGGCGACCTAATCGAATCCTCATCAGGCCTCGGTACCGAATTCTTTTCCTCCAGAGAATACATTGAGCATCGCAATGGACAAAACTTTGCAGGAGGTATGGTCTCTTGGGATTTCCAATGGAAGGCCCCTGCCTTTGTCCCGGGCAATATGGTAAAGGCGTATTACATTGTGAATATGTGCAACGGGAATGGCGGGAGCGGTGGAGACAATCCAGTTTGGGACGACCTGACTTTCGGGTTTTCCGGTCCGCCGCCCGTCAGCGCGAGCATCACCAATTCAGCAAATCCATCTTGCAACGGAGGCAACAACGGCAGCGCCACCGTGGAAGGGGCCGGGGGCGCTCCACCTTATACCTACCTCTGGACGGGCGGACAAACGACCCAGACCGCTACCAATCTTACCGCTGGAACCTATACAGCTACTGTGACAGCTTCGAGTGGGAGTGGCACAGCAACTGCCTCGGTCACGCTCACGCAACCCCCGGTATTGACGCTCAGCACAAGCGTGTCAGGTAGTGTTACCTGTGTCAACACAGCCACGGCTACCGCCACCGCCAGTGGAGGCACTCCTGCGTATTCTTACTCCTGGTCAGATGGACAAACAACCAATGTGGCAGTTTTTGACGAAGTAGGGCTGTATTCCGTAACTGCCACTGACGCCAACGGTTGCACCAAGGCCGCTACGGTAAACATTACAGGCAACACTACCCCACCTACCGCAATAGCAGGCCCAAGCGGAGTGCTCACCTGCCTTGTAACACAAATCCAACTGAATGGAACAGGGTCTTCCACGGGGCCCAGTTTTAGCTATTCATGGGTCGC
>JBJXGO010000290.1:0-2565 GCA_046160345.1 Saprospiraceae bacterium
CAAAGCGGCGACATCGGCTATCTGGAATATGCGCAGGCATTGCAGACCAATCTTGAAATCCAGCGGGCTTATTTGGAGGCAATCAACAACCTCAACCAAGCCGTGATTTCCATTCAATTTCTTATCAATCAATAGTCTATCGTCGGTTAGGTTTTTAACCATCCCCGACGGTCGGCAATTCAACTTTTCAATAATGAGCAAGAATCTGAAAATATACATCGGCATCGCCGCAGTCTTAATCATCGGCGCGGTACTCTATTTTGCCTTGCGACCGCCCCACGTCCACACCGAAGGCGATGGACATGACCACGGCACGACAGCCGAAAAAACAGAAGAACACCATGACGAAGAAGGCGGTGGCATGGTCAAAGAAGTGCACCTCAACGAGGCGCAGTACAAGACAACGGGACTAGTTTTGGGTGGTTTTGAAAAGAAAAACCTCTCGGAAGTTATCAATGCTAACGGTTACACCAAACTGCCGCCGCAAAATCAAGCGCAAGTCAGCGTCCAACTCCCCGGTACGATTCGGAGCATCAAGGTCATCGAAGGGCAAGCCGTCAAAGCGGGTCAGGTACTGGCGACGATGCAGAGCATGGCGTACAACAACCTACGCCTCGAACGGGAAAAACTCAACCAGGAACTCACCGCTTCACAGAGCAATTTGGAATTCCTGAAACTTGAATTTGCCCGCCAAAAAGAATTGACCGACGAGAACGTGAACGCCAAAAAGGTGTTCCAGAAAGTCAGTTCCGAACTGCAAATGGAGGAGGCGAAAATCAGAACTTTACAAAGCCAAATTGCTATTTTGAGACAAAATATTGAAATCGGCGGCAATTCCACGTCTCCGATTATTAATATTACCGCTCCGATTTCGGGCAACATCACTGAAGTCAACGTGACGATTGGGGCGGCTGCCGAGGTCGGAAAACCGCTTTTCTCCATCGTTGACAACTCGAAAATGCACGTTGATTTGCTGGTCTATGAAAAGGACCTGTTCAAAGTAAAACCGGGGCAAAGCGTCCGATTCATATTGACGAATCAGGACGGCTCGGAAATACGGGGTAAGATTTTCAGCATCGGCAAATCGTTTGAGAACGAGACGAAATCGGTGGCTGTCCACGCCGATATCCTGAACGAAAAACAGCGACTCATCCCCGGGATGTACGTCAATGCGCTGATTGATATCGGTAGTACTTCGGTGGAAGCTTTGCCGGTTGATGCAATTATCAAAGCAGAGGGCAAGGAGTTTATTTTTGTTTTAGGCGATGAAGAAACCGAAAAAAAGGAAGCGGCGCACGACGAAAAAGAAGGCCACAGCCACGGGGATGGCGATAAGCATGAAGAAGCCGAGGGCAAGGAAGCGGCGCACGACGAAAAAGACGGGCACAGTCACGACGACGGTCACAGCCACGAAGAAGCCGAGGGCAAGGAATACCATTTCCAGCGCATTGAGGTAAAAACGGGGACTTCACAATTGGGTTATGTGCAGGTCACGCCGCTGCAACCGCTCGAAGCGGGGCAAAAAATCGTGGTCAAAGGGGCTTATTACCTCCAATCGCACCTGACGAAATCAGAAGGTGGCGGTGGGCATGAGCATTGATTTTTAAAATGATTAATGGGCAATTGTCGGAAACGGCAATTGCCCAACTATTCACCTTGTTTTTTCAACTCAAACATTTTCTAAAGCATGAAAAATCTATTTTACCTCATTGCAAGTATGACGCTCCTCTTCACCCAAGCCATTACGGCACAGGTGAACATTGTCGTAACGCCAGACAGTGTCTATCAAGAGCTGCCCGCTATCGAATCTGAAATTGCTCTGCCATCCCATATCACCAACAATTCAGGCGGCCCAGTAACGATCCGTTGGACGAGGGTGATTGAACAGGTTACCGCTGGTTGGGATTATGCTTTTTGCGATAAAAACCTTTGTTATCTGGGTATTGTCAGCACCAAAACGTTTGATCTGGCAGATGGGGAAGAAGGCTTGTTGAAGCCGATCTTTTACCCCTTCGAAATTGCTGGCATGGGAGTGATGCGCTTGTACTACCTATCCGAAACCCCTGGAGTCTCTTGGGCCGATACAGCAGTGTATGTTGCCGTTGGGACTGAGCTGGTTGGTACAGCAGAAGTCGAATTGGTTCGCGATGTGGCAGTTTTTCCAAATCCGACCAATGATGTGCTGAATATCGTGACTGCCGATGCAAACCTGCAAGGTCAGTGGCGCATTACTGATGCTACGGGTAAAATTTGGTGCCATTCCAAAATCGGCACTACTCCAATCGCCGGGCAAATTTCAATAGTTGAACTGCCTGTTGGCTTGTATTTCTTGAATGTGCTGACACCTGATGGAAAGCATGCAGTGGCCAAACGCTTTGTGGTACAGCGATAAGGTTAACAGTTTTCGATTCATAGGGGCAGAGGGTGGCGGTTTTATCGCATCGCCGCCCTCCTTTTGAAGACAATAAATGCTTGCGCAGCGTACAAGAAAGGCCTTGGAAAATAAGCAGGCCAAGGTCGGCAGCCCTTTCGGAGGGAATTCTTTCTTCTTCGTCATGTTCCTTT
>JBJXGO010000291.1:0-33552 GCA_046160345.1 Saprospiraceae bacterium
TCGCGCAACCAGGATTCGTGCTGGTCTAGCCGGAGGAACCAGTGTTTGGTGGGGCGTTTCACAGGCACCGAACCGCTGAGCATTGAGTGCGGTGCTTTAAGATCGTTGGGGCTGAGGGCGGAGCCGCATTTTTCACATTGATCTCCGTATGCTTCAGTGTTGGAGCACACAGGGCAAGTACCCACGATATACCTGTCGGCAAGAAATTGGCCTACGGTTTCGTCATAGTATTGTTCGGTGGTTTCTTCCAAAAACTCTTGATTTTCATTGAGTTTTCTAAAAAAATCCTGAGATGTCTGGTGGTGGATCGGCTCGGTGGTGCGATGGTAAATATCGAAGGAGATGCCTATTTTTTTAAACGTGTCGCGGAGCATCTCATGGTATTTGTCCACAATGGCCCGGGGGGTAGTTTCCTCTTTTCGGGCTTTCACCGTAATGGCGGCACCGTGTTCGTCAGATCCGCACACGAACACCACATCCTTGCCCATGAGGCGCAAATAGCGCACAAATATGTCTGCAGGAAGGTAGGCCCCGGCCAGATGGCCAATATGGAGCGGGCCGTTGGCATATGGCAGGGCGGCGGTGACCAGGTATCTTTTTTTGGACATCAAGCAGTAGATAGTAGAGGGAAATAAAGTTGAAAATGAAGCTTATAAATCCGAAATAATGCTAATTAACCGGATTCCTTCGGCTTTGCAAGCAAAGGTAAAATCAGAATCGTGGCTACCTAATATGACCACATTTTGCAATTTGCAAGAAGCCAAAATAATGGCATCATTGGGCAACAAGTTGTGCTTGCGCATCATGATTATAGATTCCCCGATGGCTGCGTCTGGAATGGGTAGAAGTTGGAAGCCGGAAAGAAAGGAGGCAGTTTCGTGTGACTCAAGCGTTTCTGCAATTTTTTTGCTTTCACAAATTGCCATAGGTGAACGTCCGCCCAATATGCCAAGTAGTTGGTAAAGGTACTCGCTGGCAACGATGGGGTTGATAAAGAGAAGGTGCTCGCTTTCTAATAGTCCATCCAACAAATCCGTTTTCGTTTGTTTTTCATATTCGACCAACAAACTGCTATCAATAAAAACTTTCATTGTTGGTACCAATCATGTTTGTTGGGTTGATAGCTGGAGAATCGATTTTTCAAACCGCCTTTGAACTTCCGCACTAAGGCGACGCGTCGCTTGCGCTCTTCTACCGACGCGGTATCAGCGGAAGGCTCTTTACGTACTGCTACCTTAAATGGGCGAATGAGCTCTGTGATTTTTTGTAAAACTTGTTCGTCTGAAGATTCAATGATGAGGAGCATATTATAGAATATATTTTTTTGCAAAAGTAGGGCTTTTGAGTTGCTTTTCTTCAGATTTCTGACGATAAAAATCATTTCTGTGCCCGACTTACCAGCCACCAGGCCATGGCGCCAAAGGCAAAATTTGGCAGCCACATGCCCAACCAAACAGGCATGGCGCCACCGGTGGCAAAGGAAACCGTGAACTTGGAAAAGACGATATACGCTGCTCCAATGCCAATGCCCAGCGCAAGGTGAAGACCCATGCCCCCCCGAACTTTACGGCCTGCCACGGCCAATCCAATTATGGTCAGGATTATGATAGTAAACGCGTCGGCGGTGCGGCGGTACATCTCAACTTCATAACTGCGGGTATATGGCAGCCCTCTGCCCCTGTCGCGAGCAATGGCCTCGCGCAATTCAGGGGTGGTCATTTGTTCGCGTTGGTTGGCATAGTAAACAAAGTCTGCGGGGGAAATATTGATCGCTGTGTCTAGAGGGGTATTATGCACGGTATAATTTTCGCGCAAACCGTCAAAGCTTCGCACAGTCCATTTGGGAAGTTCCCAACGATTGGGCTCGCCTTTCCATCTGGCTTGTTCGGCTTCCAAAATGCTCAACACGCGGTTGCCTTCAAAGCGTTCTAGCCGCAACCCATTGGCCGTTTTTGAGTTTTTGTTGAAACCTCGGACAAAAACTTTTGTATCAGGAGCGGTCAGGAGGTGCACGTTGGTGGTTTTGCCTTTGTCCTGATCTACCCAAACGAAGGTGTGCTCAAACCACAAGCGCCACTGATTGAGCAAAGGCGCCCCGAAGTGGTTGATCGTCAGGTGCAAAAACATGACAGCAGAGGCCGCTATCAAGTAAGGTTGCATTAAGCGCCGGAATCCGATCCCTGCATTGAAAACGGATAAGATCTCTGAATTAGAAGCTAGCCTCGAAGTGAAAAAAACGACCCCAATGAGCGTGTAAAGTGGAAGCAGGAGACTTGCCATGTGGGTCACAAAACCCATGTAGTAGGCAAGCACATCTTTCCAGGTACAGGGCTTTTCAATGATGCTTTGCACCTTGTCGCTAAAGTCGATAGCGCAAGAGATCATGCTGAAGATCAATAGCGAGAAAAATACCGTGGAGAGATATTGCCGGATGAGGTAGGCATCGAGAACTTTGAATTTCAGCGGATTTATCATTATTCAAATGTTGTCATCAGGTTTGTTCTAAGTTCTGAAACTGCGTTTTGCTACTTCAAACCCTCGCCTTTTTATAAACCGGAACGGTTGAACAAGGCTCCCCAAAAAGGATGCTCAAAGCCACTGGCTGCAAGCGGTGGGTGATCTCAAGATAAGCCGAAGCGGGCACAGGTTTGTCGCTACAGCCCTTGATGACAAGGCGTTTGCCCTCATAGTCCTGGATATTAAGCGCTGCAATTTTTTTCAAGAACGATTTTTCCACGAATTCCGCTGGCTCGCAGAGTGCAATATCCGCTACAAAAGGTGCCGCGTGGGTAGCCACCAACATATAAGCCCACATTGGAATAATGGCATCGGTGGAACAAAATACCGCGAGGTTTTTACCGCGGTACTGTTCCCAATCATGGGCCTGAAGTGCTTCACGGAAGTCTTTTTCTTTTAAGATCAATTCCATAAAAAGATACCCTTTCAAATCGAAGGGCAATACCGTCCCGACCGGGTACATTGCTTCTAAATCTATGGTAACCAGCCTGCTGTTTGCAACGCGGTTCACCAGGGGTTGTTCGAGTGTGGCTTCCATGATAGTAGGTCGAAATTTATTTCGACATAAATTTGTTTTAAATGCAAAAGTTATTCAGGTGATGGGGAAATGAATTTCGCGTTATGCGGCCTCCCCAATACTGTTTTCCTCGTCCTTGAAATCTTTAGGCTTGGGCAGATCCGTTAAACTGTTGATGCCCAGGTAATCCATGAATTTTTCAGTGGTGCCGTATAGGAGGGGGCGGCCCGGCCCTTCGCTGCGACCAGTAATAAAAACAAGTTCTTTTTCCAAAAGTTTTTGAAGGGCATAATCACAATTTACGCCGCGTATTTCTTCAATTTCGGGGCGACTCACGGGTTGCTTGTACGCAATGAGTGCAAGGGTTTCAAGTGCGGCCTGCGAAAGACGTTTTTTCGTGGCTTGGCGAAGGTGAATGGCCACAGTAGTATGATAAGCGCCTTTGGTGAGGAATTGCCATCCTCCCGCGATCTCAATAAGTTCAAATGAGTATTGCGCTTGTTGAAATTGAGCTTTTGTCTCCGCTATTGCAGCCAGAATATCCACCTCCTTGATTTCGGCTTGAAAAGCCTCCTCCATTACGGCCTTCAATTCCGCCACAGCCACCGGCTGGGGAGATGCAAAAATGAGCGCTTCTACATGTTGTTTTAAAAATTCCATTCTGCAAAGATAGACCTAAGAGCGTGTTTAAAATTCAGTTACCGGGCTGCAAGTGGCAAATTTTGTTTCATTCTTCGTTAAAATTTTCGCCGTAGGCACCCGGCTATGGCTGCAAATTTTGCCTCAACTGTAACAAAATTTGCTCCCTTTCGCCTCGGCACTGAAATTTAAACACGCTCTTAGTCCCGGTACACCTTTCCATCTTTCATCACAAAAACAACTTTTAGCATAGCCCGGATATCCTCCAGAGGGTTTGCCTCCACTGCCACGATGTCGGCGAGCTTGCCGGGTTCGAGCGTGCCGATGCGGTCTTCCATTCGGAGTAAGATAGCAGCATCCAGCGTAGCAGCGCGGAGGATGTCGGAATTGTTCATGCCTGCCTCAGCCATAAGTCCGAACTCAAGGTTGTTCTTGCCGTGCGGCGATACCCCGGAATCTGTGCCGAAAGCTATTTTTACCCCTTTTTTATAGGCCTTGCCTGCAGTTGCTTTGAGTTGTGGACAAACTTCCAGGGCCTTTTTGCGCACCACAACCGGGAAAAAGCCCTTGGCATAAAGTGCGCTATCACTGACGGCCTGGCCCGCTGTTAAGGTAGGGATCAGGTACGTACCGTGCTTGATCATTGCATCCATCGTGGCTTCGCTCATGAATGTACCGTGTTCAATGCTAACTACTCCGGCTTCCACAGCGCGGCGCATACCCTCATCGCCATGGGCGTGTGCGGCTACGACCACACCAAGATCGCGGGCTGTTTGAACGATGGTGCCCAATTCATCCTGAGCATAATGCGGCAGGGTTCCATCGCGGGCAAGGGAAAGCACGCCGCCGGTAGCGCATACTTTGATGCAATCGGCACCGAGTTTGATTTGTTCGCGTACGGCAGCCCGGCACTCGTCGGGGCCATCGGCAATGCCCATTTCAGGTCCGGGTGGATCGAAAAGATCCCATTTTGCTCCCGTAGTGGCATCGCCATGGCCACCTGTGATGCTGATCGCCCGGCCTACCGTAACAATTCGGGGCCCAATGGCCCAGCCAGAATTGATGGCGTTGCGGAGGCCGATGTTTACCCCTGTTCCACCGAGGTCGCGCACCGTGGTGAAACCGATGTCGAGGGTTCGGCGGGCATATACGGCGGCGCGATAGGCAATGTCGGCAGGATTGAGCGTGTAGCGTTCGTTGTATGAACTGCGACTTTGCTCCCACTCGATGTGGACATGGCAGTCGATCAGCCCTGGAAGCACTGTTTTGCTTTTTAGGTCTATCAATTCAGCACCGATTGGGGCCTGCGCAAATCCCGGTTCGATACGGGCAATTTTGTTGCCCTCCACCACAATCGTGGCGTTAAGGATAGGTTCCCCCCGCATTGGCAGGATACGCCCACAATGCAGGTAGCTGGTTTGGGCCTGAAGGAAATGGGCAAAGAGAATAAGTACAGGGGTGATTTTAAACGGGAGCATATTGATAAAAGTAGTCCATTCAAGAGAATAAGCTGACAGCGATCAGGTCAAGACATTCTCAAAATTTTAGGCACAAAACTACGCCCCCCACTTCTAAACCACAGCCTATGTAGAAATTTTCCAAATTTCGTCCTTTTAAACGCCTTTACAATGGTGTGACATTGACCGAAGGCATCCATTCTACATTTGCTGAGTCAATGGGTTACCCTAAAATCCGCTCATCTTATGCTAGACGGTTACCATATAATCACGCTTACCTATCGGGATGCACCCCTCGAAACGCTCGCTCATGCTATCGCCCCAGGCGAAAACCCTGCCTTCGCGCTTCAGAACCTGAAATCGGAGCTGGGTTGGGACGAGTTGCTTTATCTGGCCACTTGCAACCGGGTCACCTACGTTTTTTATACACAAAACCCAGTGGATCAAACAGTTGCCGAGCAAATGCTCTCCGTGCTCCGGCCTGAATTGCCAGCCTTGTTGACCCAAAGTACTGCGGCATCCATGCGTTTGATGCATGGTTCGGATGCCGTGACCCATCTGCTTGAAATTGCTGCCTCCATGGACAGCCTGGTGGTAGGCGAGCGAGAGATCATTCGTCAATTGCGCCAATCCTACGACCAAAGTCGCGCATTTGGCCTTACCGGCGACCATCTTCGCTTGCTTTTAAACTTCACCATAGAAACCGCCAAAGAAATTTACACCCATACAGGTATTGGCCGCCGGGCACTTTCCGTGGTTGCGCTTGCATTTGGAGAAATGCTCAAAACCGGGCTTGATCCAGATGCCCGGATTTTAATGATCGGCGCTGGCGAGACAAATGCCCTGTTTGCCAAGTTTTTAACAAAAGCCCGGTTTCGCAATGTCACGGTTTTTAACCGGACCTTTTCTAAGGCCCAATCACTGGCCAAGGCCAATGGCTGGAGGGCATTCCCGCTGGATGAATTGGCTTATTATTCCGAAGGTTTTGATGCCCTGGTGGTTTGCACCGCTGCTACGCAGGCCCTCATAAGTCCTTCACTTTACCGGGATCTGTTAACCAAGGAAAACGGAGCAAAAGTGGTAGTGGACCTTTCTATACCACACAATGTAACGCGCGAAACGACGGTCTCTTTCCCAATGCAATACATTGAGATCGAAAGCCTTAAAGAAACAGCCGCCGAAAATCTTGCCTACCGGGAACAGGAGCGCGACCGTGCAGCCGGACTTATTCAGGACCGTATTTTAAAATTCCGCGACCGTTGGCACGAACGTCAGATAGAACGCTCACTTGCCCACATTCCCGACGAAGTGAAAGCGGTAAAAGAACGCGCCATCCAGGAGGTGTTTGCCAAGGAACTTATACAGCTTGATCCATCCGCTCAGGATCTGGTGCAGCGAATGCTTGGTTATATGGAGAAAAAATGCATCGCTATACCGATCAAGGCAGCAAAGGAGATCGCCTTGCAAAACCAAAAAAGCAGGAAGGGCTTATCTTTGCCTTCATGATGCACATTGCTCCATTGTCTGCACCTTTTCTTCAGAACTGTTTTGTTGGTTCAAAACAGACCATTTTCAAATGAACATAGCCATCGTAGGCGGCGGAGCTGCTGGTTTTTTTGCGGCCATCACTTGTGCAGAGGCCAATCCAGCCTGCCGTGTCACCATTTTTGAACGGGGAAGATCCGTGCTCGAAAAAGTTCGCGTGAGCGGTGGTGGCCGTTGCAACGTTACCCACGCCTGCTTTGACGCCCGCGAATTGGTCAAGCACTATCCGCGTGGCAGCAGGGAATTTTTAGGGCCTTTTATGCAATTTGGACCGGAGCAAACAGTGGCCTGGTTTGAGCAACGCGGTGTGCGGCTCAAAACAGAGTCAGATGGGCGGATGTTTCCCATTACCGATGATTCTCAAACAATTGTGAACTGCCTGACCCGCGCGGCCCAGCAAGCGGGCGTCAGGGTTTTGACCAGTACGCGGGTAGAAAAGATCGAAAGGCTTTCACAGGCTCCAGGAATGGCACAGTCGGGTCAATGGAAAGTTGGGTCCGAGGTTTTTGACAAAATTATGCTCGCGACCGGCAGTAGTACCACTGCCTGGGAGTGGCTGCGCGCACTTGGGCACCAGATAGTTCCTCCAGTTCCTTCACTTTTCACGTTTAATACCAAAGATACCCGGCTCCGTGATTTGGCAGGTGTATCAGTACCCATGGCGTCGCTTTGTATTCCTGGCACAAAGTTGTCAGCAGACGGGCCGCTGCTGGTGACACATTGGGGATTGAGTGGTCCGGCGGTGTTGCGAATTTCGGCTTGGGGAGCGCGGGATTTGAGCAAAGTGGGGTACAAATTCCCCCTGGAGATCAATTTTTTACCCGAAAAGAACCTGGAAGGCATTTTGCATGCTTTTCAAAAAACAAAAACCGAAGCCGCAAAAAAAATTGTGAAAGCCAATCCGCTATTTGGTTTGCCCGCACGACTCTGGCAGCGAATGGTGGCAGCTGCCGGGCTTGACACAGAACGACGTTGGGGGGATCTGACGAAATCTGAATTACAGGCATTGGCCCTTCAAATCGGGGCAGCTCAATTTCAAATCACCGGAAAAAGCACGTTTAAAGAGGAATTTGTCACAGCAGGAGGGGTGTCTCTCAAAGAATTGAATTTCAAGACTTTTGAAAGCCGCATTTGCCCCGGTCTTTATTTGGCTGGTGAGGTTTTGGACGTGGATGCCATAACCGGAGGTTTTAATTTTCAGGCGGCCTGGACAGGCGGCTGGCTAGCCGGACGGGCCATGGCTGTTTGAAAAATTCAAACCACACTATTGGATATTTTTCACACAGATGTTACGCAGATTTTTCACACAGATGTTACGCAGATTTTATCTGTGTGACATCTGCGCGGGTTATCTGCGTAACATCTGTGTGAAATAAAAATGTCCAAAAGTATGAATTCCACCTCGTCATTGCCACTTCAGGGTCTCCACCATTCTATTCAGATCTTCGCGCATGAACGCCACAACTGGCGCCAAGGAATCCGGTCTTGCTACCGTATTGAAATACAATGCCCCGCGCACAAAATGTTTGACCGAATCTGTCAAGAAAAACTGATAAGATGAGGCTGCCGGGCCTTCCACATTGAATACTACCCCATGTACACGATCGGCCGGGCGATGAACAGCTTGTTCGTCAATGTAGGTCGCTTTTACTGTGTGCTTGTTTGTCATCTCAAAGGCATCTGACACGAATTTTTCAAAATCTGATTTGGAGTTAATGGGGTAATAACTGCAATAGATCTTGGCATTCAATTCGGGCACTACGATGTTAAACCAGCACTCATCTTTGGGTTTTTCGTCAAAATAAGCGGTGTCCTGTTCTATTTTTGAATACACAGCCTGGTCAAAGCTGAAATTGCAATAGCCCGCTTCAAAAGTCTTGTAGGCCTTTTCGGGATAAACTACGCGCGGATAAGCACGAGGCTTGGGCACGGGCGTGTAGCCGTTGCAAGCAAGCAGGAACAGCAAAAAGGCAAGGGCGAAAAAGGGAAAGAAAGCGTTTTTTTGCATGGTTGAGTTTGCTGGAAGAGGGCATCAAAGGTAATCGCAATTCGGCAATCTACCCTATCTGCGCAGGTTCCACACCTTTACCCGTTCTTCATACCGCGTCCGATTGATAGGCCAGGCATCCTTATCCAGGGATCCTTCCAGCTCTTCTCCAAGCCCCTGGAGCAATTTTGGGAAAAAATCAATGCCCGTTGCTTTCTCAACCTTGTCAATCGAGCAGGCGAAATTCATCACAGGCTGGTCGCTCCGCTCGTTGGGCATAATAAAGGCGATGGCACGCTGCTCTTCCGGTGCGAGCAATACTTTGTAGTAATAACCCGGCACAGTCACCTTGCTAAAGCCAATTTGGGCAAGACCTGGTTGCGTGAGCACAGGCCCCGTCACTACATACAGCTGTTTGAATCGCCTTGCCCAATCGCGGGTGAGTTCTTCGAGTTCGCGCCAGATACCCATATTAAATGCAGGGACTTGCGGACTCATGTTGCTCATCATAAAGGTCTCGTCAATGGCATCGGCATTGAAAGCCATATCGGCAGCCGGGCAAAGATGGCCTTTATCGTAACCGCTTCCACTATAGTCACGAGGCGTGGCACTTTCTGTATGTACCTCAGCATCAGGGCGAAAGGTGTTGGGGCGATCTGCCCAGTTGTCGTTGAGGCGATCGCGGGTGAGTTCGTAGGCTACCCACTCGGCTTGTTCATGGTCTTCGGAATAGCCCAGCGCGAACCAGGTGTGGCGCACGAGTTCGCCGTTGGAGGCAGGCAAAATTTCTGCCGGGACCTGGCTTTCCGTGGGCGGCTGGGTTTCTGATCTGGCACTTTTTTCCGGAATTTCGATCGGCGGTTTTTCGTCAATAGGTTGGTCGGCTTTTTTGCTGCCGAACTGGTTGAACAGAAAAAAAGCCAATCCGGCCAGTGCGGCGAAAATGCCGGTTTTGAAAAGGAAGCCGCCGGAGTCGGAGGAAGATTTGCGTCGTGCCATGGTAGATTTTGTTTGGGCAAAGGTAGCAATTTCCAAAATTTACCACAAAAAGTTTTTAATTGTGCGCCAGTCAAGCTTGATGTGACAAAGTGGTTTTGGCGTAAATGGATTAGGCGAAAAGCGCTAAACTTGTTTGATGGACATAAAAGGGCCTCTGTACTCTACCAAAAACGAAATATCCCACCCATATCATCCTCACATTTTCCCCACTCGCCGCACGACAAAACGCTCATTCGGAAAAATCACTTTCAGCCAATAAATTCCTGATGGAAGGGCAGAAACATCTACCCGCTTTTGACCAGTGACCAAACACAGCCTTCCATCTGCCGCGTAAAAACAAGCCTGCAAAAAAGGCTCTGCGCTCTCAATTTCAAGGAATTGGACCGCCGGATTGGGCAAAACCCGAATGTCAGGAGCAGTATTTGGATTTTGGGCTGCACTCACGCAAAGGTTTGTAGCGCGCGGGGTGCGGGCGCTGCTTGCTGAAAAGGCCCCTAAACCATCCGGGCAGCGGCTCATCGAATGGTTTTCGGCCTGAATTCCGAAAGTAAATTCATCATAAACATTCGTCCCATCACTGAGATAAAGGGATTCTCCGGATTTGCTCAATTCGAAATTGGTATGCTGCTCCACTATATCCAGATTGAGATTGTCCGCCCAGACCAGGAGCCGTTCCTTTGGCGCAATGAAGGCATCTTCAGAGAATTGCCATTTGCCCAAATTAGCCGGCGTAGTGGTGAGGTAAAGCTGCGAAAGCCCTAAAGTTTGTTCAGTAGCGTTGTATAGTTCTATCCAATCCCGGATTTTTCCCTGTTCATTTTCAAGGCCGTCCGTATTGTTGGCGGTCAATTCGTTTAGAAATATTTCGCCGGGCGCAGCGGCGGTGATTGCGGGCTTAATGGCATAAAACTCATGTTCTGCTCTTTCGGGAGAAAATGCCCCTGTCTGCGTATTTTCCGCATAAATATAATACTGTACATTCAGGGAAAACAGGGGGCATTGCGCTCCAAAAACACCATCGCCAGCGGCGCCATCACCGTGTGCGCCATCATCGTACATGGGTACTCGAATGAAGCGATCAGATTTTTTATAGCGAAAGCCAAGATAGACATTGGTAGTATTGGTCACGGTGGCGTTTATAGTGGCTGTTTCACCAAAATTGTCGCCATTAGCCACCGAAACATTGGAAATGACTGGCGGCATCGCTGAAAGCACATTGTTTAAATAGTTCGCTCTTGCATCCATCAACAGAAAAATGCCGGGTGATGTACCTGCCCCATTCGAGCCGGGCGTATGAGCGCTAAGGGAAGCCTGAAAATTGGCATACGTGGAAAGATAATTCGTGTCATTCTGGACGGCCTGATCCACCAGGTTATGGAGTTCGTTGGCCAGCGTTTTGTACTGGCCGGCAGCGAAATTCTCATTGTTGATGGTGCGCAAGTGCGCGAGGTACATCTTGTTGTAAAAAGGGTCGTTCAGTAATTTATTGATCAATGGCCAGCCTGTTTCTGATTTGTGCAAGGTATGGCTCATGGTTGGCATGGTAGTGGTGGTCAAGGCCCCGGCAATTCCACCTGCCACGCTAAAGCCGCCCATGCACATATTCAAATCCCAAACGATCGGCAGCCACTGACGCTTGTGCTCCTGGTATAGATAATAATTCTGCCGGAATGCGCCGGAGTAGCTGTCCAGATTCACCAATACATTGTTGAATGCCAGCATCCAAATGAAACGGTCCACATCGGCTATTTGATTAAAACCATCGAAATGATTGTTCAGGGTGTCGCAAAGTTGAATCAGTTCGGACCAGCCTGAATCGGATTTCAGTTCGTACTTGTTGGCGTAATCTGCTGCGTTATTCCCCAGATAGGACAGGTTTGGGCCATTTCCCAGCCCTGTACCAATGGAAACCGGGTTGCATTTTACAAAGGCATGCCGTGAGCTGAAAAAATGTGGGAGCAGGAATTTCTTTTCAATGCTTTCGGCGTTGTTCATGATACCATAATAGGCATCATTGATAAAAACATGGGCAAAATTTCCCCTGGGAGCGTCCATATATTGCCGTAAAATGGCATAGCACAAAGGCTCGCGTATCATCGCGTTGTCACTCCAGCCATTGCCCAGTTTTATATCGGTAAACCCCTGATAATCATTGTTTTTATCCCAGTCTAACTTGATATGCAAAGGGTTTTTGGGCCGACCGGGGTCATAGGAACTATTGCCTTTGTATTTTACGCCACAGTTTTTAAAAAGTTCCCCATTGACCAGCACCGAATCTGCTGGCAAATAAGATTCCAAACCTGCCTTGGCTGTATCCATCTGATAATCCCAGTCGTTTTGCGCGAAGTAGATCCGGATCTCCTGGATCTCGTTCAGGTCGTAAAAGGACTGTGCCCTGGAAAGAAAACAGCTTAAAACAAGGGGAAGGATTGAGAAATATTTCATGTTTAAAAGATTGTAGAAAGCGGGTTCAATATACTATTTGCCTGTCGGGTATTTATTTTACACCACGGCACAACGACACCTCGCCTGGATAAAAACGTTGTGCCGTTGTGCCGCGCTGCGCAATAAACCTCACCTCAAAACCACCACCTTTTGCACTCCGACTCCCTCTGCCGTGTTCAAACGAAGCATATAAACCCCGGCGGGTAAATCGGTCACGGACAAAGCCCGGTTGTTATGTTCCCGTTTTATCAGCCTGCCTGTGCTGCTCATAATTTCTACAAAAAAGGCCTGGTCGTCAAAATCGCCCATGATGTTCAGCTCACTCACAGCTGGATTAGGTGCAATCCACCATTTTTTACCCGAAAGCGGCTGCGTATTTGAAAGAACAAAATACTCATAGGGTTCAGAAAGGGGTGAAGGACAACCATTTACGTCAATAACCTGCACCTGATAAGAGCCGTCAAAGCTTGGGTTGAACACTTGCCCGGTAGCTTGATCGATTGGGCTGCCATAGAAAAACCACTGGTTGTTGACCGGGCTGGAAGAGATCAACGAATCGCCAGAAACCGTAATGCTGGGCTGCGGCGCCAGCGGATTCACTACAATTTCAATATTCATTATGATGGAATTAAGCCCATCTGAGATCTCCACGGTGTACAGGGTTGTTTCCTCGGGATTCACGAACGGACTAGCTAAATTCGATACAAATCCGGCCGGCACAGAAGTCCAGGAATAGCTGTAATTCCCAGAACCCTGCTCCCCCAATGCGATCAACAGCAAGACCTCGCCAACGCATATCGAAGTATCCGAAGCATATATATAGCCTTCCAAAGGCAGTGGTGCGAAATATTCGTATGGGTCAGAAAGCGGCGAAGGGCAACCGTTTTCGCCAATTACCTGAACCTGATAGGAGCCATCGAACGCAGGGTTGAATACCTGTCCTGTGGCCTGGTCGATCGGGTTGCCGTAAAAAAACCACTGGTTGTTGACCGGACTGGAAGAGATCAATGAATTCCCGGAAACAGTGATGCTGGGTTGGGCTTCCAGCGGATTGACCACAATTTCAAGGCTTAGTGCGATCGTACTTGTGCCGTCAGATATCTCAACAGTATAAATCGTGGTTTCCTCCGGGTTTACAAAAGGGTCGGGCAAACTTGAACTGAACCCGACCGGAATAGACGACCAGGAATAAGTGTAATTCCCCAGCCCATGGATGGCAGAAGCGAGCAATTGCAAAACCTCCCCAATACAAATCTCTGTTTTAGAGGCGGTTACATTACCTTCGAGTGGAATGACCGCAATAAATTCAAATGGTTCGGAAAGGGGTGAGTGGCACCCGTTAGCACCCAATACCTGCACCTGATAGGCGCCGTCGAGGCTTGGATGGAATACCTGCCCTGTAGCCAGCACGATCGGGTTGCCATAATAATACCACTGGTTATTGGTGGGACTGGAGGAGATCAACGAATCGCCGGAGATGGTAATGGCGGGTTGTGGCTCGAGTGGGTTAACCTCAATTTCCAGACTTAGCATAACGCTCTCCGAACCGTCTGAAATGATGAGCTGGTAAAGGGTAGTTTCCGCTGGATTCACAAATGGATCGGGCAATGTAGAACTGAAACCTGCCGGAATGGAAGTCCAGGAATAAGCATAACTCCCGTTTCCATTGAGCGCTGATCCAAACAATTGAAGCACTTCTCCGATACAGATCATTGTGTCTGTTGCCGATATGCTACCCTCCAGGGGAAGGGTGGTGTCAACGATCACCGTCACCATATCGCTTGAGGAGCAGCCGTTTGCGTCGGTTACTACAACGGTATAAGTAGTGGTTTGCGTAGGCGCAACGCTGATACTTGCGGTTGAATCGCCCGTGTTCCATACATAACTCACACCGCCGGTAGCGCTTAAGTCGGCAGTGGCCCCGATCAGAATATTGACATCATTGCCAGCGTTGGCATTCGGCAGCGGAAAAATGGTGACATTGACCATACCTGACATGGCGTTTCCAATATTGTCGGTGACGAGTATGGTATAAACCGTGTTTTCGGTAGGCGCGACAACTGGATCGCTCTCTGAAGAAGAAAATCCAGCTGGTTGGCTGCTCCATTGGTAGTTGAAAATACCTGTACCTCCCGAAGCCGCCACAGAAAGTTGTGTGCTGCCACCTAAGCAAAATTCGGAAATACTTGCCGTGGCATTCAGAGAAATGGGTGCCGAGATATTTACCGTGACCTCGTCCGTTGCGGTGCAACCATTGGCATCGGCAACCGTGACCGTATAAGTGGTGGTGACGGCGGGTGAAACCGTGATGGAATCGTTCTGTTCCCCGGTACTCCATTGATAAGTTTCGCCACCTGTAGCGACCAATTCGGCAGATTGACCATTGGGTAAAGTAACATCACTGCCTGCGTTAGCCACAGGTGGCGGCCAAACATTCACCGAAACGGTCGCAGTAGTCGTACAACCGCCTGGAGTAGAAATAGTTACCGTGTAAATGGTCGTATCCGTAAGACCTGTGGCCATCGGGTTTGCTATGGTGGTGCTTGAAAGTCCTGTAGTCGGAGCCCAGGCATACGTAAACGAATTCACATTGGTAGCGGTTGGGGTAATGCTCAGCCCGGCCGAACCACCACTACATATGTTCGGATCAGGCGTGTTTACCGCAATTTTTGGGTTTTCCAGATAACACCTTGAGTAGCGCCATGCTTTGGGGATAAAACTACTGGGTGAAGTGTACTGACCTATTTGAGTTCCATTGGCATTTATTTCATAAACTTTCCCGGTCGTTGCCAAACAGATCAACATATTCCCGTTGGGCAATTGCTGGCAGCTGCTCATGTTGCTGGAGTATCCGTTCGCCTGATGCCGGTAGCCATAGGTGCTTGGCTGATAAGCCTGCCCAGCGGTATGGGTGTATTTGGTACCGTCCCAGGGCGGCTGGAAAAGGTCAGCAGCCGAAATTAAATTGGACACCCCATTATTGTTGAACCCACCGAGCCAGCCCGCGCGCGGACAATCTTCCGAAACCCAGTGAGCATCGTGAACGACATTGAAAATAGTAGGGCCTGAAGCGCTGTATGCAGCCGGATTGCCCCAGCGATAGAGAAAATCGCCGCCTTTGCCCGAGTTTCCGCCTGAATGCGAAGCGGCCTGGGCCGTGGTCGTGCTGTGATCAATTACCCATAATTCGTTGAGATAGTGAGAACTGACCACTATTTGATCGAGGGCAGCATTATAGTCAATGCCATTCATATGAACCCAGTCCTTCCGGGTGTTGTTGTAATTGATGTTCAGCAGTTCCGGATGATCCAGGATGGAAGTTTGGTAGTTTGCTTTTGCAGGATAAAGATTCTGCACCAAATGGTCCCACAAATTCCATTGCCAAACGATGGTAGCCGTATTCAAGCCAGTGGGCTTGAGTTCAATTATTTTTTCCGTCCAGCGCTCCTGGTTCACCGTGGCACCGGCAGCCTGTACCTGAGCTGCCGTTTTTCTTTCATAAATTATCAGCAGGACATTGCCGTTTGGCAGCGGTTTAATGTCGTGGTGTGAACATTGGTTGGCATCACTGACAATGTAATCAAAAAGCAAGGAGCCGTTCCAGCTGATTTTCTGAATGCGGCCACACATGCCTCCGCCCATGAAAGAATTCCCAGTGGCTACCACAGTCCTCCAAAGATCGCCCCCTTTGGTCATATAGCAGGAGTAACCAGTGTTACCCGACAACGAATTCCACTGCTTGACCGCCACATTGTTGGTGTCAATAAGTTGGATACTATTCGTGTTCATTTTGGCAATAAGGGTTATATAACCCCACTTTTGGGCAATGGCGGGAAAGGAAAGGAGGAAAAGGAAGGCAAAAAGGCCGGCCTTCGCTGGACTTGTGGCTGGTAAAAGTGAAATTTTTTGCATGCGATTTTAGTAGTTGTAGAAAGTCAGGTTAGAGTGTGTCTTGAAACTTGTGAAACACCCGCTTTAATAGGAACCAAAGGCAAAATTAACCTAAAACCCAAACCATGGATAGATTGCATCATGTTTTGTCAAGCGCTATGCATTTACTTTCTTTAAGCCCAAAATCGTATCCATGAACTTTACTCAAATTGCTTTACTGGTCCTTTGTGCAACAAATGCCAGCGCGCAACCCGGTTGCCCTGACCCTCAGGCCACCAATTTCAACGCCCTTGCCACCGAAAATGACGGCTCTTGCCTGTATCCAATTACGAATTATACCCCAGGGTTCAAGTCCAATTTACCCAACGACTTGCAGGAAATCAGCGGACTGGTAAAATCAAATTCAAAATGGTGGGGGCACAATGACAGCGGATTTGAAGAATCGTTTTTCAGCCTGAACCCTGAAACAGGAAATATTCTCCAAAAAATAAAACTTGACAACGCCCACAACCGGGATTGGGAAGACATAGCCACGGACGGACAAAATCTGTATGTGGGCGATTTTGGGAACAATCAAAATAGCCGGCAAAATCTGGGGGTTTACATAGTGCCTCACTCCGAAATTGGAAACAGCAACTCAGAAACCGTCCAGGAATTTGAATGGTCTTTTCTCCCGTTTTCTTACGTCGATCAGACCGATTTTACTTCCATGCCCGACGACAGTTCTGTTTTCGATTGTGAGGCAATGATTTATTATGTGGGGAAAATTCACCTTTTCACCAAAAGTCGCCGCTTTAATCAGTCTGCCCATTATGCCATCAATGCTTCGACAAACGTTGCAGAGAAACTGGAAACTTTTGATACACAGGGGCTTATTACCGGTGCGGCTCTGTCTCCTGATGGGAAACTGGTTGCACTCGTGGGCTATGATTTAAGGCCCTTTATTCCCACGGTTTTTTGCTGGTTGTTATGGGATTGGCAGCCTGGAACGGATTTGTTTTTTACCGGAAACAAACGCCGGATCGAACTCGGTACTGCACTCCAGATCGGGCAAGTAGAGAGCATAGGTTTTGACACCGATCGTGCTGGTTATATATCTAATGAAATCACCAAATTTAATGGCGTGACCATCGTGCCGGAGTCGGTTTGGGGTTTTGATTTCAGCCCCTGGGCGCCCCTGAGTGTTGGTACAGCCGAGCAGAAAGATAATCCCGAAGCATTTTCAGTCTTTCCAAACCCTTTCTCTCAAACGGTTCAATTTCAATATTCGGGAGATGAAAATCCTGATTTTTTTCGGATAAAAAACCAGCTTGGGCAAATTGTTTTTACCTTGAATGAAATACCCAATACGCTTGATCTGGGTTTTTTGCCATCAGGGAATTACACCTTTGAAACCTGGCGAAATGGGCGGCAGGTCGGTTGGGGCAAAGGAGTTAGGCAGTGAGGAGCGTTCGCTCGCGGAACAATATCACCACATTGTTTCTGGATACTGCTAGTTCGGCCTTCAGGTTTTCCTCTTGCAGATGTCTTATGAGCATGGCAGGGTAATTTTGGAGACTAAATTACCCGATTTGTGATGACCGACCAGCGCAAATCGCGTCTATTGCGCTGATAAGGCAGCATAAACCACGATAGGATAGGCCATCCTCATCGCAATTCGATACTACCAAAGTGGAGATTGGAGACAAATATTTACAACTTCCGAATCTTGATATTCTTAAACCACACTGGATCATCGTGGTCCTGAAGCACTATCTTCCCTTTCTGTGACAAGCCAAAATCGGCACTCTCTTGTGGAAATTTACTGCCAGCAATAAGGTCCAGCCATTTTTTAGTTGGTTTTCCACCCTCAAACATTTTTAGTTCTACTACTTTTCGATGATTCAGCCAGTGCTCTGCTTTGCCATTTTTAAAACGAATGAATACATGGTTCCATTCGCCTGCCGGCTTAACGGTTACGTATTTACACTCTACAAGATCATACAGGTCGCCGGCGCGGTGTTTGGGGAATTTTGCATCCGGGTGACACGCATTGTCCAACACTTGCATTTCCGGCCCTGTTTTATAGGCGAAAGGGTATTTGACGAGGTCTTCCACCACGTGATAAATGATACCGGAGTTTCCACAGGGGCCAATTTTCCAGTCTAATTGCAATTCAAAGTCTCCATACTCTTCCTCGCTTACTAAATAGCCGCCATCCGGGGCCTTCCACAGGCCGTTGGCATCAGGCACTGAGATCATGTGTAAAGCATTCTCTTCTATTACCCAGGATTTACCTACCGTAGTTTTGCCGTAGTTATGCCAACCCTGGGTGCTTTTTCCATCAAAAAGAAGCTGCCAACCCTCGCGCTTTTCCTTCTCTGTCAAGGTGTTATCAATTGGAGGCGTCACAACCGGAGGCGTTCCTGCAATACCCGCATTATCGGCAGGAATTGAGTTTAAGGTGTACCATGTTTCGGTGGTCCATATTTCATGGCCTAGTTCGGAAAGTGGCAAATTGCGCAATTGAATATGCACTACGTGCTGCGTCTTGAGTCCCGGAATTTCCAGAAACACCTTTTTGCGGTCGGCAGAAACGGTGGCTGATTTCACGTTCATCGTCTCCTCGTCCATCTTTGGGCCGCCATAATTCACGGTGGGTTTGTACCACCATTGCTTTACAAGATAGGAGCTGATATCCCAGCCAGCGCCTTCGGGGAGCGGCTCGGTGAATTCGATTTCCATGCCATTGGTCTTAGCACGCACAGCGAGCATCTCGAACACCGATTGGCCATTGTATTTCATGCGCTGAAGACCGTACCAGAGTTTTCCTTGCTGCCCCCAGTTGCCGGGAGCACCGATCATGCCGACATAAAGCGCCCCGTCAGGACCCCATACGAGTCGGTGTGTCGCACCTTCCAAACCTTGTGTAAAACGGAACACACAGCCTTGATAGTTGTCATCCTCCCCCGCCGTAGGCTTTTCAGAGGAGGGGACTTTTTCCATAAACACCCGTTGCAAACCACCATAACAGACATCTCCGTGCAGCAATTGGTTTTTGTACGGGCCGTCGTTGATGACCGTGGGCTGGGTGGGCGAATTGCCAATATCGTCTTGCGGGAGCCACACGACCGGTTGTTGGATGGGCATTTGCGCCACTGTCGCGCTGTCTACAGCAAAGGAATTGTAAAACGCGCCGGGCTTTACATGCAAGATTTTGGACGATGGCAACCAGTCGCCCTGATTGTCGGCAACGAATATTTCGCCATCGGGACCGATGCCTACACCGTCGGGGGTGCGCAAGCCGCGGGCGATGAATTCGATGCTGCCGTCTTTGGCGCTGATGCGTACCACTTTACCCCGATCCATGATTTGCGGACGGGCACTGGCACCTCCGGGCATAATGGCGATGGCCAGCGCAGCGTAGAAATAACCTTCTTTGTACACCAGACCGAAAGCAAATTCATGGAAGTTGGCCGAGGCGCGCCAGCCTTTGGCAAAGCACTGGTATTCGTCAATAACGTCGTCACCGTTGGTGTCCACGAGTTTGGTAAGCTCCTGTTTTTGAAGGACATAGATCACGCCATCCACCACTTTCAGGCCCAATGGTTCGGCTAATCCTTGCGCAATTCGTTTCACTTTTATCTGCTTAGGATCGCCCGAAGAAACATTTTCCAAAATATAGACAGCACCCATCGCATCCCAGGTGGATACGACCAAACGTCCGTCTGGCAGAAAATCCATGCCCGCCACTTTGGGCAAAAACCCGTCGGGCCGAGCCTGCGAAAGATCGTAGGCCGGGTGCAATGCGGTGAGCGGAGCCCCATCGCCCGGAATGGCGTTTTCGATTTTCGACATGGCTTTCATGCCTTCCACGTTCTCTGATTTTTTATGGAAGAAACTGCCTTCGGTAATAACTTTGAAGCCCACAGAGCCAAAACGGGTCCATTTGAGCACAATACCGCGGCCTCCGCCGCCCTGAAAATAATCAAATCGAATCGGGTGGTAACCAGCTCGGAGCGCAATTTCGGCTTCTTTTGGCTGCATACCGTGCGGCCCGTCGTGGTTGATAATTTCTTGCCCATCCACAAACAAACGACTGCCATCATCGCTGGCCAGTTGGAATACCACGTTGTCATCTTTTTCCAAAAACAGATACCCAGTGCCTTGCACACCAAAATTGTCTTTAAATTCGCCAAAGTCTTCCCCACCGGCTTCCAGCTTAGCGGCGGTAGCCACGACCGCAGGTTTGGCACTCGTATTTATATCGGCCAGTTTGGTCAGGGGTTTGTCCGATTTCCACAATTTCATCAGCAGGCCGGGCGAAAGATCGCGATCCCCTACAGTATTGTCAGCCTTAAGCCATTGGCCCTCTGGAATTTCGGCGAGGCTTTTGGCCGGGCCGCCACCTTCGCCATCATCCTCTCCTTCGTCCAGCGAAAGGACGTAGTTCACCATGGCTTTGGCATCCTCAGGCTGGATGTCGGGATGTGGGCTCATGGCTGCTGCGCCCCACACTCCAGTGCCGCCTTTCATCACTTTTTGGGACAGCATTTCGAGGTTTTCGGGGGTGTTTTTGTAGCGCTCGGCAATCTGTTTGTAGCCTGGGCCGATGGTTTGTACCTGCGGGTTGTGGCAAGTCCGGCAGTCGCTTTTTGCCATTACCCGCTCGCCGGGGCTGATGGCCTTTCCGCCCGATTCGCCTTCTTCCTGTGCTATCCGCAGTGCATCAAAAGGATTGGGAATCAAAGGTTTATTGACAAACATGGTGCGGAAGTGCGTCTTGCCATTGGATTTCAAGGTCAGTTCGCCACCCACCGACAAAGCGGTGAGATCATTATCGGTTTCAAGATTTTTGACTTCGGTTTGTTTCCAGTTGCCGTCGGTTTCAATGCTAGAGGAGGCGGCAACAGAAGCGGCGTTGGTTTTTAAAGAAACCGTTGCGCCAGCGGGGGCATTCTCCACCGTGAACCTGCGCTCGAAGCCATTTTGCCGGTCGCGTTCGATATATTCAGGCCGCTCGTTGATGCGAATTCGCTGACCATCGGCAAGCACGAGGTCGTACATCAATTCGGCGTGGCCATCTTTAGTGTAGCGGTGGCCTTTGTAGTCGGTGCGTGGGCTTTCAGTTTTGCCGCCGAGCGTGACGCTCCAAGGCTGTCGGTGGGCATTCTCGAACCAAGCCGCGCCGACGCTCATGGGTTGCGGGCCGTGGCGCATGTTGTACACCGCCCCAGTGAAATCGACGCTGCCCGACCATATTTTGTAGAGTGAGCAGGAATCAGTGGAATAGGAGGCCCAGAGTTGGTCGCTGAGCGCAAAGGTGATCATGCGCGGCTGTTTGTCCATCACGGAGCGAAACACCCAAGGGTCGTTGGGACGAGCAATTTTAGCAATGGAACTGCCTGATTTTGAGGCAAAATACCATACGCCAAGTAAAACAATGATGAGCGCGAGAAAAAGGGTACGGGTCTTCATGTTATGTTAGAAAAAATGATGGCGCGAAACTTCATTTCGCTGGAATGAACTGCGAGACAAGATGGTGTGGTGAAAACCAAAATTTTGAAAGGAAAGGGCAGTGGCGAAGGTAGAAGTTCTGGGATTTTATAGGGGAGGATTTTTTATTCTGGTATCCTTCGGGTTGAATGGCCTTAGAGCATAGCCTGAGGGGTACTTTTGCGGCTGTTTTTTGCTCAAAAATGCCGCGAATACAGAAAATCTCTGTTGGCTCAAGACTACCTAATATCGTTTTTACATCAATAGCTTCACAACACTGGTGGCTACTTCGTGCCAACCGTCATTGTGGACTTTGTAAGATTTAACCGGCTTACCATTGGGCGTTGCAGCTAGGAATTGGCCCAGCACAGATTCCCAGTTGCACTTTTCCAGAACAACTGGAACGATATGGGGACGAGTGCTTTCCGGTTCTTTTTGCCTTTCTATCGCTGTTTTCAACTCGACATCCCTGATGTATTTTGAGGTAAGCATATGATCACTGGCTAAAAAAAGGATGACGTGGGCTGCCATAAGGTTTTCCTTGATTCTTGCGTCCCACCCTTCTCCAGCACGTATTGTACCGTCGTGCCACACTTGCCATGCTGAGGAGTCGGAATTGAGTTGAAAGGTATCGAGTTTTTGAATTAATGTGTTTTTGCTGTCAATATCTTCATGGGCATAAGATATAAAAATCCGACGGCCTGAAGCGGCACCCACGTTAAGAGGAATGAGTGCTTTTTGTAAGGTTTCGTAAAAGGAAAAGCCTTCTTCCGCTTCAATAGACCGATTCAAGAGTGGATTTCCTGTCAAATTAAGTCTTTTCAACTTGCTCATGCTCTGAAAGTCGACACTGGATATATCCTGTATCTTGTTGTTTTTTAGGTCAATCTCTACGAGCTTTTGTAAACTAAATAAAGAGGAAGGGAAAAAGGTCAAGTGATTGCCAGAGAGATATAATCGTTGCAAATTTGCCATTTTAGATATCTCAGGGGGTAATTCCCTTAGGTTCCTACCAATGAACTCAAACTGATTAGAGTCCTTATCTTCTTCGATTTTAGCTAATGCTTCATCGTATTCCTTTCGAGCAAGGCTTCTTGCTTTGGCAGTAAAAAGCGCGAGCACTTTTTGATAGTTGGGGTCAATCGTAAATAAATCGAGACATTTTTCTTCAAAAACACCTATAAGTGGTGGGGTGTCACAAGAAAGTAAATTCAAGATTTTTTCTATTGAACTTAGTATCTCCTTTAACTTTTTTTGGCTACCAATCAAGTCTTTGATGGACTGGATGAATGGGGATGAACTGCCATCAAATCCATACTTGTCCAAAAGGGAGTCTTGTTCACGGCGTGCTTTGACAGCCGTTAGTAGGAATTCTGTCCAGAATTTTCTGTTGTTGCTCCCTTTTGTATTTACTGGTGCCTCGTTCAAAAAACGCCGAAGCGCTTCCGGGTAAAGGAAGTACTTGGCAACCTTTTGTTTCATAAAACGATAAAGATAGTATGCGAAGAGTTGGGGAGTAGCGATTGGGTCGCCGCCGCTGCTTAGGTGCCATATCTCGTGTAAATGGCTGATTCCTAACTGGTTGAGTTTATCAGGAAAAGCAAAAGGAAACGAGGATACAGGGAAGATCCAGTAGCGCCCCATGTAATCTCGCCGGAAGAAGCTGTGTGATCCGTCAGAAGAAATTTCACGGTCGTTGTGAATCAATTCGAGCATGAGATCGTGGCCGTATTCGCGTTGGCCGTCGCCTTCGCCATGGTAATCGAGCAGATAGTCTAGGAATATAATATCGTAGGCCGTGCTACGCAATCTTTTCTTTGCATTGGAGAGTAGGGAGTCATCTGGCTTATCATCTGCCGAGTCGGTTAAAAACCTGTCGCCTATTATTTTCTTCAAGCCCCTTGAGTTAGCAGGTACTCTACAATCTGTTTTTTTTAATTTGGCGTCATAGATATACTTTATAGGGCGAATGATTAGGTCTCTTTTGTTTGTCTTGCAGTCACTCCCCTCTACGCATGAGATTTTTCGCTCTGCATAGTCATCCACGATAAGCGTACGCCACCGCAATTGACCTATGAGGTCGCCGCCCTCCCAAACAGGGTCGGTAAAAAACTCGATTTCTTCTGCCGCTTTCCGCTTCATCCAGGTTTCAGAGTGGAACTTGAACGGCTTTACAGCCACGGCGTGGCCCCCAATGCCCGTCTTGGCTATGTAGGAGTGTTGCAGCATCCGCAGCTGAAATTCGAGGGTAGCAATGGCCGCGTTCGTTCGGTAAAGCCCATCGTTCCAATGATGGCTTATCTCCAACAAAACTTCACGAAGCATCCCCTCGAAGCTGTCCTCCGGGTTGCGGAGGCTCAGCGGCACATATCGGTGCCAAATACTGGAATCGAGGAACTTGAACCGCGCATCCGGGCGGAGGTCGAAAAAATATTTTTTCGCTCCCTTCTCGTGTCTTTCCAGGTTCTGGGTCTCTGAGTAAAGATCCATGATATCGGGTATGGAAATAGTGACAACAGGCTGGTAGCGCATATCCATTTCCCGATCCCGGTCTTTGAGCGTGCGAATGGGTCGAATGCAGGAGTCTGGTAGCTCGTCGAAAAAAGCAGCTTGGCCTAGCGCAGCACTGGGCAAGAATAAAACAATGAGCGCGGGGCTGAAGGCTGTTTTGTCATCCGCTACTACATGAGGCTGTTTGTCGCGTTCAAAGCCGCAGCTTTTGGCCACCACCGCAACTTTTTCTGATAAATTAAGCCAACGACTATGTTGGTCATTTTCGATTGCACCTGAAGCTGCAATAGCGAGTGGGACGGGCGCAAATTGGCCGTCAAGCGTGTAAAAAAGAAGTTTCCGCATGGCGGGCGGCGGGGGAGGGTTAGTTAAAAAGTTTGTAGTAGTGCTTTCGTATTTCTGGAAAGTCGGCAATGGTGATAAGGTGCGGGTACTTTTTGTGAAGCTCCTTGATGCGGTACTGCACGAGGGTAGAAGTGCTCAAGCCCAATGCTGTCGCCACATCGTTTTTCACGCCGTTTTTCTTTTCCAGCAGGTGTTCGATCTCTTCTAATACATTCCGGGCATTTTTCTCCTTGATAGGGCGTTCTGAGTTTGATGTTGAACGGCCCGGTGTCACGGTTTGCGCGGCACTCGAAATAGGGCCTGCATAGGCTGGCGAATCGAAAATTTCGCTTGGCACACACTCCATGGTGATATGATCGATGCCGTAGACCAAGCGATGGGCGTTCATTCGTTTGAGCGTGTTTTCTAATTGGCGCACGTTTCCAGGCCATGGGCATTCCTCTATGAGGATGCGTTTCACGGCCGGGTCTAGCAGCCCGTCTAATTCGGCGATACTCGTTTTTTTCAAAAAATAGAGTAGTAGCGGCTCAATATCATCACGCCGCTCGCGCAGGGGTGGCACCTCTATTTGGAACACATTGATCCTCTGGTAAAGATCCTCCCGGAAATTACCCTTTGCCACTTCATCTCGCAACACTTTGTTGGTAGCGGTAACAATCTGTACATCTAGTAAAATGTCTTTGCTGCCTCCAATGGGACGTATGGTCTTACTTTGAAGGAATTGGAGCAGTTTGATCTGATTTTCAGAAGTTAGTTCGCCAATTTCGTCAAGGAACACAGTACCACCATTCGCCATTTCAAGGCGGCCTTTCTGGTCGGTCACAGCGCCTGTATAGGTGCCCTTCATGGCTCCAAACAGGGTGCTTTCGAGCAGGCTTGCCGAGATGGTAGAGATGTGGATTTCTTCGAAAGGCTTGTCCCGGCGAGCATGGTTGTTGTAGTGCAAGAATTGGGCGGCCACACCTTTGCCTACACCCGTCTCTCCCAATATCAGCACTTTCATGTCCGGCTCGTTGGCAACTGCTTTGAGCATTTTCCGAATGCCTTCGATTTTTTTGGAAACGCCGATAAAGGGCATGCCGGGAGGCTGTTCGTAATCAACCTCTCGCAATCGTGCTTGGGTGGTTCGCAGCTCTCGTTCAAGGGTTTGATTTCTTTCTTCGAGACCCCGCTTTTTGATGATTTCGCTGATCTTTTTTTCCCAAAAAATTGGGTCATAATCAGACTTGTATAAAAAGTCGTCGGCACCGAGTTTGGTGGCTTGAACGATTACGCTTACATCTCCGCCATGGTTAGTGGCGACGATGATGGGAACATTGGGAAGGTAGTCTTTGATAGTGGGAATGAGCGTAAGGCCGACTTTTTCGCCGCTTACCTCATCAAATACCAAGTCGAGCAGCACGAGGTCGAATTGCTCGCCTGAGGCTAGTACCTGCATAAGTTGTGGCACATCGTCTGCTCGCCCAAAGTCATAGTGCTGCCGAAATGGCGCCGACTTACGGATATCAATGTGGAACTCAACCTGATCATCTACGATCAGTATTTTGTTCCGGTGCGTATCAGTTAACTCCGTCAACATAAGGGATGATGGATTTTAAGTTTGTCCTGATGGCTTCGATCGCCTCATCACAACCTATTTGGGCATACAAATCTAAATCATCGCTGTTTTTTTGAAAAAAAGAATCCGTTTTTTCGATTAAAAGTGCTACTTCTTGAAATTTTGGGTAGAAAGGCAACCCTTCGAACATTGGAAAATAGCGGTTCCACCGGCTCAAAAAGGCCTTCCACCTTTGCACTAGATTCCCATCTCTTAGGTACAAGTCACGTATCGTTTCGTGCGGTGTACCTAGTTGTATATGAACCCGGATGTCGTGGGCAGGGCGGTACAAGATGCCAAACTCCTTCATCAAACTCTCTGTGCCATGTCCATTGAAAAACCGTCGCAGCACATCCATCATGTTTAAGCCGCCTGTGTCAGCGGGCTGCCAATCAGGTTCGGTTTTGGCGGGCAAAGCTGTTTCAAAAAAAGCAGCCAGGTTCTCGGGCAAAGCTGACAATTCGAGGCAGTTTTCAGCAGGTTGCACGGCAAAGCTGGCGGTCACGATTTTCAGGTTTGGGTACTCCTCTTGGCAATATTTTTTCCATACTACATCGGGCGAAAGGTACTGCTCCTGCACATGAAATGGGCTGAACAACAGCACCGCTTCGGCTTTTGTCAAGTCGGTCTTCTTCGCTGAGTATGGTATTAGACACAGACCCTGTGGCTCTGCGATCTGAGCAAACCATTCGGGCACTGTAGTATTGGTGGCTAAGTATAAGATGTCCATCTGGGCGCTCAATGAATGTTTCCAGGCATGGCGCCCAATAAGTTGCGGAAGTGCTGGCCTGTAGCGTGGAGGTAGCCATTGGTGTTGAGGGGGGTCGTGTCCAAATGGTTTTTGAGGGCGGTGTAATAGGGCTTTGCATTTGCAAGGCTGTCTTTTTCAAACTCGCTTTCAAGGGCTGTGAAGGTTCGGTGGCGAGTTTTCAAGAAGTGAACACCTTGGTTTCCCAATTGAGGCAGTGCATAACTATAAGTTGCCAGTTGCTGCCCTGATAGATAAATGAACAGATTTTCTTTCAGATCGAAAACGTGGAACTTGGCAGAGACGGCATAAAAATCCCAGACCTCGTTGAAGTAATGGGGTAGTACGCTATCACCCTTGTTATTTAGAACAGACCGCATTTCGGGGTACATTCCATTAGGGCTTGTCAAATACCCATTACTCAAAAGCAGCCCGGTTTTGTCTTTATAACGGTGGTAAATAAAATCCTCTCCCTTGGAAAATTTGAAGGTTCGCTGGAATTGATAATTCAATTTGCCCCAGCGTTCTCTGGTCGCGTCTTGTGCTTTGAAATGAGGGTTTGCTTCTTTTTCATGAAGAAGAAGGATGTTCTGCGCGTCGGGCTTGGCTGTTTTTGACAATTGGTCTTCCAATTCATCTCCCGTCATTTTATCACTCCAACAATATAAATAGGCATTACTATCACCTTCAACAGGGATACTTTTGTTATGATGCTCATCAATCCAGTGCCAGACGACGAATAAATTGCGACGGGGGGTAGAGGTTGCACTCATTTTGTTATTATAGGTTGGTTTGATTAGAAATTGGTCGGTAAACGGTTCCTCTCAATTTCCTTCCCGACAGGATACGTGTTATGAGCCAAAAAAAGTTTTGACCAAACGATACTTCAATTCAATGTCGTCGCCCATGGTCACAGCATTCTCGATCGTGGAGATGAGTGATTCGATGGGGCGGAAAGTAACAAATGAAGTGCTGCGTATCTGGCCAGGTGCAAGTTCTTTGCTATGCTCCCTGTCATATGTTTGAAGTTCTTTCCACCAAAAATCACGTCCCATTCCAGAGGTGAGCACCAGCACAAAGTTCTCAGGCACAGGCTTGCCGCCAGCAATTTCTTTTTGGATAAACTCACCAATACTTTTGATGCCGGTCTTCTCCATTTGGTCCTTAAAAAAAGAGTGGTGAATGATCAAGAAATTGTATCGCATCAAACCGGCCTCTTGTTCACGCTTCCAATCTTCTGCTGATTCATCGAAGGCACTACATCGAAGTTGCTCGGTGAGTTTTTCTGGGTCAAAGCCATTGAATCGCTCCTTAATACGACGGTCAAAAAAACCGATGCGCGTGGTGAGCAGCTCCAGTAGCTCGCAGGCTTTGTCGTCGCTCATTGGGGAGGAGCCAAACTCTTCACCGCCCATGAAGTAAGTTCCCAATATGCCATGTGTCCTATACCGTAGTTCTTTGCTGCCAATGCCGATTTTTTCTCCGCTACCGCCATGACGGATCACGATGTCGCGCCAGGGCATGTCTTCTTCTGAGGTCATCTGGCTCGAAGGTCTGAATCTGCACTGCTTGCCGGTCCACTCCATTTGGCTGATGCACGGAGATTTCATCCCGGTTTTTTCATCTATGATGACCTCCCCACTTCTGCCTTTAGCTTCGATAAATCGAATCAACTCAGGTTGGGAGCCTTTCCAAATTTTCAACCATTCGTTATAAGCTAATACCGACTGCGCTTTGTCCTTTTCCCAATCTTCAAAGGACGATGCCACTATGTGGTCTTTCGGGCTACGCCGAAGGATACGATAGATCCCCAATGCGCGAATTTTCAGGTATTGCTCCCATTCGTTTTCGGGCAAAGTAAGAAAACGGAACCGAGAGGGATTTTCTATTGATTCATCTATATTGAAACCCAAGGGGATGGGCAAAACATCTTCGCCTTTCCAGAGGTGAAATATTTTAAGGAAATAAACTGGCTTGCCCTGGCTTGCTTTGAAATGTTCGTCAAAGGTTTCACGGGCTGCTTGAAATTCTGGTTTCTTTTTTTCTGCCCAAAAATATTTCCGGGCCGATGTCTCGATCATTTCAATAAGATCGTCTTTTTGCAGGGATTGTTCAGGGATGATACCTAGCTTGACCCAAGGAAAAAAGCGCTCGTACCGACTACCATTTTTATTTTGTACACTGCCAAAAGTATTGTTCATTAGCATGGCGGCGCATATTTTGTTCTGAAAAAGGCCACCCAATTGAGTGCTGTATGTGTTTGCTTCGGGCGATGCTTTTATGATGTCGTCATCGAGGCTTTTCATGGACTCTTCCACTTGAGTCTTGATATAGGTGGTTTGTCTGATAAAAACACCCATTTTATAGTATTCCGCTCTTCCAGTTTGCACTTGCGGCTCTCCTTGGGTGTGATAAGTATCTTCTTCAATCGTGAGGTTCAGCGTGAGACCGTTTTTACGCATTTCTTCTAATGCACCAGCGTAGTGTTTTACATTGCGGATCTCGTTTTCAAGAATGGTGAAAAAAGCGTGCTTACCCACCACTCCGCCAGGGAAAAAAGCGCGATATTTTTTGAGCAGGGGTTCCAGTTTTTTAAATGCATCTCCCTGATGGACAAAGCGACTAATCAGTCCCTTGTCATCTTTAGTAGGGTCATAGTCTCCATAGGGATCGTTAAGGTCAATCTTCGCAAATACACCATCGGCAATTACTCGCTTTTTGAAATGCACCTCTTGTTTGTTTTCCTCTGCTTTAAACACGGTGATGTGCAGGTTGATGCGCTGAATCCCCTCTGAGGCGGCGATGGATCCGAGATAGAAAGGGTTGTTGATGAAGTCGTACCATAGAACGCTATAAAGGCTACTGATTTTACCCCCAAACTGAAAATCACGAATCAACCCGCTCCAATAGGCCCCTTTTTCCCAAAGCATCCGCAAAAGGGAGTGTATCTCTCGGTCAAAGTTGGCGTCTTGCTCCAGCAGCAACGGACTTGTAGCGTTTGCGTCTGATAAAAAACTGGGGTTTTGGCCTGCTTTGATTTGAGGTAAATAGGCACGTCGTCGAAATATCCATTGTAAGTAAGAAAGGCTGTGTGCGCTGATGTTATGGGCGTAGGAGTCAATAAGTATGCGAAGAATGGCTACCTGATGGAAGGGTTCCTTGAGGAGATAGGGAACCTCGCGACTTTGCTGGAAACGCCTGAGGAAATAGGCCTTGTACCTTTTGTAATACTCGGTGTACTCAAGTTTTTGAAGCAAGGGGTTTTTTGAAGTAACCGAATTTTCTTCGAAAGCATGTTCCAGCGTTCGTTCCCGGTGTGTAAAGTCAACGTTATCGGAGTCGAGAATCATCCCCTCATACTCGTTGGAAATACCTTTGATCAGGTTTCCAACACGCCTTTCTCGAAGTGTTGTTAGCTTGCCTCTATCTTTTTCGTTGGGCTGAAAAAAAACCTTTTCGTCGCTTTCGTGATAAATAATGTGAACCACACCGTCCAATTCGTTGAATTGAATTAAGGGTAGGGACAGGTAACGATATTTGCCAAAATTTTCTTCCTTAATGTGATGCTTTAGGATAGCATGTTCTGCCTTGTGCAAGGCATTTGCGGTCTCTAAATCAAAAGATTCGAAATAATTGCTCAATGTTTTTCCAGCAAACTTCTCGATATCATCAAAACCATAGCCCTCTTCGTCAAAATCCGCAAATAGTTTATTACCTACAATGGTATCTTCTACAGGAATCTTCTCTTCCTCAAGTGTGTCCCAGGCGGCATCTAACTCAAACACCCTTTTGTCTTTGTTGTCTCCCTCAAAAAGTTCACGCAACCTGCGGATGCCTGCATTGATTAACTGCACCCCTTCAAAGCTCTTGATTTCTTTCCATTCGCCTTCTTTGTGATCTCGGGAGAGTGCGAAGATGAAGATAAAAAAATCTTTATCTTCCATATAGTACCGCCACAGCAAGTGATGGACACGGTCCATCAGTAAGTGGTAGAGGTCATTAATATTGGGAAAAGCAAGTATTTGTCTGCTTTTGCTTAGAGGGGGCTGAGAACTGTTGTTTGTTTCCATAATTTGCTCTAGACGCTTATTTATAAAATAGCAGCGGGGTGGTTTTAAGGCCGCCCCGCTGTAATTGCTCTATTTTGATGGGGAATTTTCTGGTTAGGCCGGGACTAAGGTAGGAGCTTCTTGGCAATTGCCAATGGCCGATAAGGTTTTGTTTTCCCGGCGAAGCTTTTTGTATGCTTTATAATCCTGCATTTTGTTATAAAAGTGTTTGAAGTATTTGTTATTTTCTGCGATTCGAAGCATATCCAAAAACATATCGCGAGGTAATCCGGATTCCAAGGGTAAGTAGGTAGCTGCTTTTTTCTGGATGTCTTTAGCGATGGACATAGCTTTGAAAACAGAGTGATGCTGCGTCAATTCTTCGAGCAAAGCCTCCTCCGGCACGAGGCTTAAGTCTGTCACTCCCTCACGCAGTAGTCCTTCCATAAGGCTGTTTTTCACCGTCATCAGGTGGATTATCATGGGTAAGGTGAGCGTATTATTGCGCAAGTCAGCAAAAGCATCATTATTTGTTTTTTGCTCAGTTGAAAGTTTTCGGTTAGAAGGTACTAAGTCGTTAATATCATTTACAATTGGGAGCAACAAACCAACGAGTATAGCGAATTTGCGAAGCCTGGTTTGGTCATGCTTATCTAGTTCAGAATGCTTAACTACATATTGTGTGAGTATTTCGAATAGCGGAGCGTTTCTGAGATAAATTTTCACGAGGTATGTACGCAGAAAATAACGATGATCTTCCTGAATGGAAACATATTCGGATATAGTCTCCTCCAAGAAATCAAGAATTTCTCGATCAAAATAATTTTCTATTCCCTCAGACAGCACCTTTTGTTCAATGCTACTGACCCAACTGTCGTATGTTGTGTACTTGTCTTCCATCACCTGACCGATAGCCCCCAATCGCAGTATCTGATTTACTCCCCTGAGTAAATCGCAACGCTCTTCATCCTTTAGAAAAACACGCTGCCAGATGTAATCGTAAAGCGCCGGCTCCAAATTCTCCTTGCTGTTCAGGTTTTCGTCAATGCGAGACTTAGTAACTACGCCGCCTTTATTGTCTAAAATCTGATTGGAATAATATTGTATGGTAATGAGTGTTTCGGCAATAAAGGGCAACTGGGTGCTGAAGAGTAATTTCTTTGATTCGTCCTTGCTGGGGCTGATTGCTTGCACCATATCGAACAAATTCCGAAAAAAATAGCCTCTTAAAGGGAGGCCACTGATTTTTTTGGATGTTAATTCGAAAGGCATGGCACTTTTTGTAAGGCCGTTGCAATTGTCACGCAGGAATGTAAACTCTGTAGCATGGAGATACGCTCCAAGTGCCTTGGTCTCTTTACGTCGTTGTTCGTAAAGTGTTGAAGGGGGCTGGTGGATGTTTGTGGTCATGGACGGGAGCGTTTAGAATGTTAAAATTTTTCATGAGCGATTAAAAAAAATTTAGAGGTCCAAAATGAATTTGGACCATTCCTTATCTTATATAAAAAAATATACCAAAGTTGTAAATAATTGATTGTGAATGATTTTTGTAAAATCATTTTAACATAAACATAAGAATATCACGAAAAAATCTAAAAAAATTAGATTTTTTTCTAAAAATATATTCCTTCTCATCGTGCCAAAATCGTTTACGACACTATTTTATTCTACCAAAATTAATTTAGAGAGCCTGATTGCACAATTAGTCTATACCAATGAAAACGCCCAACCTGAACTGGCACAAAGCTTACTAATGCTTGTGCCAGTTCAGGTCAGGCGCTTCTAAAGCTGTGTGGAGGAGAATGATTTAAAACACAAAACCAAGATGCAATCAATGGATAAAACCAAAATAGTAAAGCAACCCGGCACCAGCGATAAAACCTAAAACGAGAAACAGCAAAACATCTCCAAAGGTGTAGTGCCGCACCCAATCTTGGCGATAGGCATCCCAATAGTGCCGTTTGTCTGGAGATATATTGGGGCTGGACATATATACCGGAACATGTGTCTGCTTGTTGGAGTGGTTTTTCTCCTGAGAGGTGTTGTTGCTTGTATTTGACCCAAAAAGCATGATCAAAAAAACAATGGCTGCAATGGAAATTACGACGAACATAATACATAAAATTTAGAAGGTTGACAATGTGTGAAAAGTAAACGAGGCGGTGTAACGTTTGCCATTAGGTTTTGAAGCTTTCAGAGATTGGTGGGGAATGATTGTGTATCGTGCTTAACATGGTATGAAAGTTAATAAGTTGAAAGATTAATTTGGATTTAGAGAAGTCTGGTGGAGCGTGGTTGTGAATAGGCATGTTGTTCATAAGTTAAGATGATTTAATGATTTTTGAAACTGTGCATCCATGAACTAAGGATGCCAATCTTAACGCAAGACATGTACCAATCAAATAAAGATTTTATAAGTCTTTGATAATCAATCATATAAACCATTTGGCTATTTTAGCAATTCTAAAAATTTTAGATTTTCAACTTTGTTTTTTAGATTTTTTTTAGATTCCTTCATGTTTTACCCCATTCCGAGCATAATTGTCAAATACCTGCCGTAGACCACCCAGATTTTGAACAAAAACGCGGTATTTTTGCCCCTCCTTTGACCATCCTATCTCTAAACAAGCATGACATCCCGCGACATCCGCCGCCAATTCCTCGATTTTTTCGCTTCCAAAGGCCATAAAATCATCCCCTCCGCGCCCATGGTGGCCAAGAGCGACCCCACGCTCATGTTCATCAACTCGGGCATGGCGCCGCTCAAGGACTTTTTCCTGGGCAACCAAGCCCCGCCTTCCAAGCGCGTGGCCGACACTCAAAAATGCCT
>JBJXGO010000292.1:0-8754 GCA_046160345.1 Saprospiraceae bacterium
CTTATCAACAATATGACAGGGGTGCTGGAATCGCACAATTGGGTTTTGAAACTCGATTCGCTCGGTTGCCTCCAGCCCGGCTGCGGTGAGATCAACTATATCACAGGCATAGAGGAGGCCGTTTTTCTAAAAGGGAAAGACATCCTTTTTTATCCAAACCCAAGCAATGGCTATCTGAATGTGAAATTTCCATCCGATTTTGCGCTTGGGAAGGATGTTCTTCTCGATCTGGTCTCAGCCTCAGGGGGTTTTATTAAGCGCGTAAAAATATCATCGCTGGATGCAAGGATAGACCTCTCTGCACTCTTGCCGGGCTTCTACTTTGCAATCATTAGCCAAGGGAACGAAATCATTGCGAGCAAAAAGATCATGGTTGGACGATAGTCGTCACAGCCCAAAAATCGCCCGGCCAAAATACACCGCCGCGTCGCCGAGCTCTTCTTCGATACGGAGGAGTTGGTGGTACTTCGCCACTCGGTCGGAGCGCAAAGCTGAGCTGGTTTTGATCTGGTCCGTGTTCAGGGCAACTGAAAGGTCGGCGATGAAGGTATCCTCCATTTCGCCGGAGCGGTAGCTGATGACCGAGGTGCAGGCGTGGCGGTTGGCTAGGGTTACCGCATTGGTGGTCTCCGTCAGCGAGCCGACCTGGTTGACTTTGATGAGGATGGAGTTGGCCTCCACCGAAATAGAGTACGTGATAGAATCCGTGATACTCCCCAGCGACGGGGTGGTCACGGCAGAATCGCAGCAGGGCTTCCCGGGGACGAAAGGCAATAACCATTCACTTAAAAATAAAACATCCATGAACAGACTTCTAAATTGCCTTGCAATGTACTGATAATAGTTCCTTTTTAATGGAATGATTGACGGTTTTTGCACGATATTTCTACCTTCGCCTTGCACTAACCGTTAATCTATTGTCCTCCCGGCTTTCACTTTCACGCATACTCTGGTTAGGGGTGCCAGTCTTCTTACTGCTCCTTTGGCTCGGCTCGCGCAACTGGCCTGACCCACTTTGGGCAGCGTCTGCTCAGATAATCCAACAGCCCGCCACGCTCATTGCCGAGGTTCCGGATTCGTTGCAGGCATTGTATTGTCAAATACATGGTCTGCCCTTCAAGTCTGGCGACAGCACCGCATTTGATCTGGTAATGCAACCCTCCTCTACGAACATCGAATGGGTTTCATTTAAAAAACTTGCCCTTGCAGCGGCCTCGGCGCCCTTACACCGAATCGTGGTTTCGGGCGTGACGGGAGTGGGTTCTACCAAACAGGCCAAACGGATAGCCAATTTGCTGGCAGGAAGTTATGAGCGGGTTTTGCAAATTGACTGTGCTCCGTGGTTTGATGTGGAATATCATAAAAAGTATATTGGGCAGGTGGATGAAAAAGGCAAGTTTTATCCCGGAGAACTGTTGCTCTTTTGGGAGCGCTGCCGTAATAACCCCGAAATGAAGTTTACAGTAGTCATTGATAATTTTGACAAAATTAACCCCGAAACATTTTTTGGCCCAGCGCTCTGGGAAGCGCTGAGCGCTAAAAAACCAGTAGCAGAAGTGGGCGGCGATATGGTAGGGCTGCCGGATAATTGCTATCTTATTTCAATCACACACTACGGCCCAGGTTCTGTTGTCGAGTTTAATGGCGAACATTTCAAGCGCCTGGGCGATCGGTTTCTTTTGGAAATAAGCCCCCGGGATTTGGTAGCCTGGCTGTTGTTGCAAAAGCGGGGGGCAGAAAAGGACCCCGTCAGACTTGCCGCGCTCCATGATACGGCACAGATGCAGCGGTTCATTTTTTATTTCTTGAAAACCAATCAATTACTTCGAAAAAACTATACTGACGGGCATCAAATGGGCCAAGGGTCAAATATCCGCCCTTTGTATATGGAAGCTGATCGCGGCAAATACAAAATGGCAGTAATAAGCCACCTTAATGCCTTGCGGCCCTCTAACCCGCTTACTGAAAAAGATTTCGATCAAATTGATTATTCCATCAGAAACGAAGGTTTGGAAGCTGGTTCCAGTTTTTTTGCTCAGTTCGTTGAACTGTTGCACAAAACAGGTTATTTTGTTGAAATAACCATGGTTGGCACCACTGCACTGCTCACTGCCCTGGTGGGATATATGGTATTCCGTCGCCGCGAACAACTTATCAGGCGCTATGGGGATCGGGCACGACAAATTTTTCAAAACTTTGAAAATCAACAAATTAGCGGAGAAACGGCGTCACGTCGCCTTGAAGAAATAAAACGAGAGGTGGATGATCTGGTACTACGCCGAAAACTTGGCTATACCGAAGGGCTTTATTTTTTAGCTTTTGTGGAGGACATGGTGAAACGAATCGAATTCGCACGCAGCATCAGCGAAAATTTCCTTGAACTCTTTGGTGCGTTTATGGAGGACGATGTGCTTACCGAGGGCGAATACCTCAAGCTCAAGCAGTTCCTACTTTCCATGCGCCATAAAATCCCTGTGGAGGTGTATGAGCAATTCAGTCGAAAAGTAGAAAGTACTTACGCCTCGAGCCGTAATTTACCCTAACTTTGTTGACAATACTTGACTTAACCAAATAGCCCACCACCACATGTATAAAGTCAAATTCGGCGGCAAAAAGGGCAAATCCATCCAGTTGGTTGAAAGCCCCGATCTGGTCGCCATTCGTACAGCTAAAAACAAAAAACTTGAAGACGTTTCCCTGACTCCTCGAAGCCAGAACCTCATGCAGGGAAATACCGAGGTAGCCGCATTTCCGGAGGCAGGTGTTACCGTACGCCGTTTAGCTGATTCCAGCAAAGACCTCGGCCTCGAATCTACGGGCAATCCCACAGCTCAGCGCGATGAGGCCAGGGCAGCACTAAAACAAGAAGATGATATTCGCTTTGCCGGGCGTGTATTGCAGGATGCTGAAAGCGGCGAAGTGATGCTTTATACCGAAAATTTCTTTGTGAAATTTCATGACAAAGTGAGCGAACCCGATTGTTTGTCAATCTTGAACCGCTACAGTTTGACCGTCAAAAGCAAACTCTCCTTTGCTGCCAACGCATATTTTGTGCAAGCCGAAGAAGGTACTGGTTTGAAAGTGTTTGGTATTGCAGAGCAAATATTGAAGGAAAAAAGTGTAGAATATTGTCACCCTGAACTGGTGCAGGAAAGGCGCTTCAAAACTCCGCCACATCCGCTCCAGTGGCATCTTGGCAAAACCAGAATCAAAGGACAAGACATCGATAACCATGTGAATATTGAAAAAGCATGGGAGATCACCAAAGGGAAAAATATCACCGTCGCTGTCATTGACGATGGGGTAGAAATAAACCATCCCGAATTTTCCGGCCGTATTGTTCATCCCTTCGACGCGACCGAGGGCAATGAAGACCCCAGGCCCAAAGCAGAAAAGGATTCGCATGGCACTCCTTGTGCGGGTATGGCTTGCGCTGCAGGGCTGGAGAACGGCGCAAGCGGTACTGCTCCTGAAGCCAACCTAATGCCCATCCGCTTGCGTAGCGGCCTGGGAAGCATGTCTGAGGCTAACGCATTCGTTTGGGCCGCCGATCACGGCGCAGATGTGATCTCCTGTTCCTGGGGGCCTGCTGATGGCGACTGGTGGAAAGCCGACGATCCCCGACACTTCCGGGTGACCGTTTTGCCCGACAGCACAAGACTTGCCTTGAACTATGCACTGCGAAAAGGCCGGAATGGCCTGGGTTGCGTCATCCTTTTTGCGGCAGGCAATGGAAACGAAGACGTGATGAATGATGGTTACTGCAGTTTTGAAGGCGTTATCGCTGTGGCGGCCTGCAATGATTCAGGCAAACGCAGCGTGTATTCTGACTTCGGCAAGGCTATTTGGGTTTGTTTCCCAAGCAACGATTTCGAGTCCGTTACCTTAGAACACCCTGCTCCTACCAGTGAGGGGCTTCGTACCACCGACCGGCTTGGGAAGCCTGGCGACTCTGAAGGCGATTATACCAATTCCTTTGGCGGTACTTCCGGCGCATGCCCAGGTATGGCAGGTGTGGTGGCACTGATATTAGCCGCCAACCCGGCGCTCAGTCAAAAAAGGGTGAAACAACTCATAAGATATTCCTGCCTCCGTATTGATAAGGAAGCTGGAAAATATGATGCAAAAAAACACAGTATATATTACGGATATGGCCGAATTGATGCCGGAAAGGCCGTAGCAAAAGCACTCAAAGCGAAAAGATGAATTTGCTAATTCACCTTTTCCTCGCCTCCGTGATCCTTTCGTAAGCTTCATTGATTTGCTGAAATTTTTCCTTGGCATGGCGGAGCGCCTCCGCCGAAAGCCCCTTGGCGGCCATTTTATCCGGATGCCATTGCATAGCCAGGGCTCGATATTTTTTCTTGATAATGTCAAGACTGTCTTTTGTTTCCGCGCCCAGGATAGCATAATGTGGGTCCAGGGGATCCCACCGTTGCCTTTGCTGCCCGCCACTGCGGTTATGCGTGGTGTAAAAACGGGATTTGATGCGATCATATTGGAGTCGGCCCACCTGAAAAATTCCTGCCGCTCGTAACAACAATTCCTCCTCTCTTGGGTGCAGTCCGCCATCAGCAGCAGCGGTGGCAAAAAGCAGGTCGAGCATGTTCAATACATGGTGTCGGTCACGCCCGAATCCTTCAAAAAATGCGCGGGCATATTGGTCAAAAGTATCGTTGGATTCCTTTGCGTTCTTCCAGATTTTAACGGCTTGAAGACGGCCCCTTTCGTTCATTCGAAATTGGTGGCGCATCAGGCTTTCCATGTGCGACACTTCGCGCTCGTTAATAGGGCCGTCGGCTTTGGCGAGTTTGGCGCAAAGTCTGAAAACGTGAAAAACAAACTCTCCCTGCCGCCGCTGATAGGCCTTGAACTCACTGTCAGAGTTTTCTTTTTCCTTCGGCTGGTCAAAAAAATAATGCCCCAGCCATGATCCCACAAAAAAACCGATCAGCCCGCCAAATGGTATGCCCAAAAGGTCGAACAAAAAAATGCCGGCAATGCCGCAGAGTATTTTACCCTTGATTTCCAATGTGTTGGGAAGCTGTGCTGTGGCGGTTTAGAAAAAATTTTAATTCTAAACAAAGATCGGACTGCAAAGTTAATGAAGCTTTGTTCCACCACACAAGCCCTGCCGCCTCACAAAAACTTAAAGACCAATTCCATCTCAAATCCAGCCCGAATGAGCGAGGCAGCCGTTTTTTCGCGGAGGTTGTTGTCGTTGGCGTATTGCTGACGTTTTTTATGCAGAAGTGTTTGGAGCAAAGTTTCGTATTCGGTTTGGTCAATCGAATCGAGGGCTTGGTTCACTAACGCCGGTGATATGTCGCGCTTCCGAAGCTCCTGGCGAATACGGACACGGCCCCAATTGTTGTAGCGGAATTTTCCCCTGGCAAAAGCCATGGCAAAACGTTCTTCGTTGAAAAAGTTGTCTTCCCGAAGTACTTGAAAAATCTGATCTGCATCAGCCTGCAACAAGCCGTATTCCGCCAATTTGCTGCGCACTTCTTTTGGGCAACGCTCCCGGTAGGCGCAAAAACGCTCCATTTTTTGGAGGGCTTGATCAGGGCTTAAGGGCGTAGAATTATTAAACCTGGGCATTCTGGCTATTTCTTTTTTCCTGGTTTCTCCAAGTGCTCTTCCACCCTAAATTTTACAATTCTGGCGATCAAATCCAAAGGCATAGGTTCTTCGATCGGAAACTGAACAGAGCCTTTTCCAGATTTATAGCCAGAAAGTTCTTCCTGGAATGCTTCCTGGCCCGCAGGCGTGGCGTAAAAGCCAATGTGGTTTTTAAAAGCGGCAAAATGCACCAAATTCTTTCCCTTCAGAACAAAGGTCGGAATAGCATATTTAATGGCTTCAGTTGCCTCGGGTGCCGCCTTTTGGATGGTTGTGCGCACTTGTTCTAAAATTTCCTGGGTTTCGGTGGGGAACGTTGCAATATAGGCAGAAATAGTATCAGGGGGGGCTTTGGCCATAGATGAGTATTTTTATTTGCTATGAAAAAAGCCTCCCGTGCGACTTTTCGCAGAGAGGCCATCCCAAAAACCAATTGTTAAAGACATCTATTCTTTACACAAACAAGTTGCTTGAGTTTTATTTCTTAATTGGATCTGACGCAGCAGGACTGGCCGATACCAATTTGGGTTTGCGATTGATCGTATAGGCTACGCTCAACTCGTGAGAGCCACCTGTATAGCGCTGGAAGTTGGACAAGGAAAGGTCGTAAGAGTAAAAAAGTTGAAACTGGCTGACTTTGGTTCCAAGCATACAAATAGCAGCGCCGCTGTTTCCCGGACGGAAGGTAAGTCCCGCAATAAGTTTTTCGTCAATGAACCGCCCTTGAATGTTCAGGTCGATCTGATAAGGCGTGTCGCGTATTTTACGCATTGAAATGCTGGGAATAAGTTTGAAATTTTGATCTGCCATATCAAATTTGTATCCCATCTGGAAGATATAATTTTCAAACAATTTACTATTTGTTTCTTCTTCTACAGCCGTAGGGGCTTCGTCCAAGCGAGTTCTGATCGTGTTAGGAAGCGTGAGGCCAAAGAAAAGCTTGCCGTCATGAATGGCATACGCACCTACCGAAGCATCGAAAATTTGCTGGCCGTCCACAAGGCTTTCAAGCACATCGTCATTGCGTTCTACAAGCGGGTCGTTTAACAACGCTGCGTCGGCTTTTCGATTTAGAAACTCTGTTGACAGGCCAAGACCTATCTTCAATTTTTTTATCTGAAAACGGAAAGCGTAGTTGATCTGGAGTTTGGTAGTGCTTACTTTTCCTGCATTGTCAGAAAAAAGGGAGCCTCCCAATGCTAGTTTGTCGCCTACCGGGCCATTGTACATCAGCGTGTATGTGCTGGGTTTTTCCGGAAATGTTGTCCAGGTGCTGCGATAGTTGGCGATAAACTGATGCTGGTCTTCAAACCCCGTATAACCAGGGTTGATGAGGACAGGGAAAGCATATTGTTGGGAATAAATGGCTTGTTCTTGAGCAAAAGCGGCCAGCGCGCTGAAACCGAAAATAAGGGTAAAGAGTATCTTTTTCATTGTAAACCGAGTTTTTACTCGCCGAAGCCTTTTTGCCGTATTGTTATTACGGTGACAGTGCTGTGGGCGGGTGTGGATGATTTTGCCTGCCTTTGTCCCTGCCTCCGTTTATACTTTGGCTGGGTAATGAGCTTTGGCGATAAAGATGTTGAGAAGAATTGAGATTGCTCAGGACGGGGTTATGTCAAATAATCGATGAACGCTGACTTTTGACACAACCCCTTCCTTAGGCATGCTGACTTAATTATTGAAGTAAATTGATGGCGCCCTTGCGTACTTCTTCGTGTTCCTGGCCTTGATCATCAATGTAAGTGTAGGTTAGCACATAATAGTACACCCCTTCGGCAAGCGGTGCGCCCGATTTGGTAAGGCCATTCCAGTTGTGTTCACGATCGCCGTCATCATTAGTGTAGCCGTCCGTCACGAACACCAATTGACCCCAACGGTTATAAATCTCAATGTGGTTCTTAATTGACGTTTCGACGCAGGTAATGTGGACATTGTCGTTTTTGCCGTCTTGTTGACCAGGCGTAATCACGGGGCTTACCCGGAAGCAACCATCTTCTGGATATGGTACGCTATCTGTAGCATAAGCTGTGCAGCCATTGTTGTCAGTGATGTAGAATTCCACAAATTCGCCGGAACAAAGGTTATCAGCACGTTCGCCGTTGCCTGTGTGGCCAAAATTTCCTGACCAAACGTAAGTTATAGGCGCCACAGCACCAGTAGCAGTTATCAATAGTTCGCCATCGCAAGCGTTGAAACTGCGTGGCGTGGTAGCCGCGAATGTCACCAAAATTTCATCAGGCTCTGGCACCACGACGGTCGTTATGGTTTCCACAAGGTTTTTATCGGTTATAGTCACCGTGTATTCTCCGCCGCAAAGGTTCACCGCTTGGGAGAAACCGCTTGGAAAAACACTTGGATCAACCTGACCGGTTGACCAACGAACCGAGTAGGGTGCAAAACCACCTGCCACAGAGACTTTTGCCGTGCCATTGCAATCGCCGAAGCAACTCACACTTACCGCTTCTGTTGTGGAGGTAATAGCAGGCGGGAATGTCAGGGCATCAGACCATACGGAGGAACAACCAACCGCGTCGGTGATGGTAACCGAATAAGGGCCACCGCAAAGCGTGCTGGTGTTGGGGCCGGTCACGCCATTGCTCCAAACAATATTGCTGCTGCCTATTCCTGGAATAAACGCTACAGAGGCCTCGCCATCACACATGGTGAAACCACTCACCTGATGTCCGCTGGGATATAAAGAGGTCTCGTTTACGTTCGTGATGTTAAGGTTCGATTGCGCCGTTAGGGTAAAGGTTCTTACTTTAATAGTGTCATTATAATCTGTTACCGTCACGGAGTAAAACCCGGGCATTAAATTGCTTACGTCTTGCGTAGTAGCCGTAAAGCCGTTCGGGCCGATCCAGAGGTACTCATAAGGGTCGTTACCGCCCGTAACTTTAAGGTCGATAGCACCGGTTGGCAAAATTGCACAATTGGGGTTGCTTACAAGATCCGTACTGACCACCAGGGTCGGGTATTGACGGTTTATATGATAATAGCGGATTACCGTACACTGGGAAATAGAATGCGTGATCGTAACGACGTAAAGTCCAGAGTCAAGTCCTGAAACCTGATTGGCCGTTGAGTTCAGTGGCGAGCCCCATTGGTATTGGAGGGGGGCGGAACCGC
>JBJXGO010000293.1:0-28115 GCA_046160345.1 Saprospiraceae bacterium
ATTGGTTGATTGGTTGATTGGTTATTGGTTGATTGGTTATCGGTTATTAGTTGCCGATAACCAATAACTGATAACCAATAACCAGTCAACCAACCTTCAGACATCGATTTTACAAGATCATACTTTAAAATCGGTTTTTGGGATGGCCTCTCTCCTATCGTGGAGGGGGGCTTTTTTGTACCCCGGAACTCTGTTCCGGGGCACGTTTTGTATCCCGGAACTCTGTTCCGGGACACGTTTTGTATCCCGGAACTCTGTTCCGGGACACGTGTGGGATATGTCCCGGAACAGAGTTCAGGGATACGATACGCCCCGGAACAGAGTTCAGGGATACGTGCGGCATACGCCCTGGAATATCGTTTCGGATTATTTAAAGCCCAGCGTACGGAAAGGCTGACTTGAAATCTTACCTTCGCACTCTTTTTAAACAAAACCTACGGGAGGGCGTTCCCAGTTGATTGATTATGCGCGACGTAATAGACTTGATCGGGAGAATATTTCTTTCCGCAATTTTTATTTATGAGGCGATTGATTCCACCTGGTATTTCGGAAAAACCAAAGAGGTGATGACCGAGAATGGACTGACTTGGAATCAGGATCTGCTACTGTTGGGGGCTATTTTTTTATTGACCCTTGGTGGTCTAATGGTATTAGTCGGCTATCGAACCACACTGGGGGCCGTAATGCTGCTCATATATTGGGTCCCAGTGACACTGATAGTCCATGATTTTTGGAATAGTGATACGAAGCTGGCGATGCGCTATGACAGCATCCTGTTTATGAAGAATTTTGCTATTATTGGAGGCTTGTTAATGCTGGCTGGGAAAGGGAGCGGACGTTACAGTATTCGCCGATTATTTGCCACTACACGGGTACATTGAGATATTAGAAATTCTTATGAAAAGTGCTAAAATCGAAACATACTAAACCCTACCGAACTTTAGCCTTGCGAAGAATTTTGGAAAAATAGCCAGGAAAGAAACGCTTTAAGTAAACTCCCAACACTTCTTTTCCTCCAAAATGGGCCTCTTCCTTCCCGCTCTCTATGGTATGTAAGATCTTGTGGGCCAACCTTTTAGGTGACATACCTTTCTCGGTAGCTTCATCCATTGTACCAAGCATGGTGCCTTTACCGGTTAATGCATTTTTACTGACATTGGTACGCACAAAGCCCGGACAAATGAGCGTGATTTTAATGTGTGCATCATTCAATTCAGCGCGAAGGCTGTCAAAAAAGCCGTGTAGTGCGTGCTTTGATGCAGCGTAGGATGACCGGTATGGGGAACCGAATTTCCCCGTAAGGCTGGTTATGGTAACGATATGGCCCAGTTGATGCATTATCATATTGGGCAAGAGGGCTTTGGTAAGCGTGATAGTGCCAAAATAGTTGACCGCCATAAGTTTTTTATCCACCTCAAGGGAGGTGTCTTTAGCAAGAGCACGTTGTGAAATACCGCCGTTGTTTACTAAGATATCAACTTTCCCTACTTTTTTCAGCGTGGATTCAACGATAGAAGGGATAAGGTCATGCCTTTCCAGATCAAGTGGTTGAACAAGTACCGAAGTTGCTCCCGCTTGCAAACAAGCCGCGCTCACGCGATTCAATTCCACCTCATTGCGCCCAGAAAGGATAATTTGTGCACTGCATTCTGCAAAAGCCGTCGCTAAGGCCTCGCCAATTCCGGATGAAGCACCGGTGATCCAGACTCGTTTGTTCTTAAAGAAATTAGACATGTGATATAAGTGGTCCCTCCTTTGCCAAGGCTTAGGCGGGTAAAAATGTGAGCCCTCCTTCGCCAAGGCTTCGGCGGGTAAAAATGTGGTCAATGGGTTTGGGGGAGTTTATTCGTCTTTTTGTCTCGTTCGCAAAGGTAAAAGTGCCAGAGCATTCTAACGCCTACGCTTCGCCAAGGTCGCCAATGTTGGGTGTTTTCTTCAAAAAAATGATGATCGGGCCTCGTCTCAAGCCCGTGGAGCGTTCGAAAACTTTCATAAAGTGCTATATCGCCTTTAGGAAGCACATCCGGACGTAACAAAGACATAAGTGTGTAAATATCTACCGTCCAGTCGCCTATGCCTTTGAGTCTTTTCATGTAGGGCCGTAAGACATGCTCAGGCATTTGTTCCAATATTTCAAAATCAAATTCGCCACTCAAAACGGCTTCGGCCAATCCTCTGGAATATGCTTTTTTTTGTCGGCTGAAACCTATTTGCAAAAGTTGTTCATCGTTGATTTTCAAGAAATTAGACGGAGTGATATGGGTTATATGGTTTTTAAGCCGTAGAAAAGCACTCCGCGCGGAGGCAAGAGAAACTTGTTGCTCCAGGATGATGTAAACCAAAGTGGCAAAACCAGGTTCACGATCCCAAAGTGGCGGATAACCATGCTTTTCAAGTGTGAAGGCAAGTTTTGGGTCGCGTTTGGCAAGCCAATCAGCGGCAATTTTTAAGGTAAGTTCGTCCAAATTGGCTTTCATTTTAATGACAGGATAATTTCACTCGTTCCTTAGCGGCAAAACAAGTGTTTCTTTGCAAACAATTACAATAAGTCACATGCCTGCAAAAATCGTAACTCTAACACTAAATCCTGCACTTGACAAAAGTACCGAAGTTGCCTATATGGTACCAGAACAAAAATTGCGTTGCAAACCTATGCGCATTGATGCGGGTGGGGGAGGCATCAATGTTTCCAAGGGTATTCAACGTTTGGGAGGGCAAAGCGTGGCAGTTTTTCCGGCCGGGGGCAATAATGGGAAGATACTATGTGGGTTGTTGGAAAAAGACGGCATCAAGACCCAATCACTGCCAGTAGAGGGAGAGACCAGAGAAAACCTTTCAGTATTGGAGGCAAGTAGCAATGCCCAATATCGTTTTACTTTGCCAGGGCTTCAAATTTCGGAAAAACAGGCGGATGAATGTCTTGAAATTATTAGAGGGTTAGCCCCCGAATACCTGGTGGCCAGCGGAAGTTTGCCTCCCGGCCTGGCAGAAACCTACTTTGAAAAAATAGCAGCATTTGCCAAAGAAATCGGGGCGAGATTTGTGCTCGACACGTCAGGGCCTGCGTTGCGGGCCGCTGCTGATGAAGGATTGTTTTTGTTGAAACCCAATTTAGCCGAACTCAGCGCTTTGGCGGGCGTTGAAAAACTGGAAATCAATGAGGTCGATGATGCCGCCCAAAAGATCATTCAGCTAGGGAAGTGCGAGGTTGTAGTGGTGTCGCTGGGAGCCCAGGGCGCCTTGCTGGTCACAAAAGAGGGTTTTGAGCATATCCCGGCGCCTATGGTAAAAAAACAAAGTACCGTAGGTGCAGGCGACAGCATGGTGGCGGGAATGGTGTGGGCGCTCAACGAAGGGAACACTTTTCGGGAAATGGCACAAATTGGAGTAGCTTGCGGCACAGCCGCCACCATGAATAAAGGCACAGAACTCTTTCATACCGAGGATGTTTGGAGGTTGTTGGCCTGGATCCAGCAATATGGAGATCGGTATCAGATTCGCAATTTTAACGATAAAACCCTGGGTTGAAAACTGAAACTCACCTTAATAACCAACTTGCATACAGGGATGATCAAATTAAAGATCATTAATCCGTACATTATTTCTTAAATTTCTTTATTGTGAAATTTTGTATTTACAATAATAGAATTGTTGTTAATAAATCTTGTTTTTAAAAAGCGGTTTTAATTTTTCCCTGAACGGGCAAGCCCTTTCTAACTTTGCGGCTTTGATAAAATTGAATCGCATTGCGGAAAGCAATATATTAGGACAATGATCAACCTTGTACTCTTCGGCCCGCCTGGCTCCGGAAAAGGAACACAGGCGGCTTTTTTGATTGAAAAATACAAGCTCATCCATATCAGTACGGGTGATTTGTTCCGCTATGAAATGAGCCACCATACCAAGCTTGGTCAGGAAGCTAAGGCCTACATGGCAAAAGGTGAACTGGTGCCAGACAGCGTAACCATCGGAATGCTTCGAAATAAGGTGGAAAAACACCCTGAAGCAAAGGGATTTATTTTCGACGGGTTCCCGCGCACGATTCCACAGGCAGAGGCATTGGATGCCCTGCTTATCAGTAAAGGGACTGAAGTGTCCGGGCTTATTTCGTTGGATGTTGATGAAGAAGAGATTGTGCAGCGAATACTTCTGCGTGGACAAACATCAGGCCGTGCAGATGACAATGATGAGGCTACTGTTCGGAAACGAATAGCAGTTTACCATAGTGAGACAGCACCGGTATTTGATTATTATGCAGCAAGTAATAAAAGCTACAGAATCAATGGTTTGGGTAGCATTGAAGAAATTGCTGAACGGTTAAGTACGGCCGTGGATGCACTTCAAAAAATCAATTGAATTGACAACTTTTTAAAAGTTGCCAATTCTTTGGCTGGAAGCAAGAGGAGAAGTGCTACTTTTGAGCCGAATATGTAGCCCGGATTTTCATTCCGGGCCATCCCGGAACAAAAATCCGGGCTTTTTCACCAAACGCAGTATTCATGGCGCTCTCATCCACTCCGTGGCAGGCTCTTTGGAATCGCTTGCCTGCACCACTGCAAAACCGCTACTACCTCACCTTAGTGGTGTTTTTGTTCATTATGGTATTTCTGGACAGGCATAGTTTGTGGACTCAATGGAAACTCTGGCGGGCACAAAAACAATTGGATGCTGATCGTGCTTTTTACGAGAATAAAATCAAGGAAGCGCGAGAAGAAGCGGAAGATTTCGAACTGACCAAAGAAAAATTTGCCCGCGAACATTATTACATGAAACGCGCCGATGAGGACGTTTTTATAATAAAGGAAGAGAAATAGAACCGTCAACCGTCAACCGTCAACCAATAAAATGTCGATTTTAGTCAATAAACACTCCAAAATCATAGTGCAGGGGTTCACCGGAAAAGAAGGTACGTTTCATGCAGAACAAATGATTGCTTATGGCACCAATGTGGTGGGCGGCGTCACTCCCGGGAAAGGCGGACAAACCCACCTCGAACGTCCTGTTTTTAATACCGTAGAAGATGCTGTACGCCTGGCTGGTGCCGACACCAGCATTATATTTGTTCCACCTGGTTATGCCGCAGATGCCATAATCGAGGCCGCCATGTCGGGAATAAAAGTTATTGTAGCAATTACGGAAGGTATTCCAGTACAAGATATGGTGCGCGCCAAAGCGTACATCTCCGACAAAGGGGTCCGGCTTATCGGCCCCAACTGCCCGGGCATTATTACTCCTGATGAAGCAAAAGTGGGCATCATGCCCGGTTTCGTTTTCAAACGCGGTCCGATCGGGCTGGTGTCCAAATCGGGCACCCTCACTTACGAAGCTGCGGACCAGATTGCAAAGGCTGGACTCGGTATTACCACTGCCATAGGCATCGGTGGAGACCCGATTATTGGCACGACCACCCGTGAAGCCATCGAACTTTTTATGCAAGACCCTGAAACTGAGGGTATTGTAATGATCGGCGAAATCGGCGGCGGCCTTGAAGCCGAAGCTGCTCGCTGGGTTCGTGCCAATGGCAATAAAAAGCCCGTTGTAGGATTTATCGCCGGCCAAACTGCGCCAAAAGGCCGGAAGATGGGCCATGCAGGTGCTATTGTTGGAGGCGCTGACGACACAGCGGCCGCAAAAATGAGGATTCTGGCCGAAAACGGCATCCATGTGGTAGAATCGCCTGCACAGATTGGCGCTGTGATGGCCAGGGTAATGAAAGGGTAGGGCATTGGCCTCAAAAATTCTCTCATTACAGTCCCGAATCTTTGTTAACATTGCCTCGAAAATTGTTCTATTTTCGAGCCATGCCTACACTTATTGAACGTTCGCCAAATTTAAGCGGGAACTTCATGTTGCCTCCTAAATTAAGCGCCCCCGCTGTGCAAGACCCGCTCTTGCCATACGAACCATCTCCATCTAAGCCCTGGAATGCACGCCGGGTGGCACATTTGTACCGTCGTATGGGTTTCGGAGCCTCGCTCGAACAAATCCAGCAAGGGCTTCAAATGTCGCCTGGCGACTTGATAGATCAGTTACTTGAAACTGCAGCCGATCTTGGCCCGCCTGACCCGCCATATTGGGGCGGCTGGACAATGGATGAGTACGCAGCCAATCCAGACCCCAATCTGGTGTTCATTCACCAAACCGAGCTTCGCCGTCGGTGGTTGGGAGAGATGCTCGATGAGGGGATACGGGCTAAAATGGCGCTTTTCTGGCACAATCATTTTGTAACAGAACTCGATGTGTTTGGCTGCAACGCCTACCTCTGGACCTATTACTCCATGATCCACGATTACGCTTTTGGCAACTTCCGGATCTTTGCTCGTGAAATGGGAAAAACGGGGGCTATGCTTGTTTATCTAAACGGCAACGTGAGCGTGGCAGGGGAGCCTAACGAGAATTATGCCCGCGAACTTATGGAACTCTTCACCATGGGAGAGAGTAATGGCTATACACAAGCCGACATTGTTGCGATGTCGCGCGCACTGACAGGCTGGCGCGCCAGTGATTATCTATGCCAACCTCCTTTTTATGAGCCCGCATTGCACGACAATACTCCGAAAACCATTTTTGGTAAAACGAGCAATTTTGGATTCACCACAGCGCATAACCTAATATTTTCGGAAAGGGCTGAACAAGTCTCACATTACATTACCAGCAAACTTTATAAGCATTTTGTTTATCAAAATATTGATAACCAGGTAATTACAGGATTGGCACAAACTTTTCGAGACAACAACTGGGAGTTGGTACCAGTAATGAAGCAATTGTTCAAGAGTGAGCATTTTTTTGAAGAAAGCTTCATGAACGTTCAGCATAAAACCCCGCTTGAATCCATGCTGAACCTTTATAAGGCTTCCAATACGCCAGCAACGCTTGTTGTAAACGATCGCTGGGACGCCATCAGTTATTGGTCGTACCAACTTGGGCAGGAGGTGTTCAATCCGCCCAATGTTGCGGGCTGGAATGGGCACCGCCACTGGATCAACGAGAGTACGCTTACTGCCAGGTGGAATTACAGCTCGGCTGTCGCCTACTGGCTTTCAACTGAAGAAGCCTCGCGCGAGAACCTCCGGTCATTGGCGCAGGTTTTGACCGGCGACAGCAATGACCCGGTGTTAATTACCGCCGCTTTAGTGGAATTTTTTACAGGACAAAGCCTCGAACCGGTGCATTTGCAAGCGGCAGTCATCAATTTTAAAGCAGGTATTCCGGAGAATTATTATTTGGACGGTTCCTGGAACCTGTATTGGGATGAAGCACCCTATCAAATAGTGAATTTGTTGTATTATCTGGTTAAATTGCCAGAGTTTCAATTGACTTAAACCATGAGCAAAGCACATAAACATTGTCGCCACGGCGCCTCGCTCGAACATGGAGAAGCGCACAACCGCGAACATAAACTCTGGAGCCGCCGCGATTTTCTTTCAGCCTCCGGCATCCTCGGAGCGGGTAGCATGTTCATGGGGAACATCGGCCTTCGTGCATTCCAACCCACGCCTTTAATGGCCTCACTGGCCAACGGATCGAACGACCGAATTTTGGTGCTTATCCGGTTTAATGGCGGCAACGATGGCTTGAATACCATTATCGAGCGCGGAAATCAATATTATTACAACCTGCGCCCTACCATTGCTGTTCAGGACAATAACCTGTGGACAATGAGCAATGAATATGGAATGCCCTTGATAACCAATGCTTTGAAGCCTTTGTGGGACGATGGCATGATGAAGGTTATATTTAATGTTGGATACCCGGAGCCCAATTACAGCCATTTCAGATCTTATGATATAGTGGCATCGGGAAGTGAGGCCGAAGTAGTGGTGGATACAGGCTGGATGGGCAGATTTCTGGACAACGAGTATCCGGTTTTTCTTGAAACGCCGCCAACAGTACCACCTGCCTTGCAAATAGGCGTACAAACAGACCTTATTTTTCGTGCAGATTCGGCCAATATGGCCCTGGCGGTGAGCAGCCCGCAGGAGTTTTACAACATTGCCCAAACCGGACAACTTTATGACACCTCCTTGCTTGGCAACACCCCGCGCGAACTAGAGCTGGCATACGTACGACAAACAGCGAACGCTGCTTTCCGCTATGCTCAAACCATCAAGGAAGCGTATTCTAAAGGAAAAAATCAGGTTAATTACCCAGCGGACAGTTATCTGGCAGAACAAATGGCCATCGTGGCCAAACTCATCAAGGGCAATCTGGGCACCCGGGTATTTATGGTAGAAATTGGTGGTTTTGATACCCATGCGGAGCAATACGATTTTCATTTGAACATCTTGAAAGATGTGGCTGAGAGCGTGAAGGCATTTTACGACGATCTGGCCTTTGGAAACAACACCGAGCTGCCCAACAAGGTGCTTGGAATGACATATAGCGAATTTGGCCGTACCATATACGAAAATGCCTCCCTCGGCACCGATCACGGTTGGGGCACGCCCATGATGCTTTTTGGTGGAGGTATCGGCAATGGCTTTACCGGCCAATACCAGGACCTCAGCGATCCTGATCCATACGGAGACCCGCCTTTCAGCGTGGATTTCCGATCGGTGTACAGCAGCATTTTACAGGATTGGATGGGCAATTCGCCCGAACTGGTAAACTTCGTGATGGGACAGAACAACATCCCGGCCATCCCGGGGCTCGTTCCAGCGGCTCAACCATTTGCAGGCGATAATGGGAAATGTGCCTTGATCGGGCATAATCCGCATCCGAGCGAAGCGGGCACCATCGAGATCAAGTATGCAATGACGCAAAATGGCCCGGTTCGGCTACAAATACTCGATATGGCAGGTCATGTGCTGCGAACCTTGGTGAATGAGTATAAAGACCGTGGTGCTTACACCTTTCATTTCAAAGCACCCGACTGGTTTGTTGCACCCGGGCAATACCAATACAGGTTGCAATCGGGTGGGCAAGTGTTCCAGCGAGGGTTGAGGGTATAGGTATCAAAAAAAATTTCAAAATAATTGTCACACAATTTGTTTATTAAAAACAACTTGTTTAGTTTTGTCCCGACTTTTTAAGAAACATAGGATACTAAACTAAACAAGTTATGTCACAACTTGAAGTTTTTGAAAGCAAAAAAGGCACGAAAGTCGTTGCCGCCTCCAACCTTCACGCAACCCTGAAGCTCCCTGTGCGGCAGTATGGGGGACAAATCCGTCGCTGGTTGCGTGATGTTTATGAATTTGGGGATGGAATCCGGCGCCCACAAGCTTATCGGGATTTTGCCAAACGCCCTCGTATTGGCGAGCCTTTAGAAGACTTTTATCTTACGCTGGAACTTGCCAAACTGATCGCCTTGCGGACCAACAGCAAAGACAAATTAAAATATGCCCGTCAGTTGGATGTGTTTGCCCGCAATGGCCAAATGAGCCTGTTTGCATAAATTGAAGGGGCACCAATTCAGGCCGAACGATGCAAAAGATCGGCCAGGGTTCCAATTTCGTCCAAAACAATTCGACCGGACGCTTCCAGGCGAACCGTACCGCATTCTGCAAGCGGGTCGTGTTCAAAAAAAAGGACATGTTGTGCCTGAATTGCATCTTGGAGCATGGCGAATTTTTCATCCAGAGTTACCAAGGGTCTGATGTCATAAGCCATCACATAGGGCATCCCGATATGCCAGCGGGAAGGCATTGCGTCAGCACAGTAAAACAATTGCCGCCCGGTTGGGGCTTTCAGGAGCGGAGCCATCATTGCTTCCGTGTGGCCATTGAAAAAACGGATGCGGAAACCAGGGCAGAATTCCATGTCCTGTTTGGTTTCTACAAAATGAAGCTTCCCTGCATCTTGCAACGGCACAAAATTCTCCTTTAAAAAAGAGGCGCGTTCGCGTTCATTAGGGTTCATGGCCCAATCGAAATGAGTACGGTTGGTCCAGTATTTTGCCTTGGGAAAGCTCAATTCGACTTCACCGGAGACTTCATTTTTCCATAACGCACCCCCACAATGGTCGAAGTGAAGGTGGGTCAGGAACACATCTGTAATATCTTCTCGATTCAAACCTGTGGCTGACAGCGAGCCAAAAAGCGTTTGATCTCCGTGAGGGGAGAAATGACTTCGAAATTTTTCGTCCTGCTTATTCCCCATCCCCGTGTCAATTACGATATTTCTACCATCTGGAGTTTGTACCAGCAGGGGGCGCATGGCCCAGGTACACATATTTTGTTCGTCGGGAGGGTTGAGCTTTTCCCACATCCGGCGTGGCACAATGCCGAACATGGCACCACCATCTAGTTTGAAATTACCTGCGTGTAAAGCCGTGATTTTCATAGTTCAAACATCATATTTCATACATCATACATCACCGAATCAGCCGGTACCCATTTTCGCCCGAAAGATACCCAAGGAACCGATTTAGGCCAAGCCATTTTGCCTCATCCAGGTTATAGCTAATGTTTTCACGGAAGTATTGCTCCGTATCGAAGTCAGGAATGGTCGGTATGATCTTGACCAATTCAGGCAAATGATCCAGCCCGAGACGAAGTGCGTTGTTAAATCGAAGAGAAAATTCCGGGTGTAGGGGCCGTGTACTCAACCAGGCAGCAAAAACAAAAGGCAAACCTGTCCAAGCGATCCAGGCCTCTCCAAGATCGTAAGTAAAGGCGAAACGATTCTCCTTGCCAATAGCACGGTCACCGATGATCAGGCCTGCGGCATCGCCTGTTATCAGACTTTCAAAGCCTTCCGTGGCCGGGATAAACTTTGGGCAAATGTTCCAATATTTTTCGCAAAGGATTTGTATCAAAGCCACGGAAGTGCGCGAATGAAAATCGAGGTAGATTTTTTTTATTTCAGAAAGCGGAACCTCAGCGAACAGACAGACCGTTTTTACTGCACCGGTGGCGCCGATGCAATAGTTAGAAACCAGGTAAGCCTCAGGCAGTTGTGGAATAACGGCTACAGGGGTAAGGGCAAGGTCCACTTCGCCCGAAAGCAATTTTTGAGCACACACAGCGGGAATATCGAGGCTCAAATCAATCATTTCTGCCAGGTCGCTGCGAAAAAGCCCATAAATAAAGGGCTTTGTATTGAGATAACTGACGGCAGAAAGTCGCATGATTTGTGATGTTAGGAATTTGAGGTGTTAACCCAAATGGCTCGTATCGTTTTCCAATTCAAAATGCCAGCTTCCATCCGGCTGCAAATGCGCTACGTAAAGCCCGGTATTGGAGTGTTCCATTTCTTCCATTGCGCTGGCCGGAAGTGCCTTGAGGTAAGTAATGAGGCATCGGATGGCACGACCGTGTGTAGCCACGAGAATGCGGCGTTCGGGGCGAGTTTTTACCCACTCTACAAATCGTTGAATGCGTGAAAGCAGTTGATTGGCAGATTCGCCTTGTTCAATGGATGCATCCAGATTGCCTGCTTTCCAGGCATTGATCATTTGATAATATCGTTCGTTTTGTTCTGGCGAATGGGCTTGGCCTTCATGGATACCCCAGGAAATTTCATTGATATCCTCGGTTTGTTCCCATGGAATATTTTTATCCAAAAAGTATTGGATGGTCTGATGTGTTCGGCGCAATTTGGAAGTTACAATCAATTCAAAATCAACGTGTTGGTGCGCATCATAAAACGCCCTGGCCTGTGCAAATCCGATTTCGTTCAAGTCTGGGTCAATACCGCTGCCCTGTACAATGTTCAGCCGGTTGAGTTCGGTCTGACCGTGTCGGAGGATGTATAAAGTCATACTACAGGAAGTTCAAAATAACCGCGGAATTCTTTGTCTTCTGCAAATTCCACCTCGGTAAAGTCCTGCACTTCATTATATAAAGTATCGCGCTCGATGGGCCGGCGGCCAACCTTGCGTATCATGTCCACCAGCTGCTGCGTGCTAAGCGCAGGATGCTGTTCTTCGGAGCCTGCCATAGCGTATATTTTGGTAGTGTCATCAATAGTGCCGTCCAGATCATCCACTCCAAATGCGAGAGAAAGTTGGGCTGTGCTGCGCCCGATCATTGGCCAATAGGTTTTGATATGGTCAAAATTGTCGAGATAAATGCGACTGATGGCATAATTGCGCAAATCTTCAATGGCCGTGCTTTCTGTGATATGGCTCATTTGGTTGTCCTGGTTTCGGAATTTCAGGGGAATAAACGTTTGAAAGCCTCCTGTTTTGTCCTGCAATTGCCGCAAGCGTTCCATGTGATCCACACGGTGTTTCCATTGTTCAATATGTCCGTACAGCATAGTTGCATTGGAGCGCATACCTAGTTCGTGCCAAATTTCGTGAATACGGAGCCATTGGTCGGCATCACATTTGTCGGCAGCGATTTGTTCGCGTACTTCGGGGTGAAATATTTCTGCCCCACCTCCAGGAAGGCTGTCGCAACCGGCTTCTTTTACCAGTTTCATGCCCTCTTCGTAACTGATTTTTGCTTTTTTGAAAATGTAATGATACTCTACCGGAGTGAGTGCCTTCACATGTAGTTCCGGGCGGTGTTGTTTGATTTTTTTAAAGAAATCCAGATAAAAAGGCAGGTCGTACTGGGGCAAAACCCCGCCCACGATATGCACTTCTGTGACCGGCTGGCCGTCGTATTTATAAACGATGTTGAGCATTTCGTCCATCGTAAATGCCCATGCATCCGTATCGCCACGTTGTTTGATGAGCCTCGAATAGGAGCAAAATTTGCAATCGTAAACGCAGAGGTTTGTCGGTTCGATATGGAAATTACGGTTAAAAAAAGTGCGGTCTCCGTTTTTGCCTTCGCGAACAAAATTTGCCAGCGCGCCCACAAATGCCAATTCGCCCTTTTCATACAAAAACACACCTTCTTCAAACGTGATGCGCTGATGGTCCAATACTTTTTGAACGATCGACTTGTGCGGGGCGCTCAAGTTCGGGTCGAGGAGCAGGAGTGATAAGTCTTTTGTCATTGGGTGCAGGTAATCGTCAACGTACTTGCTTGCTATTGAGGGGGATTAAAAGAAATTATGTGAATAGGAAACCAAACAACTTTGTGAAAGTTTAACTTCCGGGAAAAAAGTAAACCTGGTTTTGGGGATTTACTCAAACCGTCGTTTGTAAAACCAGGTATTGTCGTTTAGGGTAAATCCAGCCGTCAATCGAAAATAAGTTTCTTCAATGGGCGAGTCGGTGCCGAGCTTTCCAATTTCCAGGGCCAGGTTGACAAAAGAGGTTTGTTGGCGCGGCATGATGACGGGTAGGCCCAGACCCAATGTAAAACCAATATCGTTCAGGTCCTTGGCGCCCACGCTGCGCGGATCTTGCCGGAAATAGGCCCCTGCACGGTACCGCATCCTTTTAAAGGCTTTGTTGTAGGAAATGTAATCGGGGATGTATTCTATGCCACCGGATACGGAAAAAGTGTTGCGAAAGGTTTCGGGTCTGGCCTCATTCACATAGCCTGACCAGGATTCGAACCCGAATTGAGCGCCGAGTTTGAGTTTGTTTGCTTTAACATATTGGATACCGATTGAAAAAGCAGCGGGCAACGTCAATTTTTTACTTTGACCAGTCGATGCTGTCAAGGTATCCGCATCGGCGTAGTTGCCGTTGAGCAATTGGCCCCGGCTCCGGATTTGAAATTTGTCTTCAATGGAGCTAAGGTTGTGGTTGCCGTTGCCTGCGAGTCCTAGCGTGAGCCAGCGGGTAGGGACGTTTTTATCGTTTTCTGCGTGTTCGAGTACAAAATCATGCTGGATGCCAAGGTTCCAAACAAATCCGTTTGTAGCGATGTCTTGCCGGTTGTTGTTTTGAAAACTCGGGAGTTTCACGCTGGAGGTGTCATAAAAAAACGCGATATTTTCGTAGGTCGTTTTGCCAAATACCCAGCCAAGGTTCAGGCCGAAAGCGGTGTTTTTGTGTTTTGCTGCACCTGTCCAGGCAATTCGGTAAAGACCTCCGCTGCCTTGAAAATTATTTTGAATGTCGTCCAGTCCGGGCATAGTGTCACGGGTCTCTATGTTGTACCCCACGCGGGAGTATGGCGTCAGTGCAATGCCCATACCGTAGTTCCAGAGCGACTTTTCTTTGTCCAGTACCTCGTTGATGGGACTTTTGAGGGTAAAACCGAGTGCAAGGTGCGTTAGGTTTCCGCTCCATTCTTTCTGGGTTGTGTTTCCGGATTGGTACTTGCTATGTTTGGTATAAAGGCCTGTTTCGAGCGCTGTGGCACGCAAATAGGCAAAAGAAGCAGGGTTGGCAAGGTTGAGGTGAAAAGGGTCGTGGAAGGCAGCTGTTTGCCCGCCCCAACCCGTTTGGTTGGCAAATGAAGGGCTAACAATATCGCCGATGCCATAACGCGAATAAGGTGCGTTGAATTTGGGCTGAGCCCAAAGGGCCGCACTGGTGGTAAGGAGCAAAAACAAGGAAAATAATCTCATTCGAAAAGAAGGTAACGAAATCCCGAAGGCTTTTAAAAACTACAAGGTTTTCGCTTGGTTAACTATTGAAAATCAAAATATTATTGAGTCCGTATAATGTTAAATGGGGTTCATGTCTCAAATTCTGAACCTTCAAAAGAGGCTGAAAAAACTTGGCGTCCCCACCTGTAAGGATGATGTTCAAGGAGTTGAATCGCTGTTTAAAAATTTCCACAAAACCGCGAATTTCAAAAGATGCCCCAAGAAATGCGCCATTTTGAAGGGCAGACTCGGTGCTGTGTCCAATAAAATCGGCGGGCAATTCCATAGAAACCTCCGGTAGCCGAGCGGTGAATTGATGCATGGCCTTTGCACGCATTATTGCACCCGGAGAAATGTTTCCGCCCAGGTATATGCCTTTCTCTGTTACCAAGTCGTATTTGATGCAGGTGCCGCAGTCTATTATCAGGCATTGCTGCCGGGGCAACAACGCTTGCGCCCCCGCCACCGCTGCCAACCGGTCTTTCCCTAAGCTGAGTGGCGTACTGTAAGTGTTTTCGAAGGGCAAGGGGGTTTCGTGTGTAAGTTCCAGAAAGTCAAAGTGTTGGGCAAGAGTCTTGCACAATAGTTCATCGGGTGTGGCTACTGAAGAAAGTATGATGCTTCTTACGCCTGACTGGTTGCAGTAAATCAACAATTCGTCCGTATTCCAGTCAGTTACCAGCTTGCTCTCCAATAATCGGGTTGCGTTAAAAAGGCCGATTTTGCGGCGGGTATTTCCAATGTCTAAAGTCAGGTTCATTAAAACGAGTGCGAAGGTACTGCAAAGTTATTGGGGCCTAAATAAAAAACCTGTTTACCCGCTATTGACTGTTTTGAGCAAAGGGGGGGTAATGGTCTTTGGGTTTTTTTAATAAAGCCCTTCGGGCTTTGATAAAAACCTGACTGCGCCCTTCGGGCTTTGATAAAAACCTGACTGCGCCCTTCGGGCTTTGATAAAAAAACCCGCCTTCGCCCTTCGGGCTTTGATAAAAAAACCCGCCTTCGCCCTTCGGGCTTTAATAAAAAAACCCGCCTTCGCCCTTCGGGCTTTAATAAAAAAACCCGCCTTCGCCCTAAACGGGCTATGGCGGGTAAAGCGGAGGAGGAGAGATTCGAACTCCCGGTACCTTTCAGTACGACGGTTTTCAAGACCGCTCCATTAAACCACTCTGGCACTCCTCCGGTTAACTCGCCATAGCCAGTTTAGGGCGAGGGCGAGTTTTTTTGCGGGTGCAAAGGTAGAATTCTCTTTTCAAATTTTCATTGATCAATCAGCATCCATTTTGATAAATTGTGGGATTTCGTTCTTGCCTTCTACCTTGTCAAAGAACAAGCGCAGGTAATTAGTCATTTCATTGGAGGCATCGTTGCTCAGGTATTTGGAGTTGCAGAGCGAATAAAAGGCAGGCTTGGCAGCTCCCAGGGTCATCAATGCCCTTTTGAGCGACTCGGTTTTAAGGCCGTTGTTCATCAGGAATCGGTCACGCACCGACTTGAGGCCAGTGTCGGAATTTGGGCTGGAATAGGGTGCACTAACCAGGCCCGAAAAATCAAAATCGTAGGGAACCAGCAAAATCTTTCCGGTACCGGGTGCGCGCACGAGCCGCACGTTTCGGAGCATGGAAATTTCCCAGTCGGTGTTTCCGATCATATACTGGAACATAACCATGAGCGCGGCCTGATTCGTTTGAAGGCTGTCAGTTGGAATGCCATAAGATTCGTGCAACACGCCTTTCAACCGCACTACCAGTTCTTCCTCATCCTCGAGCAAAATGGCATACATTGGCTTTTTGGATTTTTCTATATGGGTGTCTCGTATGGTAAGCCGAATAAGCCGGGCTCGCATGCTAACGTTGGTCAAATGTTCAAACATTCGATATGCAATGTACTCGCGTACAATGAGTTCGTCGCCCAACTCATTTTCGTAACAAGGAAGCACTAGTTTGATTTCATTGAGGGTATCCATTCCAGCACCCGCCAATTCCTTCTTTTTAAACTTCATTTTCAAAGGTGGGAAAGCGGATATCTTCCGGCGAAATTTGCCGCGTGGTTTCAGCTCTACCCGGTATGTTTTCCCATCTTCGGTGCGCAGGGTGCCAGGAAAATATTGATTGGTTTTTTTTTGTTCGATGATAGTAGTGAGATCCGTTTCCAAGGTCATCTTAACGGCCTCTTTTTGGGTCAACACCTCAAAAATACTTGGGAGGGGTGGACGCAAGCTGCTGGAATCTTGCGCCTGTAAAAAGCCTGCAAAAAAACACAAGAGGCTGGCAAAATGAAGGTATTTGCTGAAAAGAATGTTCCTCACCATGGGTTTAAACAGTTGAGCAAGCATGCGGCTTGATATTAGGGACTGATTAAGCGAAAATTGTTTTTGCAAAATTATATGCTGAAACAAAGTTGTCAAATGAATGGTTTCAGAATTATTGCAAAGTTAATCAGTAGCAGACTTCGATTGCTTAATAAATAGACAAAAATGTCAATGGTTCCGTCAGGCAAATACGATGACTGGAAAGACCATATTAACAGTAGCAAAGGTTGCAAAAACCAGTCGATTTGTCACTTAAAGACACATGCTTCTGCAAGCTTTGTTTAATTTTGCAGCTTGGTACCATTATTGTAGCTGTTTGAAAGCGGTTTGAATGGTTCAATATGTTTGAATTGCTTCACAATCGGTTGGTTATGACTGGCTCAAACATATCGGATATTTCAAATCACTTTCAAACAACAATACAACACATGCTTGCCCCACACACTCTTAATTATTAAAAAAATATCTCCATGCAAAAAGTCTTGATAGTCCTCTTTTTGGCCATTTTGGCTTCGTTGTCTGCATCTGGTCAGGAACTGCAGCGGCACATTTGCGGCAATGCACAAGACCAGGCTGAATTCCTCGAGCGCCTCCGCGAAAACAAGATCGTGATGGAAGCAATGCGTGCTTCTGCAGCAGACCGCGGCGAGACGAAATATGTCCCCATCCATTTCCACCTCGTAGGCGATGTTGATGGCAATGGTAAGCACCCTAAAATCAAGGTGTTGGATCAGCTTTGTCAATTAAATATCGCTTTTCAGCTTGTGGGCATTCAATTTTACCTTAACCCACACCCTACCTATGGCCTTTTCAACGAGTCCATCAACAACAACAATGTTTATTCCAACCAGTCGAACGCCTTGTTGATGAACCTGCGCCGCCACCAGAATGCGATCAACGTATTTGTTGTGCAGGAACCAGTGTCCAACAACAACCAGCCTGGTATAGTGCTGGCGTATTACAATCCGCCACAAGACTGGATCGTGGCCCGGAAGACACAGATCAACGGTGGCCAACCCAACGGTACCCTGCCACACGAGGTCGGCCATTTATTTACCCTGCCCCATACCTTCTTTGGTTGGGAGGGCGATTCCTTTGATCCTTCGGACGCAGGCTGGCCAATTGCTCCGGTACTTGCGCCTGGCAGCAGCGTGCCGACTGAGCGTCAGAACGGCACCAACTGTACAACGGCTGCCGACGAAATTTGCGACACACCACCCGATTACAATTTTGGCTTTATTGCTGCCAGCTGTGCCAATTACACGGGTGGCGCAAAAGATCCGCTCGGCACCCTGGTAGATCCGATGGAAAACAACTTCATGAGTTATTTTGAAGGCTGCACTCCGTATGCTTTTACGCAGGATCAGATCGATATCATGAATGCCGACCTGCAGGGCTCCGATCGCAATTATCTGGACAATACGTTTGTGCCAGTATCGACAGAGATCATTACCCCTGCTACCCTACAGATATCGCCTGCAGCTGGTATCACAACCCAATTCTACAACACGGTTCTCCTCGAGTGGGAAGCCGTGGCAGGTGCCACGCACTATTTATTAGAGGTGGACATTATTTCTTCTTTCGGCACCTCGTTCAACCAGACATTTGTGGAGACCGGTACCAGCAAGCACATGACCAACCTAATGCCCAACCGGACCTATTACTGGCGGGTCAAACCCTTCAACCACTATGTTGGTTGCGCAGTGCCCAAAACCCGAAATTTCAAGACTCCGGGCACTTCGGCCATCTTCGAAATTGACGGCCTTGCTGCCTGGCAGCTCTCGCCAAACCCCGTAAATACCGACATTGCCACCCTTAGCATCAGCGCTGAAAAGGCGTTCGAAGCTGGAGTCCGGATTACAGACATGGCCGGGAGAACGGTTTCGTTCCAACAAGCCGTAAAATTCCCACAAGGTGAATCCAATTACGAACTTCATATCGAGGGCCTTGCCAATGGTTTGTACCTGGTAAGCCTTGAAAGCGACAACGGACGTAATGTGCGGAAAATGAGCGTGTTGCGTTAGTAAACCAGGCGTGGATCGTTCAGTCTAAAAGCCCTTCTTGCAACCGCAGGAAGGGCTTTTTTGAGTCAAAGTGACGTTTAGTGATAGTCTCATTTAAAGTGAGACTATCACTAAGGTCAGCGCATCAACACCATCTTTCCAAACCCGTGCTTGAAAAACCCGTCTGCCGAATCATTTTCAAACAGGTCAAATTCAGAACCATCTGACTTTTTTGCCACGATGCGGTAGAGATATACGCCGTTGGCCAGCTGGTCGCCGTATTCGTCGCGGCCATTCCAGCTGAATTCGCTGCGGTGTGAACCGGGCTTGAGGGGGCCAAATTCCTGTTCGGTGATCTCGCGCACCACGCGGCCGCTCACGGTCATGATCTGGATTTTGAAACGGGCGGGCGGCTCGCTCCCGGTAAGGGTGTAGACAAAACTGGTGGAACTCGAAAATGGGTTGGGATAGTTCAAGATATTTGACAGGGAGGACTTGGTGATGATCTTGAAACTCACAGACCAGTCCAGCCTTGCGCTTTTATTTCCGGATGCATCACTGCCATTCACCATCAAACGGTATTCACCGTCTTGAAGGAATTCAGGTCGCCATTCAAGACGGGCAAGGTTCTTTTTGGGTAAATTTGAGGCATCGGCAGGCAAAAAAATCAGAGCAGGGTCGTTGGAAGGGATAAGGATTTGTGTGCCATCTGGCATCACGAGCCTCAATTTGAACAGGCCAGTATCGATCAGGGCCAGATAAGGATTTTCATCTTTGAGCGTGATGATGACTACGGGCTTGGGCGATATCAGGTCGCCGTCCAGGATGTGTCGGCCATCAAAGGTGACGTCCAACAATGGGTTGCGTTCGTCGCGACTGACATAAAAATCCCGCAGCAGTACGTTGTTGAAATGATAAATTTCTGCCTGGTCTTTGTCCGGATTAGCTTCCATGAGCAATCGCTGCGGCCCAAGCAGGGGTAGGGTAGGGAGGGAAAAATGAGCATGAAGCGAATCCCCCGCTACAAGTGGTTTTAGTTTTTGAAGAAACGTCCCTCCGGCACCGGTCTGGTTTTCAACCCTGAATTTGAACAAAAGGCTGTCGAACGGAACCTCCGAAATATTAGCAAAAGCAATGGATGCATTCAAGGTCTCACCCTGCTGCATGGTGTCGCGCTCGAATACGAAATGTGCCGCCGGATGCAAAGCGCCTTCCGGAACAGCATCAAAAAGCACCCGGGCATAGGCAAGCGGCGTGGCGGTCCGACTTAAGGTATCGGACAATTCGTAGCGCAATTTGAGCAAGGGAAATTGTGTCGCCGACAGGGCTTGCAGCGATGTGTCGAACTTGTTTTCCAGGGTAAAAAGCAGGGAATCCAGCTGCCCGTCTTGTACGGAAAGTACGGACAGCGTAGCGCGATCTGAAGGATCGTCGAATGGAATATGATTCCAATGTATTGATCTCCAGGATTTTACAGGGCCAATAGGCGGCGTTTCCAATTGACCCACCGACCATTTGGCGGAAAAATTGGCTCGGATATCTGCCACCAGATTCGGGTCAGTGAGGAGCGTGTCCAGAGCAGGGTAGCCGGGATCATTTTTTCTGAAAATAAAGCCATAAGCCGGGGGCGCGGTACTGAAATCGGTGGTTTTGCGAATGGATCTGGCGCCCTGATTTTCAAGCACTTGAAACAGATTTTTGCCCTGAGATATGGAATCATTTGCCCAGAGTTGCGGGGCGTAACCCAAGACATCAGTTGGCGTATTGAAAGCCAAAAGCCCGGCGTAGTGGCCATTTGGAATGCCGATTTCTACAAACTGCATCAATTTTTGCCGTTGCAGCGAATCTCGGGTATCAAACCAAAAAAGTACATGGTCCTTTCCGGGGTCGAAATTGTAGGGCCCGCCCACAGGATTGTGGAGCAGGCGTCCGGTATTCGGATCGGCTACGATAATTGCTACGCCGCGGGAAATGCCCAGTTGCCCCCAGCCGTAGTCGCCCAGAAAGTTTTCGTAATAACTATTTTGCAGGCCTGGGTAACGGTTCACCCCGCGGAAGGCCACCTGCACCGAAATAAAGGAGGCATTGTCAAGAAACTCGATCTGTCGGGTGGTGTCGTTGGCCTGGAGGTTGCCAAAGGTATCCTCGCGGTATTGCCCGAATTGAGATTGGTTCCAGCCGGAACTGCTGTTCGGAATATAGATAAATGAACGCTTGCGCCAAAGCGGACTGCCATTCACCAAACTGTCCCGGGCCACGCGCCAATAATAAACGGTGCTGTCCTTGAGCAAGATGGAAGGATTCCAGCTCACTAGCCCTCCGGGTTCGATCATTTCCTGGGACATTTTAAACGGGCTGTCAAAAGTCTCCAAAGTATCTATTTCAAACAGGTATCGCAGTGGTTTTGCGGCACTGTTGAGGGTGGAAGCGTAAAGGGTCAAGGACGGTTTGGATACGATGGCGTAGGGTGCAGGGAATACAGGAGAAATGTCGTCCGCATAAAAATAGACCTCCATGCCGCGTTCGCCGGAGGCATCTGTAAGTTCGTTGTTAAATTCGGCCTGAGTGGGCGATTCGGTCACCAGATTTTCGGGGTCAAGGCTGATAAGGAAACGGTTGAACCCGATTTTGCTGCCATTCAGCGGCAGATCGTATTCCAGTTCGCTGCGATTGGGCGGTACAGCTATGGTGTCCAAAATGCGTTGCAATACCGTGTTGTCGGGCAGGCGTTGCTCCACCTTCAAGGCAATTTGCCCTCCGGTGTTCTCGCCGATGTTTACCGCATCGAAGCGAAGTTTTACGGACGGTTTTTCCAGCCCGATCGGATTGGGGTCGAATGTAACCGATTGATTGTCCACCAAATAATCGGGGCCGTTATGGGTGTGGACCCGAACAGCCGGGTCGCCTTGCATCAGATTTTGGTGCAACACAGCGATGAGCCCTGGACTTTGGGTATTTTTCAAATCGTTTACGGTACTGGTCAAAGCAAGGCCTATGCTTTTGCCGTAAGCTTCACCCCCCAATTGCCTGTAGTATTGGCGGCCATAACTGTGCAGCGCATCTATGAAGCTGTAATTCACCGAGGCGATGTAGGCAATGGCTCCACGGTCGGCAGCAAGCACAAAACGTTCGCCGATCCCAGGCTGTGTTAGCGAACATTGTCCTGAAAAACAGCCCATTATGAGCATCAAAGGGTATCGGCCATAGTTGCTGTATACTTCCGGTTGGCCAATGTCAAAATCCACGGCAAAGGCTGAGGAGTGCCCGTAAATGCTCCAAACAGAAACCCCCGTGTTTAGCAGGTCGAGCAATTGCTCGTAGGCCGAAATCTGGACGGGATCGTCAGACGTTTTATAAAATGAATGCACATCTGCGCCGAACCTATTGTTTTTCAACTCGTTGGCCATGCTTGTGGTATAATTGCGGATTACGACTGTTTCGCCCGCCAATCCTCCAGAATTGTGAATAACCCGCTTCATCCAGGCTTTGTCGCCAATGGTCTGGCTTGCCAAAACTAACTGCTGTTCGTGCAGGATCACCTTGTCCATATAGTCCCGGATTTCCGAAGCTTTTGTCACAGCGAGGCGACCGATGGCCATGATCGGGGTTGACAAATGATTTCCCTGCATCACATAGGGCAGATCTGCCCCTGGGTTGCTCAGGATCGGGACGAAAAACAAAGAATCCTGCATCAGATTTTGCTGAGCGGAAGTTCGGAACTGGTGCGAATCCAGGGCCTTTCCAATGATGAATGCATGCGTCGCCTGCGGCCACTGGTTTTTTGCCCAATGCAAAAAATTGCGTACTGCAATCGGGTGAAAGCGAACCCCATAAGCAAACTGTTCGTACAGGTCGTTCACATCCATCACCAATACCGTGTGATTACCGCCAGGCGCACTGCGGCGGTAGTCGGCATATTCTTCCACGCGATTAACGCCGCCTGCAGAATGGTCATTAAATAGCGCTTTGTTCGAAATGATGAGGTAATCCGCCGGGCCTGCATCAGCAGGGTTTTGAAACATTACCGAATCTAAAGCAGCTACGGTTTTTACTGCCGCCGAACTGGTTAAAACGAAGTTCCTTTTTGACGAACTGACTTCAATTTTCACCTTAGTCAAGCCAGCTGTACTGGCACATACCCATCGTTTTTTATTGTTCAAATCCCAAAGAATGGCGTTTCCGCTGGAAAGGTCAAATGATTGGATTTCAAGGTATTGTTCAAGCGGAGAGGCTTCCAATTCAAAAAAAGCAAGGTTTGCGTTTTCGAAATCGAAAAGGCGTGGGTAACGGATGCTGGTGCGGGCAATACCGTTGCGGTCGCCGATGGGCGAAAACAATTTGAACTGGGTGTTTTGGGTTAAAAAACTGACTCCAACGGGAAATTTTCGGTCCACCAGTTTGAAGTCATAAAAAACATCTTCGGAAAAAAGCGAATCGTTGAGCAAGATCTGTTGATGATGTTCGCCCAGGTTGCAAGCGTAACGAATATGGGCCATTGCATCAGGCCCTGAAACAAAAATCTTGGGCAAGCTGAGCGTTACTGGATTGCTGGAGGCCGAACCGGAGCGACTGTATCCATTGCCGTCAAACCAGGAGTACTGGATCTCGTCGCTGATTTTCTTTTTGAACAATCCGTCGGTGATTACTTTCTCGACGGTTTGCCAGCAAAAAGGCTCGGCTGCGGGCAGGTTTGTAAGGTCGTTGGGGGCATTGTCGTATCGCAGGGCTTGTCCGCCCGTTCCCCAGCTCAGATAATACACGGATGTATCATTGTACATGCTGTACCAAGGATTGATCTGTTCCTGGTCGGCATTTTCAAACAGGAAAAAATCCACTTCGCCCCGGTTTTTTTGACCATAAAACTCAAAAAAATCAGTTCCCCCAAACACACTGTTGGTGGAACAAAAAATGGCTTCCTGATTTCCGTTCCGAAATAGCCTCCATTTGCTGGCCGCCACGCTCCCAACAGGGAAACCAGCGGCGGAGAGCGTTTGAAAATCAACGCGATACACGGCATCTTCGGCAATTTTTATCTTGAAATAGGTTTTTGAGTAGTCAATCCATTCGTTGCCGTAAAGCGTGTCCTGGCCGTTCCACATCTGGGCATGGGCGGCAGGAATCGAGACAAATGTCAGTATCAGGAGAAGTAGTTTTTTCATTGCCGTGTTTGAAGAGCAAAACTACACCTTTGCAGGGCAAATAGCCGAAAAGCTAATGTCAAAAATGAATGAAATAAGCCGGGAAGATTGGCGAAACCGCACCGACGCTGCCCTTGCCTGGCTGCGCAGGAGCATTGAAGTTACTGGCGGGAATGGCGCTTCGCACAGCTGGCACCCCTTGTTGGGCTGGGCCAAGGCTTATCCCGAAACGACAGGCTATTTGATCGAAACCCTGCTTGCCTACGCGGAATTGAAGCAGGACGATTCACTAAAAAATTTGGCATTTGAACAGCGTAAATGGCTGAAAACCATACAGTTGCCATCAGGCGCTTTTACGGGATTGCTGGTAGGGAATCATCGGCCAAGCGTTTTTAATACGAGCCAAATCCTATTTGGACTCAACCGGGGCGCTGCTTCTCATCGCGCTGTTTCCTGGTTACTTTCCAAACTTGAATCCGATGGCGCCTGGCGTTCTCACGCTTATGTTCCGGGCTTTGTCCCAAGTTATTATACGCGCGCTGTTTGGGGAGTACTTCAGTCGAATAGCTCTCTTCAACACCCTGATATAAAAGGACCTATGCGCCAGGCGCTACAATTTTATGCGAAGCGATTTTTGCCTAATGGAGCGGTGAAAGATTGGGGCTTTCGCTCAGGAGAACCAGCTTTTACCCATACTATTGCTTATACGCTGGAGGGTTTTTGGGAATCATCCTTGTTACTGGCTGAATCCGGGATTAGGGAAAAAGTTATGGCTTCATTGGAACGACTTTTAGCAGCAAGGAAAGAGGCGGGAGGGCGCACGGCGGGCCGCTACGATGAAGGATGGAATGGAGATCATTCCTTTTTATGTATAACCGGAAATTGTCAGTTGAGCAGCCTTTGTCACAAGGTCTGGGTAAAAACAGGCGAGTCGAAATTCAAGGAGTCTGCACATAGTTTTTTAACAGAAATCCTTGATTTCCAAAGGCTGGGTGCGAACAAAAACACCTTTGGCGCGTTCATAGGTTCCGCTCCAATTTGGGGAGCTTACCTGCCTTTTCGGTATCCGAACTGGACGGTAAAATTCTTTTTGGATGCAATGTTGCTAAATAAATGAAAAAATCACTGCCACAACCCAAGGTAGAGTCATTGCAGGAGGGTGTAGATTATTATATCGAACATGGCAACTGGGTTTTTACTGCACATTTTTTGCGCAAACGCGGCTATTGCTGCGGGAGCGGGTGCAGACATTGTCCGTATGGGAAGAAAAAGGAGATTTAACACGCGCTAGTTCAGGCTGAACCGCACCGGCAATGTATAGCGAACTTTTACTTTTTTCCCGTTTGCTTCGCCTGGAATCCAAGGAGGCATGGATTTTACCAGCCTCACCGCTTCTCGGCCACATCCACCACCAATATCCCTGATGATTTGAATCTCTGACCTGTCGCCCTTTTTATCAACCACAAAAGAAAGGATTACCCGACCCTGTATTGCATTCTCTAAGGCTAAAACTGGGTATTGAAGGCTATCCGTAAGGAATTTAAACATTGCCAATTCCCCACCAGGAAAGGAAGCTTGTTTTTCAATGTCAAACATTTCGTAAGCTTTTTCGGTCGGAGGATTTGACTCGGCATTAAATTCTTGGACTACTGGGCCATCGTAAATTGATGGGTATTCAAATGGTTGAATGGTCGGTGGCGGGGGTGGTGGTGGCTCGAGTTCGCTTGGCGGTTTGGAGGGTGGATTTTCATTTTGAGCCCTTATACCGTTAGAAACCACCGCCACGCAAAGCAAAAGGATAAGTTTGAGTTTCATATTTTGAAAATGGTTTGGTAATGTTTTGATAGGGCAATACCGGTTGTTCGAAACGCATCGCGGGCATCTTAAGTTCCCTCATTCTTCACTGCTCTCGCGTTTCTCTTGTTCCCAGTCCGTCCGGGCAAAAATAATGAGCAAAATTCCGCCGATTGTCATCAATATTTTGAGCAAAAAAGCCCAAAGACTTCCCATGCGTTCCAGCCAGGCCAGAAAATACCAGTGCGTCCCGACAAGTTCCATTATGACGGAGGTAATGCCGAGGCTAAAGAGCGTATATCCCAACAAAAGCCATAATCCTTTGTTTTTCATGCAATGTGTATAGATGGGTTTGTTTCATCAAAATGGAGGCCGAAGGTAGTTCGGTTTTAATTTCCCTTGGTGGTTTATTTATGAAAAGTGGGTGCGTACTGTTGGAAGTTTTTTTGCAGATGTTACGCAGATATATTCTGTTTAACATCTGCCAGGTTAACTGAAGCGGCTCAATCTGTAAAATACCTTGCGAGACACCCGGGTGTTTCCTTTCCGAAGCCCTACCTTCGCGCTCCCAAATTTCTTAAGAAAACATGATTTATAGATAGCATGAGTCCGAAAATCTCAATAAAACCGCGTAGCGGTGTTATTTTGGTAACCACAATGGGTAAATCAGCCAATATTTATGTCACAAATACTTGAAAGCCAAGATATCCGCGCTTTGGGCAGCAACCTTGAATTGCTGGCGCAGCAAGTTGTAGAAGGTTTTATCGTGGGACTTCACCGAAGCCCGTTCCATGGCTTTTCAGTCGAATTCGCAGAACACCGTTTGTACAACGCGGGCGAGAGCACCCGCAACCTGGATTGGAAAGTTTACGGCCGCACGGACAAGCTTTTTTCCAAACGTTATGAAGAGGAAACAAACCTGCGTTGCCACATCGTTGTGGATGCCTCGTCTACCATGTATTACCCTTGGGAAGAGAAAAACCCGGAAAAGAACAAGTACAGCAACAAATTTTGCTTCGCAGCTCAATCGGCTGCAGTGCTGATGAATGCGCTCAAACGCCAGCGCGACGCTTTTGGACTTACACTTTTTGATGATGAATTGCGGTTCAGTTCCGGGGCAAAATCAAGCACTGTGCATTATCGCCTGCTGCTGTCCAAACTGATCGAACACATCGAAAATCCGAGGCTGAACAAGCCTACCGACCTGGCAACCAGCCTTCATCAGGTAGCCGAAGCCTTCCACCGGCGTTCTCTGGTGGTCGTTTTTACCGATGTGATGGAGAACCCGGAAAAAGCGGAGGGGGTATTCGCAGCCTTGCAACATTTGCGCCATGCCAAGCACGAGGTCATCCTTTTTCACGTCACAGACAAAAGCAAGGAACTGGATTTTGAGTTCGAGAATCGCCCCTATGTTTTTATCGACATGGAGAATGGCGAAGAAGTACGGCTTCAGCCCAATCAGGTGAAGGAATTTTACACCAAACAAGTGGGCGTTTTTACGGATCAGTTGCGCATGAAATGCCTTCAATTCAAGATCGACTTTGTGGAGGCTGATATCAACAAAGGCTTTTTGCCAATTTTGCAAACCTGGATGGCAAAACGAGCCAAGATGCATTGAGGCTATTTAGACCTTTGGAGGCAGGGTAGATACCTTCAGATCCCAGAAATCCTAAATTTGCTGCGCCAGTAATAACTTTGCATAAAAATTATTCAAACCCATGAGTACAGCGGCACGCATCCAAAATGAAGTCAATACATTGCCAAAAGATCTACAAAGCAAGGTGTTGGCTTATGTAGAATGGCTTAAGTACCGTGACTTGTTGCAAAAAGCGGCACAAATGGCGACCGAATTGGGCGGTATCCAATCCTTTACTGAGGAGGACACTTACAGATTGTTTGAGCAAAGTACAAAAAGCGAAACGCTGGAAGGATTAGCTGAAAAAGCAGCCATTGCTGAGCGCGTAAATGCGGCTTTGAAAAGGATGAAACTTGGCGCGGAGGGAGTTTCCAACGAAAAAATGAAATCTCAGGCAAAGCAATGGCGAAAACGGTAGTCTGGGATACGGAGGCATCTGACGATCTCCATTCGCTTTATGTTTTTCATTCTGAAAAGTCAGAGCAGTACGCCGACACGCTTCTGAATGCTATTTTTGAGCGTGTCGAACTTATTGAGCAATTTCCATTGCTTGGAAAAGTTGTCTCAGAAATGGGGCTCCCCTCTATTCGAGAATTGGTGGTGGAAAAATACCGAATCATCTATTTTGTTTCCAAATCACCCGAAATAAGGATAATAGCGGTTAGGCACAGTGCCAGACCTTTGAAACCACCGCTAAAAAGCTAATCCGTCGCTCATTATCATTCAAATTGCCAAATAGCAAATCAAATCAACCAGCCTAGCAAAAAGAAACATTATGCAAGAAGTATTCATCATCTCCGCCGTTCGTACCCCTATTGGAAGTTTTGGCGGTAGTCTGGCGGGCATCT
>JBJXGO010000294.1:0-28693 GCA_046160345.1 Saprospiraceae bacterium
GGGTTTTTGTATCGGAAGGCATCGGTAAAGCCGCTCGCCAGCCAGTTGGTCATCCAGGCTCGTTCTTCGGGCAAAAAACCCGAGCTGTTTTTGTTGCCTTTGGGGTCATGGATGTCTATTTCCTCATGGGCAATATTGTAATCGCCCACGATGATGAGTTTAGGGCGGTCTTTGCGCAAAGTCGCTACCCAGCCAGCAAAATATTCCAGAAATTTCATTTTGAAATCCTGTCGAACATCTCCCGTAGTGCCAGAAGGGAAATAACAGTTCAGCAGGGTCCAATCGCCAAAATCGGTCCGAATGATCCGGCCTTCCCCATCGTAGCCCGGCATGCCACAGCCTTGGGCGACCAGTGTCGGGGCTTTTTTAGAAAAAGTGGCCACCCCGCTGTAGCCCTTTTTTTCGGCTGAAAACCAATGGTGTTGATAGCCAAGGGCTTCGAGTTCGAGCAGGGGTACATCGCTTTGCATGGCTTTGATCTCCTGGAGGCAAATAATATCTGGATTTTCTGTTGCCAGCCATTCCCAAAAGCCTTTGGAGATGGCAGAACGGATACCGTTTACGTTGTAGCTAATGATGTTGAGCATGAGTCTGGTTAAATTTTCCGGGCCATTTTGATAAAAAATTCCATTGATTCCGGATTGCGCATAGAATCCGGGTTAAATGCTTTTTCTAAGGGTTTTCGTTGTAATACCTTCTTCACAGGGGTTTCCATCTTTTTCCCTGAAATGGTATAGGGCACCTCGGGTATTTCCAATATTTCGTCAGGAACGTGCCGAGGGCTGTAAGCGGTGCGCAAGGCACTTTTAATTTTGATTTTCAGGTCCTCCGATAATGCAAAGCCGGGGTTGAGCGCCACAAATAGCGGCATCCAGTCTGTTCCATCCGGGTTTTCGAGGTTAACGATGAGCGTATCTTTTAGTTCAGGAATTTGATCCAGTGCGCGATATATCTCTGCCGTCCCGATGCGTACGCCTTGCCTGTTAAGTGTTGCGTCAGAGCGCCCCAATATTACGATGCTGTCGCGTTCGGTGATCTGAAGCCAATCCCCGTGCCGCCAAACGCCCGGGTAGTGTTCAAAATAAGCGGCCTTATATTTTGCTCCGTCCGAATCGCCCCAAAAAAAGACGGGCATCGAGGGCATGGGCTGGGTGACAACCATTTCACCTACCTCGCCGGCAGGGACCGGATGCCCATCATCGTCCCAGCTTTCCATCGCGCATCCAAGGCATCGGCATTGGATCTCTCCCTGATAAACAGGCAATTGCGGGTTTCCTCCTACCCAGGCCGTACACACATCGGTGCCGCCTGCCATGCTTGAAAGCCACACCTCAGGTTTGATATTTTCGTACACCCAGCCAAAGGCTTCCGGTGGCAGCGGGGAGCCAGTTGAGCCGATGCTGCGCAAGTTTTTCAGGTCAAATTTATTCCCTGGAGAAATTCCCGCCTTCATGCAGGCCCCCAGGAATGGCGCGCTGGTGCCGAAATGCGTGATCTTCGTTTTTTCCGCAAGATCCCACAAGGCATTGATATCAGGATAGCCCGGGCTGCCGTCATAAAGCACGATGGTGGCTCCAGCGAGCAATGCACCCACCGTAAAATTCCACATCATCCATCCCGTAGTGGAGTACCAGAAAAAACGTTCCCCCGGGCGCACATCGTTGTGAAAATGAAGGTATTTGAGATGCTCCAACAAATTGCCGCCATGCGAATGAACGATGGCCTTTGGGATGCCCGTGGTGCCGGAGGAGTAAAGTATCCAGAGCGGGTCGGAGAAAGATGAAGGATAAAAAGTGAGCGCCTCCGTTTTGGCTGGTAGCGGTAAACTTTCTGTGGGTGCTGAGATTGCCTGCTCCCACATAACCACCTCTTTATCAGTTTGTATCGCCGCATTTTCGTTCAGAAAAGGCACAAAAACCACCTTTTCAACACTGGGTAATTGTTGGCATATTTCGCGCACCGTATCCCGCTTGTCAAATGCCTTTCCTCCATAGGCGTAGCCGTCCACAGCAATAAAAATTTTGGGCTGGATCTGCGCAAAACGATCGGCTACGCTGGCAGGACCAAAATCGGGAGAACAACTCGACCACACGGCGCCGACTGACATCGTAGCCAGCACGGCCACCACCGCATGGGGCGTATTAGGTAAAAATGCCGCTATCCGGTCGCCGGGCTTAATACCGCTTTCGCGGAAAAAATGAGCCAGTGCTGCGGTTTGGTTTTCCAATTCCGCCCAACTCATTTCGCTTAAAGAATTGCGTTCACTTTGGAAAAGGATCGCCGGACGTGTATCTGTTTTTTGCCTGAAAATATGCTCGGCATAATTAAGCGTTGCGCCTTCAAACCATTTAAAATCAGGCATTTGTGCGCCCGAGAGTACTTGTTTGTAGGGCGAATGATGTACAATTTTGAAATATTCCCAGAGACTTTCCCAAAAATCGGCGAGCTCGTCGGTGCTCCATTTCCAAAGGGAATGATAGTCATCAAAATGGAGGTTTTTTTCTTTGGCCAACCATTGTGTGTAACGGGCAAGATTGTTCTCGCTCAGCAGACTGGTGGAGGGCTTCCAAAGCAATTTGGATGTAGATGTGGAGCTGTTGGGCATGATAGTAAGCAAATCTTTGGCTATGCTGCAACTCTAACAATATCCAGCAATAGCACCGCAAAGTTCAAAACTTTAGGGAAGTCCGGCGTGTTTGCTTATTTTTGTCCAGCAAAAATTTGAAGCCCATGAAAGAGTTTACGATGACTGATACGCGCCCCATGACTGTGGAGGAGTACATCGAATTTGAGGAGCGCTCTGAAATTCGTCACGAATTCATTGATAACCAATTGATACCCATGCCCGGAACAACCCGCTTTCACAATACCATTTGTCTTAATCTATCCATGTTGCTTCGCTTGTTATTGAAGCCGGGTGACTTTAATTTATTCCAGGAAAATGTCAAGGTTCAAATTGCTTCCGGGAAAGATTATACGTACCCAGATGTTGTAATCACAAACGATCCAATTGATTTGGATGGCAGCGATGCTTACTTAATAAGGCGTCCCTGTGTAATCATGGAAGTCCTCTCCAAAACATCCCGTATTGAGGATTCAGCCGACAAATTTATCCGCTACAAAAACATTGAATCGTTGCAAAATTACATCCTCGTAGATTCCGAAAAAGCCTGGGTCGAAGTGCGCTACAAAACTGCGGAGGGCGAATGGGAAGCCAATACCTATTTCATGTCCGATGGCATATTTCCAATACCCGCTCTTGACCTGGAACTCAAACTCGCCGATGTGTACGAAGGTATAAATTTCAACACCTCCCTCCTACGCTAAAGCTTCTGCGGGTAAAATATCTTAATATCCTAATATCCAGTCTCCCATGAACCATCTCGCCCACTGCTTCCTTTCTTTTGGAAATGAAGACCACTTGCTCGGCAATTTCATCGGAGATTTTGTAAAAGGCCATGACTGGAAAAAATATCCTGAGCCTGTTCAGCAAGGCATTTTACTCCATCGCAGCATTGATTCTTATACGGATAATCATCCCCTTTCCGATCGTAGCGTGGCACGTATCAGGGCCCAGGCAGGGCGTTATGCGCCTCCGTTTGTGGATATTTTATACGATCATTTACTGGCTATACATTGGGAAAAGCACAGCAAAGTAAAGTTTCAGGAATTTGCATTAAAGACCTACGCCCAACTTGAATCAAGGGCCTCGGAAATGCCTCCAGTACTTCAGGAAAGGCTGCCCAAAATGCTCGCTGGCCAATTTCTTCACGGATATACCCATCGTGAGGGATTAGAATGGGTGCTGGACCGATTTACCCTTAGGCTTACAGGCCAGATTGACCCACAAGCCATTGCAGACACTTTTTTTCAGGATTTGGAAGGGTTTTCAGAAGATTTCAATGGCTTTTTCCCTGATTTGGTAGCGCATGCTCAATATTTTTTGCACCAAAAGAGGTAGTTTTGCCCGGTGCGGATGCTCTTCAAAAATATACTATGGGGCCTGTGTTGCGTGTATGCGCTGGAAATACAGGCGCAGGGTGCTCCGCGTTTGCGCAATTTTCAGCCTGCAGATTATGAGGCTCAAAACCAGAATTGGTCGCTCACACAATCACCGGAAGGCTGGATCTATGCCGGCAATAATGGCGCATTGTTGGAGTTTGACGGCACACGCTGGCGGCATTTTCCGCTGCCGGAAAAACAAGCGGTGAGGGCAGTTGCCACAGGCCGTTCAGGAGAGATTTTTTGCGGGGGCTTCGCGGAGTTCGGTTATTGGTCCAAAGACGGATCTGGGCAACTGGTCTATAATTCTTTGAGCACACAATTGGGGGAAGGGCAGGTAAGTAAGGAAGAGATTTGGCATATCCTGGTGCTTCCGGATTATGTGCTTTTTCAATCCTTTTCTACACTCTACAAGTTTGACTATCAAAAAGTTATCCCAATAAAGCCACCCAATGCCATCATGTTTGCCCAGGCAGTGAATGGCCTGGTGATAGTACCTGTAATCGAACGCGGACTATATGAATTATTGCCAGACAACACCTTCCGCGAATTGCCTGGTTCGGAAGTATTGAAGGATAAAATAGTTCAGTTCCTGGTACCAAATGGCCGCGGCGGTATTTGGGCAGGCACCTCTGGTGATGGCATATTCGAATTGCAAGCGGGTATCTGCAGACCTTGGAGCAACCCGCTCAACGCTGCTTTTCGCAAAAACCAACTCAACAAAGCACTTGCCCTTCGTGCGGGCGGCTGGGCATTCGGCACCATTCTCGGCGGTGCTTATATATTGCATCCTTCGGGACAGCTGCGCTGCCATCTCCACCGTGAAAACGGACTTCAAAACAATACCGTGTTGGCACTATTGGAAGACCGGGACGACAATTTGTGGGTTGGCCTCGACCGGGGCATTGATTTTGCCGTTTTGCACTCCCCACTAACTTTTTTTACCGATCAAACGGGTAAAATCGGTACGGTTTATACCACCGCAGTCCATCAGGGCCAACTATATATCGGTACCAATCAAGGCGTTTTTAAATCACCTTATCCACCGCCGCTCATCCCTGTTCCCTTTACTTTGGTAGAAGGTTCGCAAGGACAGGTGTGGCAACTGGAAGTGTTTGACAATCAACTGATCTGCGGCCATAATAGTGGGACATTCCTGGTAGAAGGCAACAATGTCCGAAGGATTTCGAGTATCACAGGGGGATGGTGTGCTGTGCAAATTCCGGGGCGTCCTAACACGCTTTTGCAAGCAACCTATACAGGATTGGCATTGTTCGAAAAAAAACAAGGGGATTCTTGGGCATTTGTTCGACGGGTTGGTGGATTCAGTGAACCCTTGAAAAAAATTGTTTTCGATGAAACGGGAAATCTTTGGGGCGTTCATCCTAACAAAGGCCTTTTCCGCCTGAGATTGAGCGACGACCTTTCACAGCTCCGGGAGTTCAAAACTTTTACCCGGGACGATGGCTTGCCAACAGATTTTCAACTTGATTTATGTGTTTTGCCGGATAGCGATACCGGCATTGTAGTGGTAAGTATGGTACCGAACGCCCTGCGGATACAAAACAAAAAGGGCCTGACGGTATTCGAGCCACTTCCCGCCAGAAAATGGATACCTGGAAGTGGCGGCGAGAAATTTGCTTTGGACAGTAGTGGACTTTGGCTTTATGCCAAAAGCGGAGCCCGCCAAAAAATACCCCTCGCGCTGGTGCCCAATTTTGAAAATGTGGAAATATTGCCAGGCGGAGATTACCTTTTTTGTCTGGAAAATGGCTTTACCATATTAAGTAAAGATGCTTCATCCTCCCAAACAAGCCAAAAACTGCGCCCTTCGACCGTGGTTAGGATGATAAAAACAGCGGACAATCAAACCGTTTTACCCCTGGAGGGATTGACATTCTCTTACCGAAACAACAACCTGGAATTTCAATTTGCGCAGCCCTTTTTTGAGCACCCAACCCGGTTTTCATGGTTTCTGGAGGGATTTTCCAGGTCATGGTCGCCTTGGGCTTTCAATTCGGAAAAAGAATTCACCAATTTACCTGCCGGGCGCTATACGTTTCGGGTGCGGAGTGAAGCAGGTGGCGAAGAGGCCATGTTCAGATTCAGTGTCAGGCCTCCCTGGTACCGTTCCATTTGGGCAATCGGGGCGTATGTGCTGATTTTATTGGCCTTGCTCTGGTTGCTTGAAGTGTTCAACCGGCGGCGCTTGAAGGTACAAAGACATCGTTTGGAAGATGAAAAGGAGCGCGAAATTTTGATCCTGGAAGTGGAAAACAAAAACCGTGAACTTTCCAATGCAGCCTTCAACCTCATCAGAAAAAATGAAGCCCTTCAAAGCTTGAAAGACAACTTGCTGGACTCCAAAAACGAACCCCGTGCGCTCTCCAAAATAGTGCGGGAAATTGATGCCCATCTCGAGGGCGACCATGACTGGGAAATTTTTGAGGAGTCCTTCAATCGCGTTCACGATGATTTTTTTAAACGGCTCATGCAACAATTTCCCGATCTCACTCCCGGCGACCTCCGATTGGCGGCTTACCTGAAAATGAACCTGTCGTCCAAAGAAATTGCGCCACTCCTCAATATCTCGATTCGGGGTATTGAAAACAAACGCTATCGGCTGCGCAAAAAACTCGGCCTTTCAGAAGAAGCGAACCTGACAGAGTTTATTATGGCTTTTTAAAACTTTTTATCCAGCCCAAAAACAAACAACTGCGGAATGCCCACCTTGATTCCCTGTGGTCGGCGCGAAGCGATATAACGCGCATCGGTCAGATTTTTTACGGTGCCAAACAATCCCATTTTCCAGACGGGAATTTGATACCGCAGGGTAGCGTCAGCTACAAAATAGGCAGGAATTTCACCGATTCGGCCATCCGGACTTGGGTTTAAGGTGTTAAAATCATTGGAAAACTGTTGAGCCACATAGGTGCCGCTCAATTGAAGCTCCAGATTCCAGGGAGCCACAAAACCGATGCTTTGAGTGCTCATCCATTCCGGAGCATAAGGCAAACGATTTCCGCGAAGGTTCAATTTGTCCACCCCTACAAAACGGTCGCTGTTGTACGTCGCTTGTGAATAGGTGACATTGCCCTGCCAGTAAACATTGTACTTTGAGTCAAACATTTTTCCAAAGTCAATGCAAAGGGAAGCTTCCACACCAAGGTGTTTGGTGCGACCGGCATTGACATATCCGCTGCCCGATCCGCCCGAAGATTCTGAAACCGGGATTACCTGCTTGTCAAAATCCATGTAAAAACCGGTCAGTTCGCCTTCAATGCTTTTGGACCATGCTGTGCGTATTCCAAGTTCGTAGTTCCAACTTTCCTGTGCATCCAATGGGAAAACCTCTCCAGCAGTGGATACTGAATTTTTAATAGCAGGCGGAGCAAAGCCTTTGTGCACACCGCCAAAAAGAGCCGCTTTTTTGCCAAAATTATAGTTGAATCCCAGTCCTGGAATCAAAGCGCTTACATGGCTTGGGGCCATAATATTGGTGTCCCGGTAGGTGCCGGAAGCGGTTTTGTAAAGGAAAATACTGCGTTCAAAACTGTAATCTTCCATGCGCAGGCCAGCCGTGATGCTCCATTGGCTGTTGAGCACAAATTTGTTTTGAACAAAACCGCTGAACGCAAGCCCGGGGCGCAATTCATCACGGACCAATGTGCCTGATCGGGCGTCAGGGCGTTTGCCAAGAATCTCTTGTTCCTCCGCTCGTTCAGAAAGTAGCCGCACACCGGCATCCAATTGACTTTTTTGCTGACCGAGTTGATAATTCCAGGTCAGTTTTGTTTCTGCACCGCCTACCATGAAAGCGCGGTTCCGGTACAAGGTCTCGTTTAGCATAAAAATCGCCCCGCCCGCTATGTTTTGGTTGCCCCAAATGACCCCGGTTTGGTTGGCAGCACCTGGGTTTCCGGAAAAACTCTGCCTACGCCAATTGCGGGAAATAGTATAGGCATAGGCTGAGGTGGTAAGTTTTAAGTTATTGGAAATCAAATATTTGTGGGTGCCACTGATGGCATAACGCTTGACCTGAAGCTGATCGTCGGGGGCCATTACAGGGTAATATTCCCCCTGCTCATACATGGGCTGTGTAAGCCCGATGTAAGTGGAATTTGAAGTTTCGTCATAAACCTGAAGTTTCAGTCCCAAGGATGATTTTTCGTTCAATACAAATCGGAATTTGGCGGTCAGGTCGTGATTGTCAAACCCGGTCACCCCTATTTTGTCGGCTCGTTTGTAGTTGTATTGAACTGCCAGGCCAGTATTGCCAAGGGTGGTACCATAACCCAATTTTGCAGCAAAATAGCCACCTGACCCGCCCCGAAGTTCGAAATTAGTTTCTGTGGAAACAGGCGGATCGGCTGTGATGTAATTGATTACGCCACCAATGGTACGCGGGCCAAACATGATCTGACCGCTGCCTTTTACTACCTCTATTGCAGACATCCGGTCCATAGAAGGCGTATAATACAATTCTGGTTCGCCATAAGGGTTGAGTTGTACCGGGATGCCATCTTCCAACACCAACACGTTAGCACTTCGGTCGGGGTCCAGACCTCGGATGCCGATGTTGGCACGAAGCCCGATCCCTTCTTCGTCCACTACGTTAAGCCCGGGCAATTTTCGAAAAACCTCATTGCCATTTATGGGAGCAATCCTGCACAATTCGGCAGGTTTTATATAAGATGCAGACCCAGGTACCCCACTGAGCAAGCGGTCTTTTTGAGCAATAATGGTAATTTCAGGAGCTTCAACGCTCATTATGCTGTCTGATGAAGCAATTTGGGATTGTGCAGCAAATGAAAAAAAGAGGCTAAAAAAGAGGGTAGTGGTATAAGGTCTCATACTTGACTCTGTATCTATACTAATTTAGACTTTGTAAGAATTGGGTGCAAAGGTACTTGCTACTTCCAGACATCCAAATGAAAAAGGTCATGCAGCTTGCTGATGTTCGTCAAATATTTTTGACAATCAACCCTTAAAATCATCGGGGAAGGAGGTCGTACTCAATCAGTTTTGCTATTTTTTGCCGTGGCGTAGTAGTGGTGAGGTGTATTTTTCTTTGAACCGCAGGCGGCTGTCGTAATTTCATGCTGCAAAAAAAGCAGTCATCCCAATTTATTTTTGAAATTGGAAAAGGTATGCCGTAGCACAAGCAGGACATGACCAAAGCCCGATTCGCACTATACACACTTCTAATGGTCGGCTCTTTTTCGCTGGCTCAAACCCCTTCAATCCCAACCGGCCTGGCCGCAGCGGGCTACGAACAACACATTGAACTGAGCTGGCAGGCAAATTCGGAGCCCAACCTTACAGGCTACAGGATTTATCGCTCCACTACGGGTGGCGCCTCGTTTGACTTTTTAAAACAGGTTGGGAAAGAACCCATTGCAACCGATTGGACCGGTGACGAGGGTCAAAATTTGAGCCGACACTATAAAATAACAGCGATGGCGGGTGCGGTGGAGAGTGGGTATTCCACCGAAGTATCGGCCACCACACATCCAATGAGCGATGAGGATTTGTTGGAAATGACCCAACGTGCCACTTTTCGTTACTTTTGGGATTATGGGCACCCTGTCAGTGGCCTGGCTCGCGAACGCTCCAATGGCGACCCGAACATCGTAACCACGGGCGGTTCCGGTTTTGGCATTATGGCCATAATTGTGGGGGCGGAGCGTGGCTGGATTAGCAGGGCAGAAGCGGTGAACAGAATGATTCAAATCGCTTCTTTTTTACAATTCGCCGACCGTTTCCATGGCGTTTTCCCGCATTGGATGAATGGCATGAATGGCAACGTTGTGCCATTTAGCCAGTACGACGACGGAGGGGACTTGGTAGAAACAGCATTCCTGATGCAGGGGCTTTTGACCGCTCGAAGCTATTTTGATCAAAACACACCCCTGGAATCAGCACTCCGCGATGTAATTACCGGGCTTTGGGAAGACGTGGAATGGGATTGGTACCGCAAGAATAACAGCAATGTACTGTACTGGCACTGGTCGCCCAACTATGGCTGGCAGATCAATTTTGCCTTGCGGGGCTTTTATGAGGCCCAAATTGTGTACATCCTCGCAGCAGCCTCGCCCACCCATCCGGTGCCAGGGAGCCTGTATCAAACAGGTTGGACCTCTTCCAATTACGCCAATAACAGCATCCACTTCGGTAAAAAAATCTATTGTGGCCCATTTGGCGGCGGGCCTTTGTTTTTCGCACATTATTCGTATCTTGGGTTCGACCCGCGCGGGCGCAAGGATGCTTTTTGCAATTACTTTGTGCGCAACCGCAACCACACACTTATCCAACTGGCGTATTCTATTGCCAATCCGGAGCAACACCAGGGCTATTCGGCCTCATGCTGGGGACTCACGGCTTGTGACGGCCCCAATGGTTATGCGGCACATGATATCCACCCGAACAATGACGATGGCACCATTGCTCCAACGGCAGCCCTCTCCAGCATGCCTTATGCGCCCCAGGAATGCCTCGCTGCGCTGCGGCATTTTTACCGGGTGCAGGGAGAAAAACTTTGGGGGAATTACGGCTTTTACGATGCTTTCAATCTCAATCAGAACTGGTTTGCAAGCTCGTATCTTGCTATAGATCAAGGGCCGATCATTGCCATGATCGAGAACCAGCGAACGGGCTTGCTTTGGCAACTTTTTATGCAAAATCCGGAGATCGAACCTGCGTTTCAATCCATTGGTTTTCAGCCGGACAGTTCGCCCTCAGAAGAAGTTTTTTTAGAAAAAAACGGATATGATGTGTTGCTTTTCCCCAACCCGGTGGCGGCGCAGGGCGGCGTACTGAACCTCGAATTTTCTGTTTTGATAAAACAAAAATTGACTGCGCAAATCGTGGATGCCCAAGGTAAAGTGCTGCAAACCTTGTTCAAGGGCAAGGAGAAGGGAGTAGGTGTCTTTCAGGAAAAATTTCAGCTTGGAAATTTGCCGCGAGGAATAGTTTGGATGAAAATAGAGAATGAAAAGGGCGGGAATTGGGGGAAGAAGGTGCTTGTAGAATGAGTGATCAAGACAAAGACTGGCTGCGCGGCTTAGCTGGAAACGGCTATCAAGCGCTTGAAGGTCATCGAATTTAATGTGCATACCTGCATAAAACAAAACAGTAACTAATTCATTTTCACACATAACCAATTATAAAAGAAGTGCTTATGAAAAATTTCATTACCACAGCCTTGCTTTTGATCTTCGGCGCACTGGGCTTGAATGCCCAAAATTGCTATGCCGATTTTGAAAGCCCGGGACTGAATTTCCTTGGTTTGGATGGAGTTTTGACCTCCCCGGAACCCAACCCCAATGCAAACGCGATAAACTCCAGCGCAAACTGCGCCAAATACATCAAGTCGAATATGCATGCCTATTCCTTGATCCTTGCTGACAACGGCGCACCATTCGATCTCTCCGTGAATAACCAGTTCAGTATTGACGTGTTTGCAACGGCAGCCACTAAAATCTTGTTCAAACTGGAAGGCTCCGGTGGCGGTTTTGAGCATGTGAAAAACATTACTGTAACCGGGGAATGGGTCCGTTACACCTTTGATTTCAGCGCACAGGCCTTCAATACGGGTCTGAGCAAAGTAGTCATGTTTTTTGATCCAGGGGTAGAAATGAGTGGCGACACTTATTATTTCGATAATGTATGTGCCGGAACCGGGAAGCTTTGTCATGCCGACTTTGAAGGCCCGGGACTGAATTTCCTTGGTTTGGATGGAGTATTGACCGCTCCGGTTGCGAACCCTACGCCAAACGCAGTAAACAACAGCGCCAACTGTGCCCAGTATGTCAAATCTAACATGCACGCATACAGCCTGATTTTGGCGGATAATGGAACACCTTTTGATCTTTCGGTGAATAACCAGTTCAAAATTGACATACTGGCCACCGCAGCGACGCAGTTTATTTTCAAACTCGAAGGCTCAGGTGGAGGGTTTGAGGTGACAAAAAATATAGCGGTTACAGGAGCCTGGCAGACTTATACCATCGACTTCAGCGCCCAGGCAGCCAATACCGGCCTGAGCAAAATTGTGATGTTTTTTGACCCGGGTGTAGAAACCAGCGGCGACACCTATTACTTTGACAATGTGTGTGCTGTACCCAATCCTTGCCCCAACGACACCCCTGACCCCGACAGGATCGACGATTTCGAGTGCAACCGCAACGCGACCTATACGGGCGATTGGAGCGTTTTTTCTGATGTGACCAATCCGGCCCCAACAGGAGACAACAACTCACCCAAAGTGGGCAGATTTGAGGATCCCGTGGGCCCTGGTTCTGAATGGTCAAACATACAGATTGATTACCAAAACCCGATTGACCTCACGGTACGCAACCAGTTTTCCTGCCAGGTATGGGCGCCCAAAGCGGGCAACCTGCTTATCAAACTCGAAGGCGGTCCAAATCCTCCCATGGAAATGCCCAATCAGGTGACGGAACTGAACAAATGGGTAACTTATACGGTGGACTTCAGCAGCCAGATCGGTAAAGGCCATAAGAAGTTTGTCATTTTCTTCAATGCTGGCGTACCTGGCGAACCAGGTGATGTGTATCATATCGACAACATCAAACTTGCCGCTCCCGCCACTGCACCGCCCCTCGAAGATTTTCAGGACGGAATCCATCTCGGATGGCAGGCACTGGATCAAAACGAACCAATTCACGGCATGTTTCAAGGCCCGGTGAACAACCCAACTCCGAATGGTGTGAACAATTCAACCAAGGTGGGTTGTTATACCAAAGGCTCTTCAGCATTTTCAACGCTCCAGGGCATTTCGCTGAACAATTTTGACTTGTCGGTTTATGGACAATTCAACCTCGATGTGCTTAGCCCGCAAGGCGGCGGCACGGTAACGCTTATTCTCAGTTCTCCTGTTCATGGAAACAAAGAAGCGGAGGCTACAATCACCACACCCGGCCAATGGGAGACCCTCAGTTTCGACTTTTCGGCATTCAGCGCAATCACTGATTTCAGCGAGGTGCGCATCATTTTCAATGCTGGCACGGCCAATTCCGGACAAATCTGGTATTTTGACAACCTCCGTCAAACAGAAGTTACCATTGACCCCTGCGATGGTGTAGTACCCATTTTGAACATCGTTGACGATTACGAATGCCAGCGCAACTATACGCAGATCTTTTACGGTGGAAGCGACCTGAAAGTGGTGAATAACCCACACCTGGCGCCTGAAAACGGCTCGCTCAAGGTTGGGGAGTACAACGACCCCGCAGGTGCTGGTACCGAGTTTGCAGGAATCGGAATCGAGTTCCCTGCCCCGCCCGATTTAAGCGTTTACAATCACCTCTCCATGCAGGTTTGGTCGCCTGAGGCCAACGTTCCTTTCCTTTTCAAACTGGAAGGCAGTGGCCCGGGGGTGGAAGTTTTTGACACCCTGACACAAGCCAATACCTGGTACAAATTTGACATTGACTTCAGTGGCGCAATAGGCACTCAGCATACAAAATTGGTCATTTTCACCAATGTTTTGAGCGCTACGGGCGGCGGCACCTATTTCTTCGACAATATTCGCTGGGCACGCGCGGGCTACAATGGTTGTATTGTTGACCATCAAGCGGCCCCAACTACCCTTGCGTTCACTTATTTTGCCAACGGTCACCTGGAAGCAGAAGGTTACCAGTTTGAGGTAGTGGACAACCCCAACGCAGCAGGTATCAACACCAGCAGCAAGGTGGGCAAATTCGTAAAAGCCAGCGACGGTGCACCCTTTGCCGGAATGTATTCAAATCCTAATTTGGAGTCGCCCATTGATTGGAAGGGAGTAAAAACGGTAAAAGCCAAAGTGCACATGGATCATATTGGCAACTTTGCAGTGAAAGTAGAAGGTTCGCAAACCGGCGCGCCAGCACTTGAATTGAAAGTAGCCAACACGGTTATAAACCAGTGGGAAGAACTCACTTACGATTTCTCGACGGTGCCGGACAATGGCGAATACCGTCGCTTGACCCTGTTTTTCGACCTTGGCATTGACGCCACTGGTACGGATGTTACATCCTACTTCGACGAGATCGTGATCGGAGATGGCGAATGCGGTTCCGTGAGCACATTCAGCCCGGCCGACGTTTCGGCTATGCGGGTTTCTCCAAATCCAGCCACTGATTATCTGAAGGTTGAAAACATGGAAAGTGTGGCCCGTTTGGAAGTGTTTGACCTCATGGGTCGGCGCGTAGCAGTGGCGAATACCTCGGGTGACACCTTTACGGATCTTGATGTTTCGCAATTCCCCACCGGAATGTACTTGTTGAACGGTTTCGACCGCAACGGTGTGCTAATTGGTATGGCGAAATTTATTAGGCATTGAGTTTAGTCTGACAAGCCGCCTTTTCGGCGGCAATACTGGGTTTTTAGTGCCGGGGTGGCTCAACGTCGCCCCGGCACACCCACATCAGCGAAGTTTTTTGGCCGTACCATTCATTATGAAGAAAATCCCCCTCTTTTTATTGCTTGCCCTGTTGGCTTGCCATACAGCTCCGGCACAAATGCCTCCTGCTCCTATCGGCGCTGAAAAACCTGTATTTAGCCTGGAGGAAGTGCAAAAACGACATTTTTTGTTCTTTTGGGAATTGGCTCACCCAGGCAATTTTCAAATTCCAGACCGCTACCCGACGGACAATTTTTCAAGCATCGCCGCTACAGGATTTGGCCTTTCGGCTTATCTCGTGGGGGTTGAACGCGGCTGGATTGCCCGGGCCCAGGCGGCAGAAAGAGTAGAAAAAACCCTTCACTTTTTGAGGAATTTGCCTCAAGGCCCCGAAACCAGTGGTGTGGCGGGTTATCGCGGTTGGTTTTATCATTTCTTGAATACCCAAACCGCCTTGCGTTATAAAACCGTAGAACTTTCCAGCATTGATACAGGCCTGCTGATGGCAGGCATCTTGTCATGCATGACCTATTTCGATCAAGATAATCCAAGCGAAGAGGCCATCCGAAAAAACGCCGACTACCTATTTCGCCGGGTCGAATTCGACTGGTTTTTGAATGAACAGAACCGCTTGAGCATGGGCTGGTTCCCCGAACGGGACGGCTTTTTGGCCTCCGACTGGCGTGGTTACAATGAAGCCATGATCCTGAATATCATGGCTTTGGGATCCCCCACACATCCGGTTCCTGCTACTTTGTGGGAAAAATGGTGCGAACCCTATTTTCGCGCTGAATTTGAGGGACAAGACCATGTGAATTTTGGACCACTTTTTGGCCACCAATACAGCCATTGCTGGATTGATTTTAGGGGAATCCTGGACCCCTATATGAAACAGGCAGGGTTTGACTATTTCGAAAACTCTCGCCGTGCTGCCCTCGCTCAGCGTCAATACTGTATAAAAAACCCTGGCAAGTTCAAAGGTTACGGTCCAAATATTTGGGGGCTTACGGCTGGCGATGGCCCGGATGCGGAAATGCTCCACGAGGGCAAAAAGATCTTCTGCCCAGGCTACGTGGCCCGAGGCGTAGCCATTGACTATCAGGACGATGACGGTACGATTGCGCCCACAGCGGCCATAGCCTCTTTACCATTCGCTCCGGAGTTTTGCCTTCCGGCACTGGATGCAATGTGGGATCGCTGGCCAGTAGGGCAATACGGTTTTTTTGATGGTTACAATGAGACCTTTACCGAAACAGAGCGCTCTCCGAAAGCCCAGGCAGGTCATCCATTTTGGGTGGACAAGGATTACCTTGGAATTGACCAGGGCCCGATTGTGCTGATGATAGAAAACTACCGTTCCAATTTTTTATGGGATCTGATGAAACGCAATCCTTATATCATAAAAGGCTTGCAACGGGCAGGATTTACCGGCGGCTGGCTGGATAACCCGGCAATAAAAAAAGTAACTGCTGACTACACTTTTGTGGATGCTGAAGTGGGCAAGTTCAATTCTACCATTCCGCTTGACCAGAATGGGTTTTTCCAAAGGGACATTTACGAGGATGCACAAGGGAACAAAATGCCCTTCCAACTGATGTTGCCCTGGGAATCAGCATCTCATCCTCTACCGTCCACCGTCCCTCTGGTCATTTTTCTGCACGGCTCAGGAGAGCGAGGCACCCAAAACCATGAGCAAATGCGCAACGGTGTACACGCTTTTTGTGAAAAATGGGTGCGCGAAAAACACCCGCATTACCTCTTGGTGCCCCAGTGCCCACCAGATGTGCGCTGGGGAGGAAGTAGTCAGGATTGGCAAACGCTATACAAGCCGGAGCCGACCATTCCCGGGCGCATGGTACTAGAACTGGTGGAAAAAATGCTGCGGGATCACCCGGATATCGACCCAAAACGGGTTTACATCACCGGGTTGAGCATGGGCGGTTTTGGTGCGTTTGATTTGCTGATCCGTCGCCCGGATTTATTCGCTGCAGGGCTGCCTGTTTGTGGTGGCGGCGACCCTCGTTTTGCCAAAAAGATCAAAAACATCCCGTTATGGATATTTCATGGGGGGCTTGATGAGCTGGTGTTGCCCCGATGTTCAAGACAAATTGTGGAGGCATTGGAAAAAGTAAATGGAAAGGTGAAATATACCGAATACTCCACGATGTCTCATGATATTTGGAACGTGACTTATTACAACCCTGCGGTGATGGAGTGGCTTTTTGCACAACGCAAGTAACCCTGAACGCCGTTCCGGGCTAAATACTAACCCCTTCATATACCTCCTCAAAACGCAGGTCAATACCCAAAGCGGGCACGGGAAAATGACCATCGGATTGAAGATAAGTTTCGGATTCCCAATCACCATTTTCGAGTTTGATACGCACTTCAACGAGTTTTTTTTCAGAGTCTACAAGAATATAGTTTTGAAGTGATTCGATGTTTTTGTAGCGAATGAATTTATCGGCAGAATCGTCGATGCGCGAAGTTTTAGACATTACTTCGAAGATAACTGAAGGGTACTTTTTAATGTATTTGTTCTCTAGGTCACGCGGGTCAGGGGCGACCAAAACATCGGGGTAAGTGTAGTCTTTTTGAGAAGTAATCTGTGCCTTTACACTTTCAGTATAAACGCGTAGATCTTTAATCATCTGCTTTAGTGCGTTTTTGAGATTGTAGCAAATATCATTGTGGTCATCAGTTGTGCCTGGCATAGGGTATAGGTTTCCGTGAATGAATTCGTGGCGAATTTCAGAGCGCTCTTCAAATTTGATGTATTCTTCGACGGTCATCGAAGGGGCATGGATGGTTAGAATATCTATTTTTTTCATGCGCTTATATTTTTTTGATTTCACAAAAATACAGATTGAACCTCGACAACTTTTAAAAAACATCCACAATGTTTAATACAATGACCAATCTCAGGCTTATTCAGACTTTATACCTCTTGCTCGGCATCCTGTTTTCCAATCTCCTGACTGCGCAGATCTACCGTCCTTCAGCTGGTATTGAAACCAGGGTGAACACCCTGCTCGCCCAAATGACCCTGGACGAAAAAATTGGTCAACTCACTCTTTACACCACCGATTGGGGCGCCACAGGGCCTACCATTCGTGAAGGCTACAAAAACGACATCCGAAGCGGTGCCTGCGGCAATTTGTTCAACAGCCACACCACCCAGTTCGTGCACGAGCTGCAAAAAGTGGCCGTTGAAGAAACCCGCCTGAAAATCCCGCTTCTTTTTGGCTACGACGTAATTCACGGATACAAAACCATTTTCCCCATCCCGCTCGGCGAGGCGGCCAGCTGGGATTTGGAAGCAATAGAAAAATCTGCCCGTGTAGCTGCAACCGAAGCAAGCGCAGCAGGCCTGAACTGGACCTTTGCGCCCATGGTGGACATTGGTCGCGACCCGCGCTGGGGCCGCGTAATGGAAGGCGCGGGCGAAGACACCTGGCTTGGTTGTCGGATCGCGGAAGCTCGAGTGCGCGGTATCCAGGGCAAAAAAATTTCGGATACGGATGCCATGCTCGCTTGTGTGAAACATTTTGCAGCGTATGGCGCCCCAATTGCCGGCAGAGAGTACAACACGGTAGATATGAGCGAACGCTTTTTGCGCGACTACTTCCTGCCACCCTATGAAGCCGCGGTAAAAGCAGGAGCCGCTACTGTAATGACCTCGTTCAATGATTATGACGGAGTGCCGGCATCTGGCAATAAGTTTTTGTTAGACAATATCTTGCGCAAAGAATGGGGCTTTCAAGGATTTGTTGTGACGGATTACACCAGCATCAATGAAATGGTGAATCACGGGGTGGTAGCTGACGATAAAGAGGCGGGCGAACTGGCCTTAACTGCCGGGGTGGACATGGATATGCAAGGCGCGGTTTATCAGCGGTTTTTGAAAAAATCGGTACTTGAAGGCAAGGTAACGCAGCAGCAAATAGACCAGGCTGTTAGGCGGGTACTGCAGTTGAAATTTGACCTGGGCTTGTTTGAAGACCCCTATAAATACTGCAATTCCGAACGCGAAAAAAAGACCCTCCTGGCACCGGAACACCGTGCCGCAGCCAGAGATGTAGCGCGAAAATCCATCGTGTTGCTTAAGAATGAAAGCCAGGTATTGCCCTTGAAGAAGGATCAAAAAATCGCGCTCATTGGTCCACTGGCGTATAACAAAAGCGAACTCATCGGCAACTGGAACGGGGCCGGAAATGCAGACGATTGCATTCCGCTGGCTGATGGAATTCAACGAATAAACAGTAAAACCGTATATGCGAAAGGCTGCGAAATTGAGGGCGACGACAAATCAGGCTTTGACGAGGCCATCAAATCAGCGCAACAGGCTGATGTGGTCGTGGTCGTTGTGGGCGAAAAAGCCATGATGAGCGGAGAAGCCGCCGCCCGGGCAGAACTCGGACTGCCCGGCGTACAAGAAGCATTAGTGCTTGAACTTTGTAAAACCGGGAAGCCAGTCGTAGTGATTTTGATGAATGGCAGGCCGCTTGTCATTCCGCGTATTGCAGAAAAAGCTGCAGCAATCCTCGAAACCTGGTGGTTGGGCACTGAAGCAGGCAATGCCATTGCAGATGTGCTTTTCGGGGCATACAACCCTTCGGGCAAACTCCCCATGACGTTCCCACGCACCGTAGGCCAGGTTCCTGTTTATTACAATTACAAAAACACGGGCCGCCCCTATGACCCCAATTCAAAGTGGACCAGCAAATACATTGACGAGCAAAATAGCCCACAATGGCCCTTCGGGTTCGGGCTGAGTTATACAACGTTCAGTTATGGGCAACCAAAGGTGGAAGTGCTGAACTCAGGCGGTGACTTTAAGTCACCACCTGACTCCTATACTGCGCTGCTGACCGTTACGGTTAGTTTGAAAAACACCGGAAAACTCCCTGGGGAGGAAGTTGCCCAACTGTATGTCCGTGACCTTGTTGGTTCCGTAACCCGCCCGGTAAAAGAATTGAAAGGCTTTCAAAAAGTGATGCTTCAGCCCGGTGAAACCCGTGAATTGAAATTTACCCTAAGCGAAAAAGACCTGAGTTTTTACCGGCGGGATATGACGTTTGGGATGGAACCCGGGGAGTATGAAATCATGGTGGGCGGGAATTCTGAGGTATTGAAAAGCCTGAAAATTAGATTGTAAGTAACGTGTGAGTAATAAGTTATTATTCACACGTTCCTAAACCAAGTGCGCCAAAGTTTCCGAAAAACAATTCAAACGATTTATTATGAAGCAATTGTACAAAAAAAATTACTTGTTAGGGCTACTGTTCTGCCTGATTGTAGGTTCGGCATTTGCCCAAAACCGCATTACTGGCCGGGTTTCTGATACGGCAACTGGAGATCCGCTTATCGGTGCCTCCGTGATTGAAAAAGGGACCACCAATGGTACAATCACAGATTTTAATGGCAATTACGCACTAACTGTTCAACGCTTGGATGCCGTTCTAACCGTAAATTATACGGGTTATAATTCCCTGGATATTTCAATTTCAGGACGTACGCAAGTGGATATTTCAATGGCAGAAAGTCCTGGAGTATTTGACGAAATCATAGTGGTAGGCTACGGGGTTCAGCGCAAAAGCGATCATACCGGCGCTGTGGGAACGGTGAAAGCCAAAGACATTGAACGGATACCGGTCGCTTCTGTAGAGCAGGCACTTCAAGGCAAGCTGGCGGGCGTGTATGTATCGCCTGCAAGCGGAGAACCAGGACGGGGAGCTACCGTGCGTATCCGGGGCACCGGCACCTTCAACAACGCAAGTCCGATTTACGTGGTGGACGGGATGATATTGGAAGACATCTCGTTTGTGAACCCGCAAGATGTGGCCAGTGTAGAAGTGTTGAAAGACGCTTCGGCTACGGCTATATACGGCAACCGAGGCTCCAATGGTGTCATCATCATCACCACAAAACGTGGCACAGAAGGGCGAAAAGCCCTGGTTACCTTCAGCAGTTACTATGGCAATCAACAAATTGCCAAAAAACTCTCCCTTGCCAATGCCTCCCAATTCGCCGAGATGTACAACGAATTGCAGGGCAACACGACCACTTTCCCCGATCCCGCTGCCCTCGGTGCGGGCACTGACTGGCAGGATGTGGCTTTTAGAGATGCTCCTATTGCCAATGCTCAATTGAGCGTGAACGGTGTTTGGAAAAAACTCAACTATAATGTTTCCGGAAATTATTTTAACCAACAGGGAATATTGGAAAAAACGGGCTTCGATCGATATACCGGGCGTTTCAACGGCGAATACCCCATCTTGAAAAACCTTAAAATTGGCACTAATCTGGCTTATTCTACCGACTTTCGGAAAAGCACGGGCGGTAGTGTGCTGGGCGGCATTTATCGGATGCCACACATTTATGCTGAATTTGACAGCACGGGCAAATTTTCAGACCCAACCAAGTTCGGCCAATCTATCGGCAACCCGGCTGCTGATTTGTTTTACAAAAGCGACCAAAACACGCGCGTGAATCGCTGGGTGGGTACCCTGCATGTAGATTGGACGTTTTTGAAAAATTTTACCTTCAGAACCAACTTGGGTTTTGACAACCACGACGAGCATTTCTACTACTTTGAACCGATTTTCATGGTCACTTCCTCGCAGCTCAACAACATCGAACGGACCACCCGTGATACTACCAGAGAGCGAACCTGGCTCTGGGAAAACACCTTGAATTACAATAAGGAGTGGGAAAACCTGCGCCTCAATGTAATGGCAGGCCAATCGGCGCAGGAATATACTTATGGGAAACGCTCCTTCCTGGGTGGTATGCTGGCCCCCAATGGTGATAACAAGCGTGAATGGGCGATGATGAGTTATCTCTCCCGCGTCAATGCTACTTTTTTTGACCGCTATTTATTCACTGCTTCCCTTCGGGCCGATGGCTCTTCTCGTTTTCCAAAAAACAGCCGTTGGGGTTATTATCCATCTGTTGCTGCTGGCTGGAATATTACGCAAGAACCCTTTATGCAGGGCCAAAAAATATTTGACCGCTTGAAACTCCGCGCTTCATGGGGTATTACCGGCAATGACAAAACCCAGCTTTATCCTTCGCTGGGCATTATCACCGACGAATTGTACAGTGCATTTGGCGATACCATTCAGCCGGGCGCCAGTCTGATTAATTACGCCAACGGCAAGGTGCGTTGGGAAACAACAAGACAGACCGACGTAGGACTTGAATTTGCACTGCTTGATGGGCGTTTTAATGCAGAAATAGATTGGTATCAGCGGTTTACCTTTGATATTTTGAGCACTTTGCCCATCCCGGATTATGTTGGTTCAGGCAGCTTCCCGGTGGTGAACTCTGCTCAAATCAAGAACACAGGCTGGGATTTTACCTTGCAATGGCGCGAAACAAAAGGCAAAATTTCTTACAATCTGGGCGCAATTCTTTCTCCTGTCAAAAATGAAGTGGAGAAGATAAACGAGGGCAAATCGGAGATCTTTGACGCCCAAACGGGACAAGGCGATTTTGCGACACGGACTACCATCGGTTCGCCTATTGGCGCGTTTTATGGCTATCAAGTGGCCGGAGTTTTTCAAAACGCCGATGAGATCGCCGCTTTGCCAAAATTTGGAAGTGAAAAACCGGGCGATTTCCGCTTTGCCGATCTCAACGGCGATGGTAAACTTGACGCGGCTGATCGTACCTATCTCGGCAGCCCCATTCCTACTTTGACCTACGGGTTTACCGCATGGTTAGAAGTTTTTGGATTTGACTTTGCCGCCGATTTTTTCGGCGTAAAAGGCAATAAGGTGGTGAATTCCAAGGCGGTAGCCCGCTTCGATACACCCAATTGGGAAACACTTTGGTACGACAATCGCTGGACAGGCGAAGGCAGCAGCAACACAGTACCCAGGGTAACCAACGGTGGCCACAATTATCGAATGTCCAGTTTTTTGGTAGAAGACGGCGCCTTTTTCCGCCTGCGAAGTGTGGTGCTCGGCTATTCCCTGCCCAAACGCTGGGTCTCCAACATTGGCATGAGTCGTGCCCGATTTTATGCCAGTGGCACGAACTTATGGACCAAACAAGCTTATTCAGGCTACACTCCGGAATTTCCCAACGACAGCCAGTTCAGGGCTGGCATAGACAATCTCAGTTACCCCATGAGCAAAACGATGCTGCTGGGATTGGATGTAACTTTTTAAATATCAATTGCTTAGACCTCGTAGGTTTTCAAAACCTACGAGGTCTGGGATAAATAAAATAGACATGCGCACACCATTCAAATCACTCATCGCAGCAGCTTTTTTGCTGCTTACTGCCACCAATTGCCAGAAAGATTTCCTTGACCGCAAACCACCAGGCGAGCTGACATTTGAGGAGTTTTTTCTGACTGCTTTACACGCCGAACAGGCCACCAATGCAGTCTATGAGCAATTCCGAAATTTTGATTGCATTGCCTTGCCCTACATTGCCTGTACCGATGTTTTAAGTGATGATGCCGACAAAGGTTCCACAGCCAACGACGCTCCCTTGATGAGCGATCTCGACAATTTCACGATGGACGCCACCAACCCATTTGTTGCACCCGTGTACAAGGGTTATTATCGTGCCATTGCAAGGGCTAATATTGCCATTGAGAACATTCCAAACATAGAAATGGATGCTGCTACGCGCGAGCGATTGATAGGGGAGTGCAAATTTCTGAGAGCCTACAGTTACTACCTTCTCGTGCAGTGGTTCGGTGATTTGGCCCTGATTACGAAGACCTTGCAGGGAGAGGAGTATTATGCTCAAACCCGTAGTCCTAAAGAAACGGTATATACTCAAATAGAAACGGATCTGAAGGAGGCGATTGCAGTGTTGAAGGAGAAAAACGAGTATGCTCCGGCAGATTTGGGCCGCGCAACCAAAGGTGCTGCACGCGGCCTGCTCGCCAAATTGTACATGATCAAAAAAGACTGGGCCAATGCAGAAATGCAGTGCATGGACATCATCGCTTCTAACCAATATAGTCTGCTGCCCAGGTATGCCGACAACTTTTTGCCCGTAGGTGAAAACGGTACAGAATCTGTTTTTGAACTCCAGGCGGTGGCCTTGGAAACCCAACAAGCTGCAGGACCGGGTTCATCTCCTTTCAATATGGTGCAAGGCGTTCGGGGAGTTCCCAACCTTGGCTGGGGCTTCAACCGGCCTTCCGACAACCTCGTTACCTCCTATGAAAACGGAGACCCGCGCCGCGAAGCAACCGTTATTTACGTGGGCGAAATTCTCCCGGATGGCTCCACTCAGGTGCAGGACAACCCAGAAATAATCAACGAGCGTTTCAATCAAAAAGCATGGGTGCCTGCCCATCCCGGGTTGCAGGATAATGGCCCGGGGAATATTCGCATAATTAGATATTCGGATATATTGTTACTGGCTGCCGAGGCTAAAAACGAGTTGGGAAAACCTGCTGAAGCCCTTGTTTTGATCAACCAGGTGCGCAAACGCGCCAGAGGTACCAATAGTTTTATCCTGCCAGATGTGACCGTAACGGATCAAACCATGCTGCGCGAAAAAATTTATAAAGAGCGCAGGGTAGAATTGGCGATGGAGCAGCAGCGGTGGTTCGACCTTTTGCGCTGGGGTCGTGCAGGAACAGTCATGCAGGCTGTCGGGAAAACAAATTTCACCCCCGGAAAACACGAATTGCTTCCAATACCTCAAACCGAAATTGACTTGACGAGCGGAAGGATTACGCAAAATCCAATGTATTGAGGGCTTCAAACCTCGTAGGTTTTTAAAACCTACGAGGTTTAGAGTAAAGAAACAATCTCAGCATAGCCGGACGACCCAAATCGCCCGGCTATTTTTTTACAACTGGGTACGGGTGATATATCTTCATAGTTTTTGTAGAACTAATAAAAAAAGATTTTATCGGGGTTACCCCTTGGTTTGTTATCCGTGTATCCCTCAGGTTGATAAAAAGCTAAAATAGAAATTGAAAAAAAATGACGGGAAAATAAAATTGAATATCGGTGTTAAAAAAATTTTAGCAATGTGTTGATTGACAATACTTTATAAGTAATTTATTTTATTATATATAAATTTTTTCTCGAATAAAAAGCGTTAAAATTTTATCCCTTCAAAATCTTTTGCGCAATTCAAAAAAACTTAGGGCGTTTTTATGGGGTAATTCAGCGAGCAATTCAGCGCAATCTTCCAGTTAATCCAATAGCTCTTTATCCATAAGATTGTTCGCCAGCAGGCCTCCCCCCCCATAGCCTGTTGTAATTATTTAAATTCAGCTACTTCAGTAAAGGTTAAGTCTTGTCAGGTATTGACCTGATGGCACCTGGAATTGTTTTGCTACAACCATATTTCATTCAGTTTATCATCTTAACCAAACACATTTTCTCATGACACTCTCAAAATTGCATCCGATTATGCTAGCCATGTTTGCTGGCGCTTTACTTTTTTTCGTCGCTTGCGATAAAGACGACAATCCAGACAATACCCGTGGAGAACTTAACCTTGAAATTACCGATGGCCCATCGGACGACCCGAATGTAAAAGCGGTTTTTGTTACCATTGCCGAAGTCAAAGTAGATGGACAGGCCTTCCCGGGCTTCAGCGGCAAAAAAACCATCAACCTTTTGGCATATCAACAAGGGGATGTTGCGGCACTTGGTTTGGGTGAGCTAGAGGCTGGCAGTTATCAAAATATCACATTGGTACTAGATGCACAAACAGACGCTGGCGGAAACAGTCCTGGGTGCTACGTACAAACTTTCGACAACGCCAAACATGCGCTATCCGGCACGGCTTCGCATTCCATCACAGCTACGCAGAACTTTGTGGTAGCACAAGGCGCCCAAACCAATCTGGTCATTGATTTTGACCTGCGCAAATCCATTCAATACCAGAGTGGTAGCGGTTCGGACCATTACGATTTTGTGGGAACCACAGATCTTCAGGCCGCAGTGCGCGTGGTTGTCAAAAGTGAGACCGGAAATGTTGGTGGAACCTGCCAAAACGGTATCATAAACACGGAAAAAATTGTAGCTTATGTCTATAAAAAAGGCACGTACAATCGGGCCGTGGAAGTACAGTCCCAAAACGGGATTTCCTTCAAAAATGCCGTGTCAAGTTCGGAAGTGAGCAGCGATGGAACCTTCAAAGTCGCTTTTCTTGAAAGCGGGGACTACGAGATTTGCTTTGCAGCTTATAAAGACCTCACCGGCGATGATAAACTTGATTTTCAGGGAACACTCATCGTGAATAGCCTGATTGATCTGGGTAATCTTCAATTGGGCGCCAATGCCAACCTTCAATTAAACATTACGGTAATTGGCATATTGCCGTAATAATCCAGGCTTTTGTTGTGCATAAGAGCAGGACGGCGGAAGCTGTCCTGCTTTTTTTATTGCGCCCAAACCTCGTAGGTTTTAAAAACCTACGAGGTTTTTTCTCTCGTCTTTGAATCCGCTCCATCCGTCTATCCAACCGCGCCATTCGCAGTTTCAGTGCAGCCAGCATGTAACCTCCATGTCATTTGTGGGGTCTTGTGGGTATTGATTATCTGTTGATTTGAAGAGCACTCCCAGCAAGAGATTGGTTTTTGCGCCAGATGTAAAACCTTATCCTCAATTAACCGCCTCCATAAAACAGTTCGTCCCTTAAAACCTACCGTTCATACAAAAGAACTCGGCATTGGTAGGTTCTATGTTTTACAAGTTACTGAATGAACGCACCTTTGTACTATTGAAACAAAAACATTTTGATAAGCAGGATTTTATGTTGAGGTCCACTTTTCACCGTCCACTAATAATTAAGCTATGAAATCAACTTTCTTCTTTCTTTTAATTTCTTTTTGCCTGTCGGCAACAACGGCTTCTGCCCAAAAAATTACAGGCCAGGCCATTCAATCTAATGGAGATGTAGCACTTTATGCTACTGTTTTGCTGTATAATGCTGCCGACTCTGTTTTGGCAAAAGGTGCGATTACCGACGATAACGGTCGATTTATCCTTGAAGGCATCTCTACCGGGCGCTACTTCTTGAATGTCAATCTGGTAGGCCAAAGCACAGGTGCATCAGCTGCTTTCGATTACAACGGAGAGGACAAAGTCCTTGATCCCATCAAACTCGAAGAAACGTCCAAAGAGCTTGCCGAGGTTACGGTAGTCGCTCGTAAACCCATCGTGGAAATCAAAGCGGATAAAACCATTTTGAATGTAGAAGGGAACATAAACTCTCAAGGTCAAAACGCCCTGGAACTGCTTCGCAAAGCCCCTGGGGTTACGGTGGACAACAACGACAATATTTCCCTAAAAGGCAAAAACTCCGTTCGTTTCCAGATTGATGGGCGCGATGTTCCGATGGACTCCAAAGACCTTGCCGGGCTACTCAAAGGAATGCGGGCCGAAGACATCGCAGCTATTGAAATGGTTACGAACCCTTCGGCCAAGTACGATGCAAGTGGTAATGCGGGTATCATCAATTTCAGAACAAAAAAAGACAAAAACCTGGGCACCAATGGCTCTTTTGGGGGCGAAGCAGTTTATGGTGAAAGCCTGAAAGGCGGTGGAAATCTCAGGTTCAACCACCGCAATAAAAAGGTAAATGTGTTCGGTTCGTACTCCAATCATTTCGGTGATTGGCATAACACTATCAATCTTTTGCGTGACCAACAAGGCTCGCAAACCGACCCTAATCTTCCAAATTACGACCCCAGCCGCCGCTACGACCAGAGCGGCAAAATGAAAGACAACAACAACAACCATAACTTCAAATTGGGCACCGACTTCTTCCTGAATTCAAAGCATACGGTCGGGTTTATTGTAGATGGGCGAAATGCTCAAGGACCTTGGGAAAATTTTTCGCGCACAGAGATTTCTTCGCTTGACAAGCCGGATGAAATAGAATCTATCCTGGTAGCCTCCAATCGTCAACCTCAGAACCGGACGAACTTTAATTTCAACCTGAATTACCGTTTTGCTGACACGCTTGGTCATGAATTGACCGTCGATGCCAATCGTGGTACCTACCGATACCGTGCTGATTCTTACCAGCCCAACCGTTATTACAACGCAACCGAGCAGGAACTTTTGACCGAAAACATCTACCGAAACAATACCCCAACCGATATTGACATTACGATACTGAAAGCTGACTGGGAACAAAATCTTTGGAAAGGCAAACTGGGTATTGGGTTCAAAATGAACAATGTAGAGACAGATAACACCTTCGATTTTTATAATGTTACAGGGGGTGTTTCACAAATTGACACGGGCCGGAGCAATAATTTCGTTTATCACGAAATGGTGAACGCGGGCTATGTCAACTACAATTTCCAATTAAAAAAATGGGGCTTCCAAGCGGGCCTTCGTGCAGAACACACAAATTGGAAAGGTGAACTGACCAGCCTGATTTCCTCGAACAATCAGATGCCGAGCGACCAATATCTGAACCTGTTTCCAAGCGCGGCAGTAACCTATACTTTGAACAAATCAAATCAGTTTAACCTGACCTACAGCCGCCGAATTGACCGGCCCAGCTACCGTGACTTGAACCCGTTTGAAGATCGCCTCGACGAATTGACTTACAAAAAAGGCAACCCGTTCCTGCGCCCCCAATTCACGCATTCGCTCGAATTGACACATACCTTCATGGGCTTCCTGAACAGCACATTTGGCTACAGCCGCACCAACGATGTGTTCACCGAGTACATTGATACGGCCTCCAATGGCAAAACTTTTTTAACTCAGGGCAACATTGCGCAACAGGACAATTATTCGCTCAACATCAGTTGCCCCATCCCCATCACCAAATGGTGGGAAGGATTTATCAGCGTGACGGGAGTGATCAGCGCTTTTGATGCCAATTTCCGCGAGGGCTTTTCTTATAGCGAATCATTTAAATCCTTGAATATTTACAGCGAACACACCTTTCGTTTGCCCAAAGGCTGGTCGTTCCAGTTGTCGGGATGGTACAACTCTCCGGCGATCTGGCAGGCCCTGTTCCGCACAGAAGCCATGGGTACCCTGGATGTGGGCGTGCGCAAACAAGTATTTGGCGACAAAGGAACCATCAGTCTCAACGTAGGCGATATTCTCGGAACTCAGGGCTGGCGGAGCGTCAACGACTTTACCCCCGGTCTTTACATGAGAGGCAACGGCAACTGGGAAAGCCAGGCAGTAAAACTCAATTTCAACTACCGGTTCGGCAATAAAAACGTAAAAGGTTCCCGCCAGCGCAAAACGGGTACGGAAGACGTGAATTCCAGAATAAAATCGGGGAATTGAATGGGTTATTGGTTGATTGGTTATTGGT
>JBJXGO010000295.1:0-4755 GCA_046160345.1 Saprospiraceae bacterium
CCTCTACCCTACCCGGCTGGCAAGAAGGCGCCATGATGTCGGCAGAACATGTGGTAGAGCTATTGGCAGGACTGAAACCGCATGTGATTCCGGAAGGGGTCAGGGCACCGAATACGCTGAAGATCACGCAGGGACGTTGAGCTTAAAGGCCAGGTTTAGTGCTTATTCTTTTTAACCAATGCATCCCATCCGCTTTTCTCAAAATTTCATTTACCCTTTTCATTAAAGGAGCTGAAAAAGAAACTTGCTGACGTAATATCTGCTGTTGAATCATTTGTGCCGCCATAATGGTCACTACAGTATCTTCATGGTTCAGATACGGCTCGTATTGAGTAATGGACAACCATCGCTCAGGATTAGGTGGAGTGCCTTTTTTTACCAAGTTTATCATTTCGTAAAGGCGCTTTTGGAGTACAGGGTTTAAAGTGTCTGTTGCTGCCCATTGCATATAACTCAGTTCCTTTTTCCCCATGAGAAGCAGAATTTCTTCCGCCATGACCCGCACATTAGAGTCTTGATCGAGTAGGTTATGGGCTTGGCAAACAGGAACACAAGTGCAAACTGTATTGCATGAACAATAAGTTCTTGTGCTAGGTACTTGTCTTACTACGGGCGATTTCGCCGGAACAGGAACCTTATAAGTGCCGCCTATGCAATTGCAGACACAGGTGGCGCCCTGAGGTATGGCGCTTCCACAAGGCATGGTATAGGTTATAGTTCTGCCAGTTTCCGCATGGTAAACCTCGTAAGAGATTGCATCGTCTAAATTTACAGCAGGGTCGAAAAGGTAAGCGAGAAACTTGTTGTTTTCTAAGTCCCACAATCTTACCGTTTTATCCCATGATCCTGAAACTAATACCTTACCGTCAGGGCTAAAAGCGACTGATTCAACACTATCCGTATGCCCTGTTAGTGTATTTAACAGAATTCCTTCGGGCATTTGCCATAAATTCACCGTGAAATCCTCCGAAGCCGAAGCCAATAGTTTGCCATCCGGGCTAAATGCAACAGATTGAACATCCTCTGAATGCTCCGTTAGCGTTTTGATCAGAATACCTTCCGGCAATTGCCACAATTTTACCGTGTAATCCTCTGATGCCGACGCTAAGAGTTTGTCGTCAGGGCTAAGCGCAACAGAAAAAACATCATCGGAGTGTCCAATTAGGTTTTTTGCAAGTGTAGCTTCCGGCATTTGCCACAAACTTATTAATTCATCTCCCGAGGCTAATACCAACATTTTGCCGTCGGAGCTGAATGCAACTGATTCAATACTATCAAAGTGCTCTGCCAATGTTTTAACAAGTGTGGCTTCAGGCAGTTGCCACAATTTCACCGTACCATCCTCCGAAGCCGAAGCAAGCAGTTTGCCATCAGGGCTGAAAGCAACTGATTGAACACTATCCAAGTGCCCGTTCAGTGTTTTTTCAACGTGCCTTCAGGCATTTGCCACAATTTCACCGTACCATCCTCGGAAGCTGAAGCAAGCAGTTTGCCATCAGGGCTGAACGAAACTGCACGAACATCGCTGGCATGGCCTTTCAGGCTTTTTTCCAATTTGCCTTTGGGCATTTGCCACAATTTCACGGTTTTATCTGAAGAACCCGATGCCAGTAGTTTGGCATCAGGGCTAAAGGCAACTGAATAAACACCCTCTGTATGTGCCAACAAAACCTTTGAAAATTGAGGTTTACCTGCCTGTTCGCTTTCCTCATGTGCATTAAAAACTTTGGGCAGATTTCGCATTGCCAACAATGCCGACACCGAAATACTGGCACCTAAAAAACCTCTTCTGCTGGATTTAGTTTCCCATGGCAAACCTGCAATTGGCACGATTTGCGGTTCATCATGCGACCCATCGTCATAGACGTTGGTCAACTCGAAATGCGGCTTTGAAATCTCCATAAATCAAGGGATTTGATTGGTTAGGAAAACAAGAGTTCTTTCCCGGAAGATGACTGGCGAAAGGCATTTGGTGGCTCATGCCAAAACAAACCTCCAGATTGGACAATCCGCTCCAAAATCTGGTCTTTGGTAAACTCCCGTATAATATGGCACCGATCGGTTCCTTGGAATTCATCCGAACCGTTGACTGTCAATGATTTGTGGTAACAATCACCACCACATGACCATTTTGCATAGCAGCCCCGGCAAAAATCCCGGTGTTGAATGGCTTGCTGCCTGAGCTTGTTCAGCACGGGCAAATTGAAAGAATAATCATCCTTGCCAAGTACGGGCTTGCCGTAGAAAAAAGTATCCGACCATTCGGCATCCTCCGAAAACACCTCGTAACAAGCCGACACATTGCCATCAGGCGAGAGGCAAAAACTGTCCTGTGTGATGCCACAGAAGTGGTTGGTCAACAAGCCGAGCCTTGCGCCAGAAAAGGTGATCTCCTGATTGTGGCTTTTGGCTATACAAGATGCCTCTCGGTAAGCTTCGATAAAAGCCTGTGACTCTGCCGATGGAGCTTCCCGCCATCTACCCATTTGGTAGGCTGGTTCTACTTGTATTCTTTGCGGCTTGAATTGCGAACAGATAAATTCAATAGAGGCAGGTAAATGGGCGATCAGATCATCAGTAACCGTCATGCGAATGCCGTAAGCAAAACCGGCCTCATCGAAGCGGCGCATAGTGTGGAGCACTTTGTCACTAGAGCCTTTGCCAGAAGCAGTTATGCGATGCTTGTCCTGTACTTCTGGCAATCCGTCATAAGACAAGCTGACGCCATTGAGGTTTTGAACGACCCAATCAATTTGCCTATCTGACAGCACACCGTTTGATGCGCTTGCGGCACTCACCTGCAAACCCAATTCGCCTGCCTTATCTTTGGCATAAGCAAGCGACTCCGTCATTATTTTCCAATTGACGGTCGGTTCACCGCCACCGTGATAAGCGATCTCGATATTTTTTTCTCCTTTTTTCAGGGCATTGGCCATGACGAAATTGATTCCTTTTTTCGCAACTTCGATATTCATGTGTCTTAAAGGAGTGTCGCCAGCAGAGGCATAGCAATAGGTACAACGGAGGTTGCAGGCAGTCGTCAAAAATAGGGTGACAGAGGTTGGCTCCGGATCGCCCGAAAAAACGGTAATGGGCAAATTTTCCTCACCAGCGTCCAAAATTTCCAAATTCCGCAGGAACTCCTCCAAAGAACCGTCTTTATCCACAGTGTCGTTATAAACCCCGCGTTGCAAATCAGCAAGGAAATTGACCACCTGGGTATTCCCTACAAATGCTGCCTGGCGCAGAGGGGCATAGACGATGTAACTGCCTTTTTCTAATGGAATTATGAAAATTTCAGCAGACAAAACTGGTGCTGTCTTAATAGCTGTTGATTTGCGCTGCATAGTGAGTACTTCCATATTCTAAATATCTTATTTGTTCTAAGGCATAATCTACTCCACAAGACCAGGAGTGGTAATTTTTTTGTTCGCATCCTTACCGTACCACCGTCACATCCCCCTTAAACTGCACCCGCTCCCCATCAATAAACCGCACAACGGCATAATACACAAACACTCCAGGATTTACCGGTGAACCTTTCGCCGTGCCATTCCAGCCGCTATCTGGCGTATTGGGTAGAAAATTAACTGCTTGAAACACCTCATCGCCCCAGCGGTCAAAAATCTGGAAAGATTCGATCATTTCCACATCCTTACCCCCAAAAACATACAGCAGCGGGTCAATACCGTCTTCCGGCTTAAAGATGTTGGGAATGAAGATGTTGCGCGGTTTTTCTACCTGTACAATAATACGATCCCCGGCTGTACAGCCGCTGGAGTCCGTAATCGTGACCTCCACTTGCCCGGAGTGGTAGGGGAAGAAATTCTGGTAGGGCTTGCCCGCTGCCGTGGTGTCGAGCAGCGGCTGCCAGAGGATGCTTTGCAAGGCATTGATCGGCACCGAAGTTTGCAGCAGAATATGGGCTGAATCAGACAACTCGAGTTTAAGGTCTGCCCCAAGATCTGCGATCAGCGCTGATGGCTCACTCACGGTAAGGGTGCTGGTCTCGCTTTCGCAACCATTGGCATCCTGAAGCGTAATAACATAATCACCGGGAAGTAGCCCAGAAAACAAGGGACTTGAAACAAACGGACCGCCATTTAGTGCGTACAACACAGGCGGATGCGAACTGGTCACCGCATCCACAGAAACGGCTCCATTTCGCTCTCCAAAACACCGCACATCGCGGGAGGATGTCAGGTCTGCCTGCGGCACTTCGTTGTCTTCGGCCACCACTACCACATCTGAATCTGTGCAGCCCTGCGGGGTCGTTACCAGGAGCGTATAGCTTCCACCTTCCTTGGCCAACAACTGCCGGTCTGTGCCGATCGTATCACCATTGAGCAACCACTGGTAGCTTCCGACAGAAGTGCCCGCGCCTCCCAGATTAGCATTTAATACATTGCAATTCAAGGTTTTATCCACGCCGGCATCGGCATTTGGGTCTGGATAAATTATGACTGAAACCTCGCTTTCATCATTTACACAAGGTGCCAGTGCCGTAAGCAAGTATCGGAATCTGTAAGTGCCTGCCGCTTGTCCGTTTGGCTGAAAAGTTCCCGCGCTGGCATTGAAAGCCCCTGATTGTGAAGGCAAGGTCGAGGTTTCGAACCATTGCCCTCCACCATCGGCGCCGTTTAGTTGCGCAAACAACTGCAGCAATTGGCCTGCCCCGGAACAAAACTCCAGAGCTGCATTGGGCGTGCCTGCCTCTACAGGTTGGTTTACAGTCACGGTAGCAGCATCCATAAG
>JBJXGO010000296.1:0-3037 GCA_046160345.1 Saprospiraceae bacterium
TTGTGAGTTTCGGGGCGGATGGAATGATACCGCACGAATGGGTATATGAGAACATGACACCAGTCATATACGAAGACACTTTTACGCAGAACCTTTCCAAATTGTTTTGGCTGTGCCTGTTGCCCGCCTTCATTAAGCGGTACACCTTCTTGTGATTTATTTTAAACCCGTCCAACTGCAATTCCGCTGTCATCTTGTGGTAACCGTAATCCACTTGAGGGTCTTCATACTTCGATCCGATGTGCGCAGCCACATCTTTATTGCTCACCACTTCGACAGTGCCGGCCGATTCGCGGATCGTTGTTTTGCTTCGCTTGCGACCTCGAGAACCTCCCTTAGCACTATAGTAATATTGGTTCTTGCTCACACCGCATATCGCCAGTACTTTATCCCGTTTTACTCCCTGAGCCATGTACCGGCGCACTATTTCTCTTTTCTCGCCCAGGGATATTTCTTTTTTAGCAACTCGTCTCGCAGCGCAATTTCAATGTCCTTCTCCGCCATGAGTTGCTTGGCCAACGACAGTTCGTCCTCCAGCCGCTTGATGTAATTTGAATCCTTTGTCGTGCGTTTCGATCTCAACAATCCCTCCTGACCGCCCTGACGAGCCTTCGATTTCCAGGAGTAATAGGTCGCCGGGTACAATCCATGTTTTCGCAGGGTTACTTCAACCCCTTTTTCTTCTGCTTCCTTGAGGATGGAAATCTTCTCTTCTTTTGTCCAGGTTCTTCTTTTCATAATGCAAATTTACAGTCCGTTATTCTATAAATTTGTCCGAGTATTTGAGGGGCTTAAGCAAATTGATAGCCTAAGAAATGTTGTTCGCTCTACCCCTAACCGCGTACCCGACAGCATACCCAAACCAAAATAATAACATTGCAGCCCCGATCAAAAAGGGCAGAAATAGGCTAAAATCTTTTGCCATCCTTCCCAGAATACCGTAGACCATATTTTTTTATCTAAATTTTAAAGCAAAATGAAAAGAACTGTTCCAATTGCTCTGATTAACATTTTGGAATCAACATTGAAGGCAAATTCCCATTTAATCAAATCCGATGCGGCAGTAGATGGCCTATTGGTTAAAATAACCGAAAAATACGTTGAAAAGTCACCATTTTACTTTTTTATTGTAGATTTTAAAGCGGAAAAAGATGCGGTTTACTATAATGTCGAATATACGCCATGTTCATCAGAGCATTTGAACCCGTTAAGTGCATCACTGCCTACGCCACAAGTACAATTACACCTAGACGCCTGGATTAAGTTTCTCGAAGAATATGCCAAAGAAAGCATAGTTTTTGATGATCCAATAACCAAAAGTTACTATGACGAAATAGCGCCAAACTTTCAAATATTAGATGACGACGCAGACTTCGCCCCAATAAAGCATCGTGACCAACCCGTAGTACATTTATTGTATGAGGAAACAAAGAGGTTAGTGGCAGGCAAAATAAACGAAAAAAATGCCAAAGAAGCAGAGGCTATAATAGAAGAAATCAATGAAGCGAAAGACCAACTTAGCAAAGACACTAAAAGCAAGGCTTTTGATAGATTCAGGTGGATTACAGCCAAGGTAATGACATTTAGCCATGAAGCGGGGAAAGCCATTATAACGGATATTCTAATAAGATTAGCCGCCTCTGCTATTGGAATGTAGCCCTCTTGTCTTCATCAGTTCTGTTCACCGTATCATTGAATGTGCTAATAAAGTCGTTTATGCCCCCTTCTGGCTCGGCCACAAAATGAACCTTTGTCTTTGCCCGTATTGATTTAAACAATTCCTCCAAAGCATCTTCTTTGTTTTCGGCGTGCAGCGTTGTCCTTAATTGCTTCCCAAGTAAGGTAAATTCGACAACGAACTCTTTTTTTATGTTTATCATGGGTTAAAGTAGTATGTAGTTACCAAAATTTATCACTCCCATGGAGATTTCTAATTATAAAAAGGCAACGCTACAAATACCCAACGACCTCCGGTATTTAAGCGTCGCCATCCATTTTGTTTTGCAAAATGCCCTGCTCCGGGGCTTTGCAGAAAAACAGCTCGATGCTATTGAACTGGCTGTAGAGGAAGCGGTAAGCAATGTGATCCGGCATGCTTTCAAGGCAGAAGAGCAGGCCGAATTCTCCGTCATTTGCGAGCAAATACCCTTGGGACTGAAAATCATTGTCAAAGATCAGGGGATGCCCTTCGATCCGACGGTGCTGCCTGAATATGATCCGAAATTGCTCAAAAAGGATGCGCCGATACAGGGGCTTGGATGGTACCTCATGCAGCGCAGCATGGATGAAGTGATCTTTCACAACCTCGGCCCGGAGGGTAAGGAGATTCATCTGATCAAATATTTATACGAAAAAACAGAAGAAGATTTGCCCGAAGAAGAGCGCACTAAACCTCGTAGGTTTTTAAAACCTACGAGGTTTGCAGAAGAAGACGAAGATTTGAAATGCGCCCCCGAAGCACAGGCCCTTGTTATTCCTGAAAAACAAGGGCCGGTTACATTGAAGCCCACCCCGTTTAAAGTCCGTAAAGCAAAACCTTCAGATGCCATTGGGATCGCCAAATGTGCTTACGACGCTTATGGCTATTCCTATAAAGAGTACGTCTATTACCCCGAGCGCCTGAACCAAATGATTGCTGATGGCGGCATCATATCGGTGGTTGCGGTCACCAAAGATGAAAAAGAAGAGGTCATTGCGCACGCTGCCCTGGTCTTTGAGGATCCGGGTGAAAAAATTGCGGAAATGGGCATGGCTTTCACCAAAAAATCCCATCAGGGACAGGGATGTGGAAAAAAAATGGGCGTGCTATTGGTAAAAGAAGTCTTGAAACATCGCCTAAGGGGTTGGTATGCCTACACCACTACGGCCCATATTATTTCTCAAAAAACGGCAAATAAAACCGGCGCCAGAGATTGTTGCATTTTATTGGGCGATGCGCCAGCCAGCCGAAAAATCAAAATTTTTCCGCAACACCCGAGCGGGGAACCAGGGTTTACTGTTTTTTGAACACACAGATTTCTGCGTATCTGAAATTACA
>JBJXGO010000297.1:0-43565 GCA_046160345.1 Saprospiraceae bacterium
GTGCGGGACCCTGTAGAGCACGTTGCCGACCTTTGCTTTTTTATTTGTTTTGCCAGATGAGGCTTCGGCTACGGCGGGTAAAAAATCTTCCTCCGTCAACCCGGCCAACAAATCAAAAAAATCCGCCGAGACCTGGTCAACACGCCGCTGGTATTCATCCATATCAATAGTATTGCGGTAACGCTCCTTGTTGGCGGCGTTCAGTCTTGCGATGAGGGCAGAAACAACCCGATAAAGTTCTGAGCCATTGGGGAGCTGGCCAAGGAGCGCATTGAGGGCTTCCGGGAGTTGGCCTTCCCGGATTTGCGCTTCGAGGCTTTGGCGGAGTTCGGTGAGTAGTTGGGTGAGCGGCATGATTGTTTGGTTTTGGTTCTATGATTCTATCTGCTCTGAACCCTCCTTTGGAGTTTCAGTTGATTTGTTGGAATCGGGTTTTGGGGTGCCAGGAGTATCATTATGTTTCAATTTTGAGAGTTGAGTCACGGCATTTGACATGGAAGTTTCTACCATTTTGGAAAAGCTTGAAACTTCCTCTGCCATAAATTCTTTACTATCAAGCAACCGTCTGGTATATGCTTGATCGGCTTGGTGCAATTGTCTAAGATATGCTAAAAAAACTATCTTAAGGTTCATAAGATGGTCAACTGACTCCCGTATTTGCCGCCTCGGATTGGAAATTAATATGCCATAAAGTACCCCCAAAAGCCCAATTCCTCCCGCTATGCCAACCCCTGCCCATTTATCAAGCGATTCCCCTTTCCAAAATACTTGGCTTGCACTTATTATTATTAGCAATAAGCCAACGATAAAAACAGCCAGATCCATCCAGGTTGCAATTTTGAATCCACGCCTTGCTTCGACCAATGATTCTTCGAACAAAGTCCTTACTTTAGCCTCTGCTGCTTCTAAAACATCAATGTACTTATTAGCTGCATCATATCTAGTACGAAGGATTTGAAAGGCCTGAGACCCACCCACTTCGCTCAAAAACTCTCTTGCTTTCTCTTTAAACTCCTCCGGCCCTGAAAGCATAACGTTTTCCAATTCTTTTACAACAGCCTCTCTATTCATAGACCTAAACGCATTTGCAAATTTGAAAAGTGAATCTCCTTTTGTCTTGCTTGCAGCTTCTAATAAACGCAGAGTTGCCGTATGTGCGCCTAGTACCTTCTCAAGTGAACGAGCGGCCTCGAAAACAATCGTGGGGCTATCATCAGATAATTCATCTATTAAAATGGGAGCGGACCTTTCATCCATACTAAAATTACCTAGCCCAATCAACGCTTTTGCCCGTTCGGCATCATATAAAGAATGCCGATTCTTAAAAAGGAAATTCATAAGGGATTGTACCACTTGCCTAGAATATTGCTTTTTGGGTGGCAAACTGGCTAAAACTACAATTGCATCATACCTGATATGAGTCTTGTTTTTTTCTAAAATTGTAAAAATATTTTCAATGACGCTTGTCTTATCGATTGGTACAATGCGCAACGCACGCAACATAGGCCAAGGTCCATCGGAGTATTCGAAGTCATCAGGACCCATCATGAGGTTTTTTTCCACTACTTTAAGGTTCTCAACCTCTCCTTTCTGAGCTAAAATAGCGTGCGCAAGGCTTGATACCAATTTGTCTTGTGTCGAAATGAGGCTTTGCGCTAATTTTGGAAGATCTTCAACTTTCCCTGCGACAAGACCTGCAAGAGCCCAATACCTCACCCAACCGTTTGGTTCTTTGCTTTGGTCTAAGTGGTCTTTTACAAACGAAAAGGTTTCTTTATCGTCTTTGCTCAATCTGCCCAAAGCAGAAAGTATCCAAGACCTTGCATCGGATGTTACGTCTTTTTCTACACCTTCCCAGTTTTGTAGAGAAGGAGAAGGATAATCGTTGATTAGTAAGGTTTTCAGAAATGACCTCAATTTGCCTTTATCTATCGGAGGGCTATTGGTCTCAAGTCTATGCAGTATTTCTTCTCTGACGGATATCCTTCCACTTGTAAGGGTATCTGCAATCGATTGAATTTCTTCATTTTGATTTGTCATGTTTCTAATTATTTTGGTTAATAGATGGATTTTTCGACAAAAATAACCACGAATCATGGATTCTCAACTTGTTCACAAATCTAATAGAATACTTTAGCGTACTCTATCAAATCATTTATTACCTTGTTAGCACAATATAATCCTTCAACAAAGTTTTCAAAAACTCTACCCGATTAAGTGGCCGTTGTTCCACCCCGATCAATGCCATAAGCTTGGTCACCAGGTCTTCCATGAGTTCTTCGTGGGCCTGATTGGGGTAGGTACTAAGTCGGGTGAGGGTCGTTTTGACAAAGATCATGTCGCGTTCGCTAAGATTGCGTACTTGCGGATAGACAGGTTGGTAATTTTGGAGGGAGGAGATACTCAAGATATCAGCGAGCCGGAACGCGTAATTGGAGCTTTTTAGTTTGATGATGGTAGTATTCGCGGCCATATCGCCGAGCCGCTGTGATTTGGCGGTGGTTTTGATAAGCAAGCCGCCCACGATTCCGAGGCAAAAAACGGAATCCACCAATTGGAGCAGGGCACGCAGAGTAACGTCGCTCCATTCCGGGTCTTTGCCGTCCAGTCGTACTACTTTGGTTCCTAGAGCCATTTTTCCAGGGCTTTGACCGCGTTTCAGGATTTCAAAAAGTATGTTGTAAAGGAAATAGATCAAAAAAAGCATGACCCCAAAGAACACCCCCCACCAATCTTCCATGCCTCCAAAGATCAGCATGACCAATATTATGAGCAAATAATACCCAAATACTACTATCGCTCCATCAAGTAACCAGGCCAATACCCGCTCGCGCAGCCCGGCGAGCTCGTACTCGATGGTTACGTTTTGGGTGGTCCGGATCTCGATGGTTTTGTTCATGCTTAAACGGCTACGGCATATTCCCGCAAGGCTTCATTCAAGGATACTTTTTTGTCGGTACTTTCCTGTCGCTGCCCGATGATGAGGGCACAGGCTACTTGATATTCTCCAGCAGGGTATTTGCGGGTGTAGGTGCCAGGAATAACGACCGAACGAGCCGGCACATTGCCTTTGTATGTTTTTGGTTTTGACCCGGTTACGTCAATAATATGGGTGCTTTGCGTGAGCACTACGTTTGCACCCAATACTGCCTCTCGCCCCACTTGTACCCCTTCCACCACAATGCAGCGGGAACCAATAAAGCACTCATCCTCGATTATGGTTGGTGTCGCTTGTGGTGGTTCGAGCACACCACCGATTCCTACTCCTCCTGCAAGATGAACATTGCGGCCAATTTGCGCACAAGACCCGACCGTAGCCCAGGTGTCCACCATAGTGCCACTGCCCACCCAGGCGCCGATGTTGACATAAGAAGGCATCAGAATTGCACCTTTTTCTATGAACGAGCCATAACGCGCCAGCGCTTGCGGCACCACACGGACACCTTTTTCGGCAAAGCCGGACTTGAGCGGAATTTTGTCGTGGTATTCAAAAGGGCCGACCTCAATGGTCTGCATTTCCTGAATAGGGAAATAAAGAGAAATAGCCTTTTTTATCCATTCGTGCGTGATCCAGGTTCCTGCCTCATCCGGTTCTGCTACCCGGATTTTACCAAGATCCAGTAATTCAATGGTGTCGCGGATGGCTTTTTTGGTTTCCCAATTTTGCAAAAGCGAACGGTCAAGCCAGGCGGCTTCAACGGTGTCTATTAAATCAGTCATTTCAAATGTTCATTTAGAAAGCATTCCTAACATTATGCAGGGCATAAGGCATACATAAATTCTTTGATTAACCCGTCAACAGCACCGCGATCAAATAATCCGCCAACAAAATCAGGATATCCGAATAAACAACGGCGCGGGTGCTGGCCTGACCCAGTTCGATGCTGCCACCCTGAACGAAATAGCCCTGAAAGCAGGAAACGGTGGTCAGGATATATGCGAAGACAAATGCCTTCACATACATCATAAATACATTGTAAGGCACGAAAAAGGAGCGTACCCCCTGGATGTATTCATCGTTGGTGATGAGGCCCGTTGGCACACTGGAAAGATAGCCGCCGCCCACTGCAACAAAAGCCGAAAAAGTGACCAATAACGGTATGACAAACAACGCAGCGATGAGCTTGGGCGTAATAAGATATGCCGCCGTATTTACCCCCATTACTTCCATCGCATCTATGTGCTCTTTCTGGCGCATACCTCCAATTTCAGCGGCCATATTGGAACCAACTTTGCCTGCCAATACCAGACAAGTAATGGTAGGAGAAAGCTCTATCAACGCCAAATCTCGCACTATGTACCCAATATAATATCGTGGAACCAACTGACCGTCAAGCTGATACGCAAACTGTATAGCAGCCACAGCTCCGATAAAAATGGAGATAAGACAAACTATGATGAGCGAGCCAATCCCAATATCGTTCATCTGACGCATGGTCTCTTTCCAGTACATCGAAAACTTCTCAGGGCGGCTAAAAGCATGCTTCATCATGAGCAGATATCGCCCAAAGTCGAAGAGAAAATTGTATTTTGAAAGCAAGGATTGCATTTTGGTTTGGTGACTGGTTGACCCTCCTTCGCTAAAGCTACGGCGGGTAAATTGGTGACCCTCCTTCGCTAAAGCTACGGCGGGTAAATTGGTGACTAGTTGATTGGGGGCAAATGTAGCGTGAACTCCTAAGCCTAAGGGCAAAAGGGCAAAAAAAACCGAGACTATGCTTCAAACTCAAATTACAACACTTCTGCTACCACAAAGATACTTCCGATAACCAAAATTAAGTCCTCTGGTTTGGCTGCACGTTTGGCTGCTTTGAGTGCGTTGCGCACGGAGCTGTACGAACGGCCATGCAACCCAAACATGGTGGCTTTTTCTTTTAAAGCCTTGGCATCCAGGCCTCTGGGAATGTTGGCTTTGGCAAAATAATACCGCGCCTCCTTGGGGAAAAGGCCCAAGGCCTTGTCCAGATCCTTGTCATTGACAAAGCCGGTAACGATATGAAGGTGTCCGAGACCTCCGAGGTTTCGTAAAAGCTCGGAGGTCTCAAAGGCTACCCGCAGCCCGGCCTCATTGTGCGCGCTGTCACATAAAATTGTTGGTTTTTCTCCGATTATTTGCCAGCGACCCATGAATCGGGTAAGTGAACGAAGATTTTTTACGCCCTGGCTCAAAACCTCAAAAGTTTTTGAAAACCTATCAGGCTTGATCTGAACGAGCATTTCATAGCATTGCAACAACGTTGCCAAATTCTTTGTCTGAAAGGGCCCGGAGGCATCTACTCCGAGGCTTTTAAGGAGTAAATCTCCGTCTTTAAAAATGTCGTAACATGTATGTACCCCGGAACTCCGTTTCGGGGTATTGCCGCGCCCGGAACGGAGTTCCGGGGTACATTCCACCACCCGAAAGTGCTGGTCCGCAAAAACGATGGGCGCGGCTACGTCTTCAGCTTTTTTCAAAAAAACAGGCGCAGATTCATGGTGCGTTTCGCCAATAACGACGGGTATGCCAGGTTTGATAATGCCCGCTTTTTCCGCCGCAATCAGAGGAAGGGTTTCGCCCAATAGATTTTGGTGGTCGTAACTGATGTTGGTGATGACGCCCAGTAAGGGCGTGATGACATTGGTGCTGTCAAGCCTTCCGCCCAGGCCAACTTCAATAATGGCAATATCCACCTTTTGGCGGGCAAACCAGTCGAATGCCATTGCCACGCAAAGCTCGAAAAAAGATGGCTTGACGCTTTCGATAATTTCGCGATTGAGCCCAACAAAATCAACGACTTGCCTGCGCGGGATGTATTGTCCATCTATTTTTATCCGCTCTCGAAAATCTTTGTAATGCGGACTGACATAGAGACCCGTTTTCATGCCCGAAGCCTGACAAACTGCCGCCAGCATATGGCTCACCGAGCCTTTTCCATTGGTGCCAGCCACGTGGATGGATTGGAATTTTTGATGCGGGTTGCCCAAATGTTCGCAGAGTGCAAGGGTATTGTCTAGATCTTTTTTGTACGCTGCTGCCCCAATGCGGTGATACATGGGCAGCTGGGCATACATAAATTCGAGGGTCTGTTTGTAGTCCATGGGCGTTGACCAATTGGAGCCACAAAGTTGAGTAAAACTTTTACCATGGGGTCTCGAAAGGAAGTCGCATTTTTGCCATAATTACTCCAATGTCACATAACCACAATTGACCACCTGCCACATGCACCCTGTCGATACCCTCCACCTGCATTTTAACCCCAACCAAATGATCGTGCTGAACATGGCCATGGCCTTCCTTATGTTCAGCGTAGCACTTGATGTCAAGTTTTCTGATTTTCGCAAGGTGGTGGATTTCCCTCAATCTGTGGGTGTGGGTTTACTGGCGCAATTTCTTGTTTTCCCGGTTTTGACCCTTGGCATCATAGCGGTTTTTCAACCTCCGGTAAGTGTGGCCCTGGGCCTGGTGTTGGTAAGCATGTGCCCATCGGGAAACATGACAAATTTCTTGACTCATTTTGCCAAAGCCAACGTGCCCCTTTCTGTCACGCTCAACGCGATCATTATTCTTTCGGCCACCTTTGTCACCCCGGCAGGTTTTTTGTTTTGGTCAAAATTTGTGCCTGATTCAGCCGCCATGCGTCAATCTTTTGAAATCAAATTCATCGATATGGCCTTGATTATCATAGAGTTGATAGTAATACCATTGCTCTTTGGGATTTGGCTTCATGAGCGCAGACCGAAATTTGTGGCGCGTATCCGCAGTTGGGTACAAAGAATTTCCCTGTTGATTTTTTTCAGCATTTTGGTATTGGCATTGCTTGGCAACAGCGAAAATATCGTCCAGTATCTTGGTTATGTATTTCTGCTTGTGTTGACCCACAATGCCCTTGCGCTTTCTAATGGTTATGTTCTTGGTAAACTTTTTCGCCTCCCTAAACTCGACTGCCGTACTCTGGCCTTTGAAGGCGGGGTGCATAATACTGCCCTGGGACTGTTGCTCATTTTCAAGTTTTTTGGTGGGGTGGGGGGCATGGCACTCATTGCAGCCTGGTGGGGGATTTGGGATTTGGTAACGGGTATGGGGCTGGCATATTGGTGGCGAAACAGGGGATGATCAATCCTTGAGGTTTTCACGCTGATGTGATACACAGATGTTACCTGGATAATTTCTGTGTGACATCTGTGTATCGCATTTGCGTAAAATCTGTGTGAAATGAAAATGGTCTGTAATATGGGATTTGACTGCGTTTCCTAAACACATCCCTCTCAGAAGATCAATTAGGCCAATCTTCAAAAATTCTCCAAGGCCATTTCATCAAATCAGATTACTTTTGCGCCCTTATCAATCATTCAATATCGCATGAAAAACTATTCCATCCTTTTTTTCGCTGCACTCTTCTCCATCGCTACTTCCTGTGGAAACAACAGTGGCGAATCCAAAGACACTAGCCTTCAAAGCGAAGAGGCCCTCAACACCACTTCACTCCCCGACCCAGGGGCAGCCCCCGCTCCCGCCGCCAACACGCCTACTGCGGAACCGCCCCAAAATGCATCGGGTGTTTGGCACTACACTTGCCCTAAAGGTTGCGCCGGAGGCGCAGGTGCTGCAACGCCCTGCCCAACTTGTGGAACGGCTTTGACGCACAATCAGACCTATCATGGAGCTAACCCTGCGGCGACCCCCAAACCCGCTGCTGGAGCACCTCCGGGGACAACCGGTCAGGCACCTATCACCATGCCCAATCCGTCAAAAAATGAACCTCCACAAAATGCCGCCGGAGTATGGCATTACATCTGCCCGGCTGGATGTGCAGGGGGTGGGGGTGCTGCTGGCCCATGTGCAAAATGTGGAAAAACGCTGGAACATAACAAAGCGTACCATTAGTAAGTAAGTTACTAAACATGGGATTTGACATACTGCTCACTTTTTTCCTGGTTTTCCTCAATGGCTTTTTTGTGGCCGCCGAGTTTGCCATCGTCAAGGTTCGCTATTCACAAATTGAATTGCGCGCAAAAACAGGCAACCGAATGGCTGGCTTGGCGCAAAAAATGCTCAACAACCTCGATGCTTACCTATCTGCCACCCAGCTCGGCATCACGCTCGCAAGCCTGGGACTGGGCTGGATCGGGGAGCCAGTAGTATCGAAGATCCTGATTTCGCTTTTTCACGGGCTTGGCTGGAACGTGCCAGACGAGACTGCGCACCAGATTGCGTTGCCTGTAGCGTTTGTTGCGATCACTGTGCTTCACATTGTTTTTGGGGAACTCGCGCCAAAATCTATCGCCATTCGTAAGCCGGAGGGAACCACCTTGTTCGTTTCGCTACCGATGCGGGCATTTTTTGTGATGTTCCGGCCATTTATCTGGGTGCTTAACGGCTTTGCCAACCGGATTTTGAAAATGATCGGCATTGAACCGGCCGAAGAGCACGAAGCGCACAGCACCGAAGAATTGCGCCTTCTGGTACGTCAGGGACATAAAACCGGGGCAATTAAAGAGGACAATTATCAGATCATCCAAAATGCCTTTGATTTTTCGGAACTGACTGCAGAACAGGTAATGGTGCCTCGCAAGAACATATTTTCCCTCGAAATTGATACCCCTCACGAAGAGATCCTAAAACTCGTGCTCGAAAATAGCTATTCGCGCATCCCTGTTTATGAAAATGACATCGACAATTTATTGGGAATCGTATTTGCCAAAGACATTTTCAAAGCCAATACCAAAGGGGACGATTGGACCCTGAAAGCACTGATGCGCCCGGTAAATTATGTGTACAATTCAGCCAAGCTCAACCGTGTGCTCAAGGATTTTCAGTCCAAAAAAATACATGTCGGGGTGGTGATCGATGAGTACGGCGGCACAGAAGGGTTGATCGCGCTGGAAGATATTCTTGAAGAACTCGTGGGCGAAATCCAGGACGAGCACGACGATGAGATTTCACCTGTGGTTCAAAACGAGGACGGTACTTACAATGTGTCAGGTATTGCGCCCCTGCACGATGTGAATCACTTTTTACCACGTCCATTCCCCGAAAACAAACAGTACAACACACTTAACGGACTGGTCCTCAATCGATTTGGCCGAATTCCAAACAGCAACGAACCCATTCAGGTTCCTCCTTATGAGATTGTTGTGCTGGAACGCAAGCAAAATATTTTGGTAACCTTAAAGGTACGGTTACTGGAGGAGCCAGAACCCTAAAGTGTGTCTAACTTTAAGTAATGAACATAAAAATTTTAATAACCATAACCCTGTTGTTGGTTATAAAATTGGGGCATGCCAGGGACTACAATGCCTCTTTTTTCGGCATAGAATCCAATGGTATTACCCTCAATACCACCTCGATACAAAAGGCCATAGATTTTATTCACGAAAACGGGGGAGGTCGGTTGGTATTCGGAGTTGGCAGGTATGTTACGGGTTCTGTTTACCTTAAATCCAACGTTATAATACATCTGGAAGAGGGTGCTGTTTTGCTTGGCTCTTTAAATCCATTTGATTACAACCGACATGGCTATTGGACTGCCATGATCTTTGCCTTTGATCAGGAAAATATTGGAATAACCGGGAAAGGGGGAATCGACGGGCGCGGATACCAGGTGGCTCTAAACACCCTGGCCCTGATTCACAAAGGCATTATCAAGGACGATAAATATACAAACGACCGTCCGAACGAAGGGCTGCGCCCTCAAAACATTTCTTTCAAAGGTTGTAAAAACATATTGATCCAGGGGATTTCTATCAAAAACCCGGCAAGTTGGAGCCAGCTATACGAACAGTGCAAAAACCTATTGGTGGAAGACACCCATGTTGACTGTAAAAACTACTGGAATAATGATGGAATTGATATTATTGATTGCGACAGTGTCGTGGTCAGAAACAATTATTTCGACGCTTCGGATGACGGTATCTGCCTAAAATCGCATACGCTTAACCGCCTGTGCCAGAATATATTAATTACCAATAACGTGATCCGTTCCAGCGCTAACGGCATCAAGTTTGGAACCCTTTCGCTGGGTGGTTTTAAAAACATAGAGATAACGAATAACACCGTTTACGATACCTATCGGTCTGCTTTAAGCTTTGCCTCCGTGGATGGCGGGATTATTGAAAACATCAAAGTGGACCAGCTGAGATCCATAAATACCGGGAATGTTTTGTTCCTCCGGATCGGCCAACGGAGACCTGGCCAGAAAGGCCGGATAAAAAACATAAGTATATCCAATGTTTATGCTGAAGTGCCCGCTACCAAAGCAGATGCCGGTTATGCATACGAAGGGCCAATAGAAGATATGCCCAGAAATGTCTCGCCAGTGTCTATTGTTGGCATGCCTGATATGGCAATTGAGGATATCAGTTTAAAAAACGTGGAGATCCATTATCCCGGCGGCGGCGACCCAAACTATGCAAAGGTAGCCTTGGACGAATTGGACAAAATTCCAGAATATCCGGCTGATTACCCTGAATTCTCTATGTTTAAAGAGCTGCCTGCCTGGGGTTTTTATATCCGGCATGCCAAAGGAATAACCTTTGAGCAGCTGACCATAACTTGTCATAAGAAAGATTATAGAACGGCTATTGTCCTTGATGATGTGCATGGCATGAATATCAAGGGATTAAAAGTGGAGGAACCTGGAAAAAAGAAAAAGCCTTTATTTTTGCGCCAATCCAGCAACATAAAACTGGAAGACTGAACCTATGAATTTGACGGCACAAATAGCAAAACTATTCAGAGACGTCCATTTTGGAAAAAACTGGACCTGGGTAAACCTAAAAGACAGTTTGGCGGATGTCAGTTGGCAACAGGCCACCGCAAAAGTCTATTCCTTCAATACCATTGCCACCCTTGTTTTTCACATGCATTATTACGTGGGCATCATGATGAAAGTATTACAAGGCGGTCCGCTTGATGGCAGCGACAAATTCAGTTTTGCCCATCCGCCCATCGAATCTCAGGAGGATTGGGACAACTTTTTGGATAAAATTTGGGCTGATGCCGAAAAACTTGCCCAAATGATCGAACAATTGCCGGAGGAGAAACTTTGGGAAGATTTTCATGAAAATAAATATGGGAATTTCTATCGAAATCTTCACGGGATCATTGAGCATATGCATTACCATTTGGGGCAGATCGTATTAATAAAAAAGATACAATCGGAGCTGGATAAAAGTTGATCCCTTTTCCATCTGTCCCGTTCACTCCCGAACAAAGCGTCCGAAATTGAACACTCCACACCACCCAAAAAACGCACAACTCCCTGAAAATCAAATCTAAAAATTTCCGGCACGAGGTATGAGGTAATATTCAGTACAACTGGACAACGCTTTTCGTCCAACCTCTGTGCTATGATTCAAAATTACTTCACCCTCGCCCTGCGCAATCTGCGCAAAAACCCGCTTTATAGTGGCCTCAATATTTTTGGCCTCTCGCTCGGCATTGCAGCGTGCCTGCTCATCATGCTCTATGTCTCGCATGAACTGAGCTACGATCGTTGGAATCCATTGGCGGAGCGCATCGTACGCCCGGCAGCAGACATCAATTTTGGCGGGAATCACATGGAGTTGGCGGTAGCGCCCTCCGTTTTGGCCCCCGATGTAGCACGCGAATTGCCGGAAGTTCAGGCATGGTGCCGTTTTCGGCAAAACGGAAGTTATCTGGTGAAGCGCGATGGCATTTCCCAACAAAATATACGCGAAGAAGATGTGCTGATAGTAGATAGCACCTTTTTTGAACTGTTCCCACTAAAAATATTGCAAGGCGACCCCGTAAGGTGTTTGACCCAACCCAGAACCCTGGCCCTTTCCCGCAGTCGGGCAGAAAAATATTTTTCTTCGCCGCAAATGGCTTTGGGCCAAACCCTGATTTTGGAAAATAACGAACGCTGGCAAGTGACCGCTATCTACGAGGATATGCCCGTTAATTCCCATTTTCGAGCCGATCTGCTGCTTGCTATGAATGGCAATGAGGAAGTAAAGAACGCTCCGCCACTTTGGGCCTCCAATAATTTTCAGACCTATCTCCTGTTGCAAAAAGGAGCTGATAAATTGGCTTTCGAGCAAAAATTTAAAAAAATCGCGGTTGATAAAATTGCTTTCGTAGCGCAGCAGCTATTGGGTTCATCCTTAGAGGACTTCGAAAAAACCGGGCAATATGCCCGCTATTACCTTCAAAACCTTCCGGATATCCATTTGCATTCCGACCTGACCGCGGAGCTCAGCCCCAATGGTAGCATCCGGTACATCTGGATATTCAGTGCCATTGCTGCGTTTATTCTACTTATTGCCTGTATCAATTTTATGAACCTCGCTACCGCCCGTTCGGCGAGTCGGGCTAAGGAGGTAGGCATGCGTAAGGTGCTGGGCAGCAAGCGCGGATGGCTTGTTGGGCAGTTTCTGGCTGAGTCCTTTTTGCTTGCAGCCTTTGCAGCCAGCTTAGCAGTACTGATATCAAGTTTAGCAATGCCCTGGTATCGCGATCTGACCGGGCGAGCATTGTCTATGCCTTGGAGTAGCCTTGTTTTTTGGATGTCAATGCTTGGCGGAACCTCAATAGTTGGTCTGCTTGCCGGGAGTTATCCGGCATTTTTCCTTTCCGCTTTTGACTCTTTAAAGGTTTTGAAGGGACAAGTGGCTGGCTTGCGCGGAGGAGGTGGTTTTCGTGGTGTACTGGTCGTTTTCCAGTTCGCTGTTTCGGTTTCCCTTATCATTGCTACTTTGTTGGTATTCAACCAATTGAACTATATTCAGCATAAAAAACTTGGCTTTGACAAGGGCCAGGTCATTATTCTGGATGATGCCTATGCATTGGGCGACAAAATTTATTCTCTCAAACAGGATATGTTGCAAAATCCGGCCATTGAAAGCGCAACCGTGTCTGGTTACTTACCGGTGTCCTCCAGCCGAAACGAGCAGGCGTTTTCCAAAAAACGTTCCCTTGACAAGGACAACGCTATGAGCCTCCAGCGCTGGCGCGTTGACAACGATTACATAGCCACTTTGGGCATGGAAATCGTACAAGGACGCTCTTTCGACCCATCTCGGGTGACGGATAGTTCCGGAGTAATTCTCAACGAAACAGCTGCACGCTTGCTGGGGAGTGGCAATCCAATTGGGCAAAAAATATACCTCCTCGAAGATAATCCGAGAGGGGCAACGAGTCCGGAGGATTTCACGGAACTTGAGGTCATCGGCGTAGTCAAAGATTTTCACTGGGCTAGTTTGCGCGACAATATCGGCGGTTTATGCCTCCAATTGGGCCGCTCCAGAGGACTGGTTAGTTTTCGCTATAAAAGCACCGAAACAGCTTCTGTGATCGCAAGCTTAGAAAAAACATGGAAAAGTTACTCAGCCGAACAGCCCTTCAGTTTCCGCTTCCTTGATGCCTCTTTTGCAAGGATGTATAATGCAGAACAAAGGATAGGGAAAATCGCGGGCATCTTTGGACTCCTATCTATCCTGGTCTCTTGCCTGGGCCTCTTTGGATTGGCCGCTTTTACCACCGAACAACGCACCAAAGAGATCGGGATTCGCAAGGTGCTCGGTGCATCAGTAACGAGTATTACTGGTTTACTGGCCAAAGATTTCTTAAAACTCGTGGTCATTGCCATTTTTATCGCCATGCCTCTGGCTTATTTTTTGATGCAACGCTGGCTGGCTGATTTTGCCTATCGCATTGATATGCGCTGGTGGGTTTTTGCTGTATCTGCTTTGGTAGCAGTAGGTATCGCTTTTCTGACAGTTGCCTCACAAAGCATCCGGGCGGCCTTGGCAAACCCGGTAAATTCGCTGCGATCGGAATGAAGCCGCTTTGTATTTTAACAATACCATAATCCCTCCTCCACGATACTTTCTCAGTTTTTGCCGTTACAATGCTGTTCTACTAAACCAGGAACGTTTCTTTTATGAAATATCAATTTTTGATCAAGACTTTGCCCGCTACTATGATTGTCCTTTTGCTAGCCTTCACTTTGCAGGGACAAACGAATCCTGCCACCAAAAGCAAGGCTGCCCCTTTGAACCAGGAAAGCGTCGAAGCATCCGATGATGTAACAGATGCCGAATATTCGAAAGACTTGAACCTCACTCCCGAACAAAAAGCGGAGTTTAAAAAAGCCAATAAGGCATATAAGGCAAAGACAAAGGCCGTAAAAAATGCTAAAAAAGAAGAATTGCAACGCTTGCGTGAAGAGCGTATTCAGGCGCATAAAGCCACACTCAATCCGGAACAATTGAAAAAGTACGACGAGATGCTGGCCAAAAAGGCGGAGAAACGCAAAGCGAAAGCAGCAAAAAAACAGGAGAAAAAAGCAGCGAAAAAAGCGGAAAAAAAGGCGGAGAAAAAACCGGAGAAAAAAGATTCAAAAGGTAAAAAGTGAGCATAAAAGCCCCCTAACGAACATAAAAAAGCGGCGATGGTTGATCCATCGTCGCTTTTTTTTGTTGGGGCGCAAGAGGATATTTCTTGTTGCAAAGAATTCTTTACGTTGAATGTCACGTCGCCATCCCCACCGCATACCTCCCCTTAAAAAACTCAAACAAAAGCTCCGTTCTAAGCTCAATATCTGCCTCCGCATACATCGGGCAGGGCAGTTTTTTTCATGTTTTGCTTATTGCATTCCGACGAAGGCGTCGAAGTTCTCCGGGTTAATCAAGGCGGTTTGGCTACCTGGATAGCTTTCGAGGAAGGCTGCCGGGAAGCGGACGGACTTTTTTGATTGCCATTTGAATTCAAAGGCCTGCAACTGTCCGTTGGCCTCTTCTACGTAATCAATTTCCTGCTGCGTGGTGGTGCGCCAGAAGTAGGTGTTGCAGAAGTAGTTGGTGTAGGCATTGCGTTTCATGCGCTCGGCCAGCAGGAAGTTTTCCCACAGGGCCCCGGTATCGTTGCGCAGAGCAAGCGGGGAAAAGTTTTTAAGGATGGCGTTGCGTATGCCGTTGTCGTAGAAATAGATTTTTCGGCCTTTTTTGATTTCGTTGCGGGCATTGCGGCTGAGCGAGGGCAGGCGGAACAGGACGAAGGACTGCTCTAACAGATCGGTGTATTTTTCCACCGTAAGCGGGTCTGCGCCAATGGTTTGCGCCACTTCCAGATAGCGGACCTCGTTGCCGACCTGCAGCGCGAGTGCCTGCAAAAGTTTGACGAGCAGGGATGGCTTCTTGATCTGGTCGAGCGAAAGCAGGTCTTTGTACATCAGCCCGTCGCTGAGGTCTTGGAGGATTTTTTGTGCCTGCGGTGGGTCTTTTTGTACCACTTCGGGGTAGTAACCATAAAGCATCCGGTGCTCAAGCAATGACCGCTCGGTCAGATAGCCGTGTTCGGCGCACATCTCCACAAAAGAAAGGGGGTAGAGATGAAACTCTATTTTTCGCCCGGTGAGGCTTTCTTTGGTTTGGGCTGCTAGGTCGAGCGAGGAAGATCCCGTAACGAAAAGTTGTACTTGTGGCAGATGATCGGTGATGAGTTTGAGCATCAGCCCGGCGTTGGTAAATCGTTGGGCCTCATCCACTACCACTACTTCATTTTGCCCAATCAGGTTTTGCAGGCGTGCGAGCGATATGTGGTCCAGCAGGGATCGGGTTTCAGGGTCATCACCTGTAAGCCAGAGGGTTCTGCGGTCGAGTTGTTGGGTGATCTGCCGCACGAGTGTAGTCTTGCCCACCTGCCGGGGACCAATGACGATGATGGCTTTCCCTTTGCCGAGCCATGCTTCAATGTTTTGATGTTGCGTCCGTGCTACCATCTCTTTTTGAACAAAAGTATCAATTTTTAAGATTTGAATCTGAAAAATTGATCATTATTTTCGATTTAACCCAAAATTTATAACTCCAACTCGTTTAAATGTTCCTGAATCGTACCTGCCAACACCGTCGCTTCACGGTCAATCTGGGCAAGTTCCAATTTGATTTCTGCCATGCGTTCCTCGAAATCGAAACCGTCGTGGGCTTGCGCGGCTACGCCCACATACCGCCCGGCGGTGAGGCTGTAATATAGGGGGGAAGTAGGCAGGAACTTGGGAATGAGAGAATTGTGGATGGGAAAATTGTGGTTTGTCGGGTTGAGGATGGGCTGTTACCTTTGGGCGAAACCTTTAAATATTGGATTTATGGCAAATGCTGAACATTTGAAGATATTAAAATCGGGAGTGGAGCAGTGGAACGAGTGGAGAATGGAGAATAAAAATGTTGTTCCAGACTTCTCTGATCTAGTCTTACCCAATTTTAATCTTTCCGGATTTAACCTATCTGGAGTAAATCTTTATGGCTCTAGACTACCTGGGGTTGACTTATCAGATGCAAATTTGACCAAAAGCAATTTTAGGAAAAGTGACCTGTCTGGAGCCAATTTATCTGGAGCCAACTTGAGTAAATCAAACCTAACTGAAATTACTCTAATAAATGCTAAATTACTCAAAGCAAACCTTTCCGAAGCTTATTTACATACCGCCAATATAACTGGCGCTGATATGTCTTTTGCCAATTTATCAGGAGCTAACCTAAGTCATTCATACGTTTTTTTAGACAAATGTGGATTAAATCTATCTGGGACGAATTTAGCTAATTCCAATATGTCATTTGCAAGATTATTTGAAACAAATTTTCTTAAAGCTAACCTATTTGGAGCAAACTTGCGTAACATAAATCTACCTAATAGTAATTTAATGGGAAGCGATTTGACTGAGGCCAACCTGTCTAATTCTATTTTATCTAAATGCAATTTAATAGGCTCTATTCTGATTAGGTCGAACCTGTCTCAAATAGATTTATCTGGGGCAAACTTATCTGGGGTCAATATTTCGAAAGCAAAATTATCTGGAGCCAACTTGACTAATGCACTTCTAATCAATGCTATCCTAACTAAGAGCAACCTATCTGGTGCTAATTGCAGAGAGGCAAATTTATCAAAAACAGATTTATCTGGAGCTGACTTATCAAACGCCAACCTCTCCCAAGCTGATCTTTCCGAATCTGTTATAATAGATTCACTTCTAATGGCCCGGGATGATAAATATTCCAAGGCTCACATAGAAGACACTATTATGAGTAGTGTTATATTAAAAAGGGTTAAAATGTGTGATTTTAGTTTGAAGGGTTTAAATTTGAGTGGCTCTAATATAACCGGGGCCAACTTAAGCAGAGCCGATTTAAGTGGAGCTGATTTGTCTAAAACTTTTATTTTTGAAACCGATTTATCTCATGCTAACCTTTCAAAGGCTAATCTATTCCAGAGTGAAATTTCCAAGGTAGATCTAACCGGTGCTAATTTGGCAGAGGCTATTCTATTCAACTCTAATCTTTCCAAAGTTGATCTCTCTAATGCCGAACTAACCAATGCGGATCTGTCAAAAGCAACCTTGTCGGAAGTTGACTTATCAAATGCTAATTTAAAGGAAGTTAATTTATCAGAGACCTCCATCTCTGAGTCAAATCTATCTGGTGCAAATCTTGAAAAGGCCAATCTAACAAGCAGTAGTTTATTTAAGACTAAGGTTTATAATGCAAATCTATCAAAAACTAACTTATCAAGGGCTAAAATTATTGGATTAAACTTGTCCTATTTTAACTTGTCTGAAATTGACTTTTCAAAAGCAGACCTATCAGAAGCGAATCTTTCTGGTGCCAACTTATTTAGAGCTAACCTTTCCGAAGCGAATCTATTAAAGGCTAATCTTCGCGGGGCATCTTTTTTGGAAACCAATTTATCTAACGCTAATATACAAGGTTCAAAAATTTATGGAATTTCTGTCTGGGGCATAAAAAAAGTGGGATTAATTCAGAAGGATTTAGTAATAACCAGTGAGGAAGAACAAAACATAACTGTAGACAACTTAGAAATTGCCCAGTTTATCTATTTAATGCTCAACAATTCAAATATCAGAGACGTAATTGATACCCTTACCTCAAAGTCGGTATTGATATTGGGAAGGTTTTCTAATGCCCGAAAGCCGCTTTTGGTTGCCATTAAAAACGAACTTCGCAAACGCAATTACCTACCCATATTATTTGATTTTGAAAAACCTGCCAGCCGTGACCTAACCGAAACAATTTCCATTTTGGCAAGAATGTCCCGCTTTGTAATTGCTGACTTGACAGATGCTAAAAGCATTCCCCAAGAGTTAAGCCATTTTGTTTCTGATACCTTTCTTCCAATAGTCCCAATTATTTTACATGAACAACTAGAATACGGAATGTTTGAACATTTCAAAAGATACCATTGGGTGCGTCCTATTTATCAATATGCAACACCCGAAGCCATGTTAAATGAAATTGTGGAAAATGTAATCAAGCCAGCGGAAAGAAAGGTAGAGGAGTTGAAAGTAAAATGAAATTGATTAGGCAGTGAGCCTTTGGCACTGAGTTGGCGCGTATCGAGTACCTGTTTGGGCTTTATGAGCAGTACACCGCGCCGATGTTTGGAATTAAAAGCAAAAAATGATGTCGCAACTGATTCAAGACAACTACCGTTTTTTGGATGAAGCGGGGGACACTACTTTTTACAGGAAAGGCAAAATACCGATCATTGGGCAAAATGGTGTTTCCAAATGCTTTATGATTGGCATGGTAAAATTCAAAGAACCATTGGAGGAAGTGCGCCAAAAGGTAGTCGAGTTGCAAAAGGAAAAGGCGCGTGACCGATATTTTGAGGGCATTCCAAGCATTCGCAAAAAGGAATCGGAGGGCGGCTTTTTCTTCCACGCAACCGATGACCTGCCCGAAGTCAGAAAGGTGTTTTTCGAGTTTCTGGATAAAATGAATTGCAGCTTTGAAGCGTATGTTGGCAGGAAAATTCCGACACTTTACGAAAACAAGCACAACGGGAAAGAAGCTTAGTTTTACGCCGACCTGCTTTCACACCTGCTTAAAAACAAACTCAATAAGGAAGGGGACTTGAAACTGATTTTGGCGAGCCGGGGCAAAGCCACAAGAAATCAGCATTTGGAACTTGCTTTGAAAAAAGCCATTGAACGCAACCGCCGAGGGGGAGTGACAACGAAAATAAAATTTGACGTTCAAAACCAGCGCACAGAACCGCTGCTCAATGTTGCTGATTATTTCTGTTGGTCGGTACAACGGGTTTTTGAGCGAGGAGACACCCGGTACTACGATTTTTTGAAAGAAAGAATTTCCGTCATTGTGGACTTGTACGATTCAGAGAACTACAAAAATTACGGCAACTACTATTCTCCCAAAAAGCCGCTCACGGCGGCCAACCTCCTTAAATAAAAAAAGCCCCCAGCTGCACTAAGAAGGATACCCTTCAACGACCTGGAGTCGGAGTTCATGCAGAGAAGGCAGTGCAAAGGTAATGCAAATTGCTTGAATTTCGCACTGATTTGTATCACAAATCACAATACTATACCCAAAGCAAAACAAAAAATGCAACCGCTTGATTAACAAACGATTGCGTTTAATACTAGTTGGGTCACAAGGACTCGAACCCTGAATAACAGAACCAAGATCTGATGTGTTACCATTAGGAGGCACAGCTGGTTAAAAAAAGGCTAAAATGGCAAAGCTGAAAAGGATGGCGTAATGTTTCATGGATGCAGGTTTGTATTATTTGATGGATGTTTTTTGAACAGGTTCTACGAGCTTGTTCGGGAAATACCATTACGTACAACATCTATTTTTTCAAAAATTCACTGGGATTTGAAAAACTTAAGAACACACGCAGCTTTTCAGCATTTTCTTTGCGTATTGTGTTTGAAGTGACTTAACATGCGTGAAAAAGACTTCGATCTTCTACCCGTCTTGCAGGGCTGTCAAAATGGCAATCTAAACAGCCAACGTAGGTTGTACGAACAGTTTTATGGCTATTCTTTGAGTATCAGTTTGCGTTACTCCAGGGGTAGAGAGGAAGCGGTGGAAATCCTGAATGACGCTTTTCTAAAGGTTTTCAACCATTTGGACAAGTACGATACCGCTTATCCGTTCAAAGTTTGGTTGCGGCGTATTGTCATCAATGCGGCTATTGATTATCATCGGAAAAATAAAAATTTGACCCAAACCCTGGATCTGGCTTACGCAGCTGAACTGGCCGCAGAAGAAATGCCTTTGCCCAAACTTTCGAAAGAAGAAGACGTGCTGCCCATTTTGCAAAAGCTCTCCCCCGCTTACCGGATAGTCTTTAATCTGTATATTTTGGATGGTTATGCCCATCAGGAGATCGCCGAACTGTTGGGCATAGATGCACGAACCTCACGTTCAAACCTGGTGCGGGCGATTCAAAACCTGCGTGCCTTGATGAGCAAAAAAAACTTTGATTCCGCTAAATTGAATTGAAAACGCAAACTAGAAAATGGAAGATTTATTCAAACAATTCCGAGATAACCTGGAGAACCGCCCTGAGCCTAAGTTTGAGGAGCAGGATTGGCGGGATATGCAAGCTCGTCTTAAACGCGATGCTCGCACCGGTACCACTGCTTTTACGTGGTGGTGGATGGCCGTACCATTTATGCTTCTATTGACGGGTTCGAACGCCTTCTTTTTCTGGCAATGGAAAAAAGCGGTGAAACAGGTTTCCAACCTTGAATTTAGGCACGATACGGTGTTTCATACCCGTATAGTCTATACTACCGATACGGTTTACCGTACCCGCGTGATTCGAGAAAGGGTGGTGGATTACCAAAATACTTACACACCGGGGCGATCTAATTTATTGTTTGGAGCAAACGAATTCAGCGTTTCAGAAAAGAAAAAGGGCTTGATCGACAACCTGATTTCAAAGGGCGAGCTAACTGAGGCAAATCAACCGATTCAACAGGACCTCAGGCTTTTACCCATAGATGCAATACACAGGGTTAACTACCCAAAGAATAACTTGTATTTAGCTTATTACAGCCCTACAATACCACCCAAAAAGTATAAAAGATCCTTCGCTGATCATTTGTACACGGCTCGACCAAAGGGCTATCAAGTGGGTCTTTCAGGTGGCTTCGCCCATCCGTATGGGCGTGGTGTGGATTTCAAATCTGGCTATTCTATAGGTGGACACGGGGCCATTGAATTTTCTCCAAGCCTTCGTTTATGGGCAGATGCGGCATATTTCAAAACCCTTTTCTTCACCGACCGAATGGGCGACGAAATCGGGGTGCCAATGGTGGCAGCGCCTTCTTCCGAGTACCTATTTTTGAAAGCTGAGGTGCCGCAGCCTTTTTTTCAATATTCACTGGGGATGCAATACTTATTCTACAGCAAGCACAAGCTCAAGCCTTTTGTCGGACTTGGTTTCGGGGCCATTTCCCTTTTGCCCTACGATGTGACCTATGAGTTTGAAAACACCACCTTGGGAGTGGAATGGAACCTCGACCAGGAGATACATCGGCAGGGGCTGATCACCAATTTCTTGGTGCTGCCGGTCGGGCTCGAGTATGGGCTTTCCAAACACTGGAACGCACAAGTTCAAGCCACTTACCGCTATAATTGGAAGGAAACCGGGATACGGTCGCCGGATATGTTCGGGATTCAGGGTGGGTTGAATTATCGTTTTTGAAAAAAACAGCCTCACTACGAAGCTTTTCTACGCGCGCCTCCGTATTAGGTGAAAACAAAAGATTTGTCTCACGCGCTTGTTTGCTTTTTTCAGGTCTTGCATTTTCAAATTTTAACATCCATCGATTATGAAAAATCCATTACCCGCCTTCGCCGCATTTGTCGCGCTGTCGTTTTTTTCACTTGCCGCTTGCGGCAAAGACAACAATGTACCAGTGAAAGATTTGCCGCAGGCCATCAAGGCTTATGTCGAAGCCAACTACCCTGGCTATGCCCTTGACGAAGCCGAAAAGGAAACAGACTGTTCAGGCCTGACGGTGTACGACGTGGAAATAGAACAGGGCGAGGAAAACGAGATCGAACTGACATTCGACGCAGATGGCAATTTCCTCTATTCCGAAGCCGAAATAGCCGCCGTTGACTTGCCTGCAGCTGTGGCTAACGGCATCGCTACTAACTACGCTGGCTTCACGACCGAAGAAGCAGACAAATTGACTCTGGCCGACGGTTCCACGCGCTACGAAGTGGAATTGAAAAAAGGTAAAACCGTGAAAGAAGTGCTGTTCGATTCGGAAGGAACAGTGATTTGCGCGCAGGATGAACACTAGTGCGGAGCAAAGGCATGATCTTCGATACGCAGGGAAAAGTAACGCTTTAAACCTGCGCGACTTTTGTTAAAAAATAAGCGGTAGGAAGCCAAAGCCGATTTGCAAGGTAGAAAAGATGGGTGGGAACAAGGCGCTCACCCTATCTTTTCCGGAAGAAAGGGATTTCTCCATAAGGAACAAAAAACAAACACTATGAAAAGCTTGCTCCCAATACTCGGCTTCCTACTTTGGTCAGCGGCTTGCTCTAAAACCGACTCCCTGCTGAACCCGGCCGAACACCACGAAGTGACCACTCTCCCAAGCGTGCTGACGGAAAGTTCAGGCTTGGAGATGACGTCTGGCGAGATTTTTTGGTCGCACAACGACCGAAACGGGAAAGCCGAACTCTACGGTTTCGAGACCACAGGCGTATTGAAAACCACTTTGAAGGTCACAAACGCCACAAACACCGATTGGGAAGACATAGCCTGCGACAAAGCGGGAAACATCTTCATCGGCGATTTTGGCAACAACGACAACGACCGCCGCAACCTGAGGATTTACAAGATAGCACCGCCCCCTGGCGAGCAAGCAAACCTCGAAATGCCGGCAGAAAAAATCGAGTTCAGTTACCCAGAACAAACCGAGTATCCGCCGCCAGATGGAAGGGCTTGTTTTTCAAGACAGTTGCACTTTGTTTTTGACCAACGAAGCAAAATCCGGCCACCCGGGAATGCTGCACAAAATCAAAATTTGTAACTGATCATTTAGGGCCCGAACATTCCGAAGGTTTAATTTCAATTTCAAATACTAAAATTTCTTAAACATGAACAAAGCACTCATCCTGCTTCTGGCATCGCTATGCTTTTTAGCAGCATGCAAAAAAGACCCGGTTCGGGTCATTGATAGTTCTTACAACCCCAACGTAAGCTTGTCCAATTTTTCCGACCCCACCAATTTCACCAACCCGTATTGGCCGCACGAGTTTGAGAAAAGTTACATCTTAGAAAGTCAAACCTCTGAAGGATTGGAGAAAATTGAAAAAGTGCGCATTAACGAAACAAAGGTAATCATGGGTATCACTTGTGCCGTTATCCACGATCGTGTGTGGCTCAACAATATCCTCATCGAAGAAACCTACGACTGGCATGCGCAGGACAACTCGGGAAACCTGTGGTACTTTGGCGAAAAGGTGGTAAACTTCAATCCCGACGGCACTTTTAAAGACAACGCGGGCTCCTGGGAAGCAGGAGTAAATGGGGCAAAGCCAGGCATCGTCATGTTGGGAAAACCCCAGGTGGGCATGAAATACCGCGAAGAATATCTATTCAACGAAGCCGAAGACGAAGCCGAAGTAGTGGCTACGAACGAAGCCGTAAGTGTTGCTTTTGGCTCCTTTACAAATTGCGTCAAAACCCGAAATTGGACTGAACTTGACCCAGATGCAGAAGAATTCAAATGGTACGCGCCAAAAGTCGGCGTAGTCAAAGTGGTCAAGGTGCAAGACAATCAGACGGAAGAATTAGTACGTACCGAAGGTGGTTACAATCCCGACCTCAACCCTGCACACTTCTCCAACCCGACCAACATCACCAACCAATTTAGGCTGTTCGAGCCCGGCAAAACCTATATCTACGAAGCGGTGACCACGGAAGGCCTGCAGCGTGTTGAAGTCAGTCGCCTGGGGGGCAACAAAGTTATTATGGGCATCAACTGCGTGGTAGTGCACGACAAAGTTTGGCTCAACAACATCGTGATCGAAGAAACCTACGACTGGTTTGCTCAGGACAACGCCGGCAACCTTTGGTACATGGGCGAAGACGTGGACAACTATAACCCCGATGGCACTTTTAAAGACCATCATGGGGCTTGGGAGGCAGGTGTGAACGGGGCATTGCCGGGAATTATTATGGGGGCTAATCCGCAAATAGGCGACCATTTTCAGGAAGAATACCTTTGGGGAGAAGCGGAGGATGAGGCTGAGGTAGAAGAAACAGGCCTGACCGTCACTGTCCCATTCGGCACGTTCACGAACTGCATCAAGACTTACAATTTCACTCGACTAGACCGAGACGCTAACGAGTACAAATACTATGCGCCGGGTGTAGGGTATATAAAAATAGTGCACTTGGATGATGGCGAGGAGTTGCTGCTGATTGATATTCAATAGCGTTTTTTCTCTCTATATCTCATTTTTCTCTACTTCATTATGAAAAATAATATCTGTAACACCGGTGTGCTGTTGCTCTTTTGCCAGTTTTTCACCCAAATCACATTTGCACAAACCGCCTCCATCAATGGCACAGTCGTGGACAAAAACACACAAGAACCGCTGGCCTTTGTAACGGTGGCCATTGAAGGTACAGGCCTCGGCACGGCTACGGATGCCCGGGGAGGCTTTGGCATCGAAAAATTGTCCACCGGCACTTACAACCTGGTGTTTTCCTATTTGGGCTATTCCCCGAAAAAGAAAGAAAACCTTCGCTTAGAAGTCAACCAAGTGCTTGATATCGGCAAAATCGAACTGTCGGAAAGTGGAATCGCTTTGAAAGAAATGACCGTTTCGCCGGGTAGTTTTTCAATTCTGGGAAGTCCAAGCCCATCGCGGTTGACACTTTCTGGAGAGGACATCAAAAATATGTCCTGGGGAGAAGACATTACACGTGCCGTTGCACGACTCCCCGGAATTTCCTCTACTGATTTTTCTTCCAAATTCACCATTCGCGGTGGCGAATCCGACGAAGTGCTGATGACCCTCGATGGCATGGAACTCTATGACCCTTTCCACCAGCGCGATATCAGTGGCGGACTTTTCAGCATCGTGGACATTGAAACGGTGCAGGGGATTGAGTTGATGACGGGCGGTTTTTCTGCCGAATACGGCAACCGACAAAGCGGGGTGTTCAACATGAAAACCAAACAAATCGCAGATAACGAACGGCATACCTCAGTCGGGTTGAGCATGATGAATGCCCGGTTTTATACCGAAGGGAAATTTGCCAAAAACAAGGGGTCGTACTTGTTTTCTGCCAGGCGCGGAATGTTGGACTTTATCATGAAAGCATTCCACTCCGACGAAAGTATTCCCTACTACTCAGATGGGATGTTGAAAGTATCTTACAATCTGAATGACAAGCATACTTTATCGATTCACACCCTCCGTGCCGACGACAAAACCCGTCGCAGCGATATTTATACATCCCCTAACCTGATCAACTATGACAGCAGCGATATTAAGTACGCCAACACATACGCGTGGCTGACCTTGCAATCTGCGTACACATCCAAATTGTATTCCCGGACATTGTTGTTTGGCGGCCTGAATGCTGAAGACCGTTACGGCTCCTACGAAAAAGACGAGTACGGCGATGTCGGCTCCTTTCGGCTTATTGATAAAAGGAATTTCAATTTCTTTGGCCTGAAGCAAGACTGGAACTGTGAAGTTGCCGACCGTTTCATTTTGAAAGGCGGCTTTGATATGCGTCAATTGGAGGCTGAGTACGATTATTTCTATTCCCTGAAAGATATCCGCATCAACAACTACGACAGCTTGGTAAACTCGCTGATCGTGGTGGATGTAAATGCCAAACCTCAGAGTAATCAAGCGGGAATGTATTTGTCGGGGCGTGTGCAAGTGCTGAAGTCGTTGTTTTTGGAAACAGGGCTACGCTGTGATTATGCTTCGCACACAAAGGACAAATTGTGGAGTCCTCGGTTTAGTTTGGCTTACGCTTTTTCTAAAAAAACCTTCCTGCGGGCGGCTTGGGGACATTATTACCAAACACAGTTCATCAACAATCTGGACGTGAACCACAATACTTCCACGTTCAACAAGGCAGAACTATCCAAGCATTATGTGTTGGGTTTGGAGCATCTTTTTGGCAATGGCATAAGTATGCGGATTGAAGGCTACTACAAGGATATGCCGCGGATCAACCCGATTTATCAGAACCTGCGCGACCCGCTCGAAGTGTTCCCTGAGGCCCGAAACGACGTGATCAAACTGAATATCAACGGCACGATCGCTCGAGGCATCGAACTGTTTTTGAAATATGACATGGGCAAAAAAGTGTCCTGGTGGTTCAGTTACGCAGTGGCCAAAGCCGAAGACGATGTGCGCAGCATCGAGTTCGATGGGGCGCTCACGCCACGCACGGGCAAAGTGCCCCGCACTACCGGACAGCGGCACACCGTGTACCTGGATGTAAACTACCGTCCTACAAAGAAGTGGCACCTCAGCCTTTCCGGTCAGGTTTATACCGGCTGGCACCGTACCAACTATCATTACAACACACGGACGATGGCCGATGGCCGCTTGCTTTTTTACCCGGTGCATGAGGTGTTCAACGGCGTGGAATACCCGGCGTACCATCGGCTGGACTTGCGTATGAACCGCCATTTCCAATTGCGGAAAAGCAGAATCTCCGCTTTTGTACACATCATCAACCTGTACAATCAGAAGAACCTGCGCAAATATGACTTGAATGCAACGCACCTTGACACCGACGAGTTAATACCAGACGGCATGGGCGGCTACATCACACCGCGCGGGGATAAATATTGGTTTGGGATTACGCCTGTGGTGGGGGCGAGTTGGGAGTTTTGAGGGAAGGTCCAGTAGTAACAATCAGGTAGCCCGTCGGATTTTTAGATACCAGGAGGAAGGTAGGGGACTTTCGACATAAACAAAAAAATGCCTTTCGGGGCTTTCAAACCGCCCAAACTACCCATAAACTACCCAATGGGTAAAAAGAAAAAGCGCAACTGCTTGATTAACAAACAGTTGCGCTTAATACTTGTTGGGTCACAAGGACTCGAACCCTGAATAACAGAACCAAAATCTGCTGTGTTACCATTACACCATGACCCAGTAATTTGCTGAACTTAACGCCCCATCAAAACCCTGTTCATAACTTTTTTACAAGCGGGATTTTTAAAGCGGGTGCAAAGGTAGGCTTACTATTTTTTGTGTGCAAGACTGGCCGGGAAATTTTTCAAAATTCTTGTCACTCGCTCACACCCTATACCAATACTGCGTCCGATAAAACGGCCCAATGAAGCCGCGCACAAGAAGCGTGTTAGGGTCGCCTTTTTTGAACCAAATTTTACATTTGTACCATTTCCCCTTTTCAGGGTCCAGGATACTCCCTGATTGCCAAAGACCCTCTTTTTCTTTCATCTCCACCAAAACTATCATACCCAATATCGGTTGATTTTTGCGTTCTCCGGGGCATTTGCTGCATAGCTTGTCTGGGGAAGACTTGAGGAGTTTGCTTACTTTGCCGTAAAGTTTCCCCTCGGCCACAAACAATTCCAGGTGGCTTTTTGCCTCGTTGGTCTCATCGTCGATAGTTTTCCAGCTGCCTGTGATCGATTGGGCCTGAAGGATGCCGAGCACAAAAAAAGATAAAAGGAATGGGAGGCTTTGTTTCATGAAAATTTGGTGTTTTGTGCCGAGGTAGCCAATGCCTTCAGCGGTGTTGCATAAGGTTTGGTTCATTTTGGTCTGTGGAAATCTTGCCGGGGTTGTGCAAAAAGGTTATACATGGATCTTTCCACAAAATAATATTTTTAATTTTAGCAAATCGAATCCTATAAGATTAAAAACCTTATAGGATTTTATAAGAATCAAAATATAATTCTGCGGCAAATTTCCAACATGGACTTTTTGCACAACCCCGGGCCGTAGTAAATTATGCTGCGGCCTTCTTTTTTGATGCAGCCCGGATTCTGCGCGAACTTAGACGACTTTTGCCATTTGAACCCCTGCAGATTTTGCCGCGCTTTGTTTTGAAATCTCCTTTGCCCATGATGTGTTGTAGCGTTTTTTTTAAAATGAGCCGCAAATGTAAACATTAAGCGGAAATATCAAACCCCTCAGCTTATACCTTTGGGCATTCCTTATTGCAAAAACAACCTTACCACTTTTTGACTTTCACATGAAATCATTTTTAAGCATTCTCTTGCGCGTGGCCCTGGTATTCGCTGTAGCCTGTGGCCTTCAGTATTTTATCCCCTGGTATCTGCTTGCTATTGGTGGTGTTTTGTCCGGTTTTTTTATGCTCAAAACGAGCGACGACCGGCCTACGGCACTCGGCATGCTTATCGGAAGCATTGCGTTTGGCATATTTGCCTATACAATGGCCCAAGTTTTTCCAGTTGCCGGCTAGCACCTATTGATCAAAATGGTTCTTACCGTTGAAAAAATCCACACCTGCACCGGTCATAATGCAGCGATCTATGCTCTGGCACCGGGACATTCAGACCGCCATTTTTTAACTGCTGGCGGCGATGGCTGGGTAGTGGAATGGGCGCTGGACGACCCTGAAACGGGCAAACTTGTGGCATCCGTCGAAACGCAGGTATTTTCCCTGTGCACGCTCCCAGACCGAAACCTGCTTCTCGCAGGAAACATGCACGGTGGCCTGCACTGGGTCGATCGCCAATCGCCCGATCTGACCCGAAATGTGCAGCACCATAAAAAGGGGGTTTATGCACTGGAACCAACGGGACAATGGCTGTTCAGCGCAGGCGGAGATGGCTATCTGACGCGTTGGGATATTGCCAGGGGGAACAGCATTGAAAGCCTTCAACTTTCGCATAAAGCCCTGAGAGCCATTGCTTTTTCTGAAAAAAGAAATGAAATTGCCATAGGAGCCAGCGACCAGTCAATTTATTTGTTGGAGGCTACCACACTCGCCCTCAAACGGGTGTTGAAAAACGCGCACACACCCTCTGTCTTCACCCTCGCTTATGCTCCTGATGGCAAACACCTGTTAAGTGCTGGCCGCGATGCCATGCTCCGAGTGTGGGACCTGGACAATGATTGTACCTTGATTTCTGAACAGCCAGCCCACTTGTACACCGTCAACCACCTTGTTTTTTCGCCCGATGGCTTGCTCTTTGCCACCGCCAGTCGTGACCGAACTGTAAAGATCTGGGATGCCCACCGCTTTGAATTGCTGAAAGTTCTCGACACCTTGCGTTTGGGTGGACATACGCGCTCGGTGAACCGCCTGCTTTGGTTGCCAGATTGTCTCGTCTCTTGTGGAGATGACCGCACAGCCATGATTTGGAAAATTACCGTACAATAAAAAAGCCTTCTGTGCCTTTGGCCTGGTATAGCGGCATGAGTATCAGGCCATTATGAGGCGAAAGAACCGGGCCGTGCACATCATCTGCCAAGTGTTCGCCCTGTTGAACAGGCTGGAAATTGACATACCCCGGTCGCATCCTGAACTCATCTTCTGCCCCAATTGGGTGCGCATACTGGAAACGAACGACCGGTGGAGCGAAGGCAATAAATGGAAGGCTTAGGCTTCCCTCTAAGTCCATCAAATAATCCTTCGGGATGGCATTCAAAACGCGCAAACAACGCAAAATTGCAATGGCAGAGCGTGTAACAGAATATGGCGATTCATGCTGGCCTGCTTCGAAAGCAACACAGATGGGGTTTGAACTCATCGATTTTTGAGCGCTGTTTTCTTCCGGGAGTTTCAAGATCGAAGCCAATGGAGACTCCGGGGAAAACCCATGTTGCGCTGCAAAACCCAACAAAGTGCCTGAAATACTTGCCTGCAAGCCAACAATAGCAGGAGCGCCGAGGTGTTGAGCGAGCCGAAGGCTTTCTTCTTCATCGGTGGGTATGCTGAAAACACCTCCTTCAGCAGAAGTAGTATGCAGATCAAGCATTACGACAGGCTTGTACACAGTTGATTGATATTCAGCACTAATGCAGTCAAACAAGCTTCGGAGTTCACGGCTTTCCGTTTCCAGGTTTTTCGGGTTGGACGCTCCAATTTTTGAAATAAAATCATCTGTCCACACGCGGTTTAAGTCAACATCCAAATACCGTTGGCGTGTCTTGAATGCTTGCAAATTGCCGATCAAGCCCAGCAGTTTGCCCTGAAATTGAAACCCAGGATTATCGCGGCGTTCTTGTTCCAGGGCATAAAACACCATTTCCAATGCGCTTACCCCAGCGTGCTCATTACCGTGCAAAGCCGCCATAACAATTATAAGCGGACCAGGCTTTTCGCCTTCGAAGCTTCCGACTACTCTTTCTGAATTCAATTGTGGCATAAGGCCGCAAAAGTAGCAAAAGGATCATTGCCCAAAGGGGAATGAGACGGGAGTGCTCAGAAATGTGTGGCACACCTAAACCAGCGTATTGAAATTCAATGTGGTAGTCAAGGTGTGCCACACTTTTCTGAACACTCCCAATGAGACACCTGGGCAAGAATTGGGCAACCAATAATTATCTGCTGACATTCCGAAGCAACAGATACGGGTTTCCCCCTAAAAATCTGACCGTAGAAAGCCTGAATTTAAGGTATTGTTTGCATTTACACCGGGCATCAACTACCAAAGTTCTATAATGAGTCGTTAACTTGGCATCACAATCATTCATCTTAATTCCTGTTTTTATGCATAATTTGAAATTCTTACTGCCTTTTGCGCTTTTAGCCTGTGTCTTTGTGGCCTGCAACAAGGACGGTTTTTTTTCTAGCAGCCCTTCGGTCAATGCCATTTTTGCGGGCAAAGTCATTGACGAAAGCGGCCAATCTGTCAGCGGGGCACAAGTCCGGGTAGGCGGCGAACTTGCCATCACGGACGAGAACGGCGTTTTCCGGCTTAACTCCATGCGCGTACCTTCAGATGACGCTATTCTACTGGTCACTAAAATTGGCTATTTCGATTTCAGCCGCGCCTTTTACGTTGAGAATGAGGTGCTACAAACGGTTACGGTTCAACTGCTGGCTAAAGATCAGACCGGAACCCTTAACGCAGCATCTGGAGGCACTTTGCAATTGCCTGGCGGGGCTTCGCTGGTGTTCCCAGCGGGAGCGTTCTCTGACGAACGTGGAAATGTTTACAACGGAACAGTACGTGTTTTTGCCCGCAGCCTTGATCAAAACTCCCCGGATTTTTCGATGAATATGCCCGGCGACATGCGGGGAATAAACGAGGCCGGTGACCAACAAATGCTTGGCAACCACGGTATGATCGGCGTAGAACTCCAGGGCCAATCCGGTCAGGAACTGCGCATCCGCTCCGGGTTTGAAGTTGAGATCCATTTGCCTATTGCTTCTGCTCAATTGGCTACTGCACCTTCTGAAATCTCCCTTTGGCACTACGATATCCTGCATGCCCGATGGATGATGGAAGGAACCGCACAACGTGTTGGCAATGAATACGTTGGCCGCGTAAAACACTTTACCTTCTGGAGCTTTAGCACTGCTTTCAATTTGGTAGAACTTAAAGGAAAAGTGTTTTTGGTGGACGACCAGCACCCATTTGCCGGGGCTGTGGTTCGACTTACCATGCTTTCGGACTCTACCAAAGGCTATGCCCTGACGAGTGCCAACGGTTCCTATAAAGGAGGCGTACCAATGGGCGAAACCTTTGCACTTGAAGTTTTGAACGCTTGCGGCGAGGTGCTTTATTCGGAAAGTGTGGGCCCCTTTGATCAGGCAACTACGGCTCCCGATATCGTTGTTGCAAGCAGCGGATCGCAAACGGTGGAGCTCACAGGCCGCTTGCTCGACTGCAACGGTGCGCCCATAAAAAATGGTTATGCGCAGGTGTTGTTGGGCAATTCCAAATGGGTGGGCTTTACCGCCATTGATGGCACGTTTAAAATCAGCAAAATACGCTGCGACACAAATGTTGGAACAGGCATAATCATCGGTTTCGATCTGCAAAACCAAAAACAAAGTCCTCCAGACACCATTTCAGTGCCGCCCAATGCACTCAGCCTCGGCGACTTGGCCGTATGCGATTCGCTGGGTGAATTTATCAATTTCAGTCTGGATTTCAGTGATTTTGTGATAGCGGTGCCTGTAGGTGGCGTACTCGACAATTCAGGTATGCGGACCTTCCTGAATGGATACAGCACAGTACAACAGGATGTGGGCATATCCATGGAATTCGCCAGCAACGGACAGCCAGGCAGCTTCACACTCAGTAATTTATATGTGAACACCCTGACCTGGAACGCTGGGGTTAGCGGAATCACCGTCGAAGTGATCGAGCCGGGTTATGCCATTGGCGACCCAATAATCGGCACCTTTGATGGCACATTTATAGACCAGTTTGGGGTGACACACACGCTCACTGGCAGTTATCAGGTGCGGCGGGATTATTAGGTAAAAGAACACCGCTACGATCAGAAAAGGGAGGCTTGCCAGAACCTAAAAACGGCATTTTTATCTCTGACTGCATCATCCATACACACTTTAGTCCGATTCGATTAACCAGTCAGTGGCGGCACGGCATTTTGTCGTGCCGCTTTTTGTTTCAAAACTCAGGCAAGTGTGGCACACTTTGGCTACCACGAGCATAAGTGTGCCACACTTTTTTGAGTTTCAAAACTCAGGCAGTTTGTAGCAAGTCAAAAAAATTCTCGACAATGGATTCTACCTTCGCCCAGGCAAAACTTACCCGATATGAAAAACAGTTACCTCCTTATTTTTCTTTTTGCATGGGGATGCGCTTCTAAAACAACCCAATCTGGTCATATCCAGCCAATTATCCCTATTGCAACACCCTTGAGCGGCAATGAAGCCTTGCAAAACGGACCCATGCTTGGTTATGTAGAATTGAGAGAAGTGCTGATTTGGGTACAGACCAAAAGTTTTGCAAGTGTGCAGGTTGAATACTGGGTGGAAGGGAACCCGGATCAAAAATGGCGTACCGATCTGGTACATACCAATAAAGCAAGTGCTTTTACCGCCAAGTGCATCGCCGAGCAACTTGAGCCAGGCACCCGTTACGAATATCGTGTTGAAATAAATGGCGATTCTGTGCTGCTAACCTATCCAACCAGATTCAAAACCCAGGATCTCTGGCAATGGCGGGTGGATCCACCTGCCTTCACCCTGGCCACAGGCAGTTGCGCTTACGTCAACGAAACGGAATACGATCGCCCCGGAAAGCCTTATGGCTCTAACTATCAAACTTTTATCCATATCGCCAATCAAAAACCTGATCTCATGCTTTGGTTGGGCGACAATGTTTATTTCAGGGAAGTGGACTGGTACACCCGAGCTGGAATGCAGCATCGTTATACCCACGACCGTGCCACTCCCGAACTCCAGCCCCTGCTTGCTTCCACGCCTCAATATGCCATTTGGGACGACCATGATTTTGGCCCCGACAATTCGGACGCCACCTGGATACACAAGGAAACGGCCTGGGAGGTGTTCCGCGATTTTTGGGGGAACCCGACATTTGGCGTGAACGGTCAAAAAGGCTGCACCACTCAGTTTCAGTATGCAGATGTAGATTTTTTCTTGCTGGACAACCGTTATTTCCGCACCCCGGATCATTGTAAAACTTGCCCTGACCGAAGCCTGTTGGGCAAAGAGCAATTGCAATGGTTTCTCGCTGCATTGTCTGCGAGTCGCGCGCCCTATAAGGTTGTGGCCGTTGGTGGTCAGGTAATTACCACAAGTAAGACCAACGCAGAAACGCTTTTTCACTTTTTCCCTTCGGAAAGGGATACCATCCTGAATTTTATCGAACGGGAAAACATTAAAGGCGTGATATTCCTTACCGGCGATCTGCACTTTTCCGAACTTAGCGCAATGAAAAATGCCGCCGGCAACTGGGTGTACGACCTTACGGCATCTCCCCTTACCTCAGGGGCATACAAAGATGCGCCTACGAAAGAAGTCAATGAATACCGGGTGCCCGGTACAGCAATTGGCGAAAACAATTTTGGCCTCCTGCGGTTTTCCGGCCCGCGTACCAAACGCGAGGTAGAAGTGAAGATCATAAATTCAGAGGGGAAAGAAATGTGGACGAGGGTGTTGACGCAAGAGGGGGTGAAGTGAGGCCTTATTCCCAAAGTAGCGGCAAGTGATGCTTTAAAAATGAAGAAATTCCCACTACCCAAAGGTTCTCTTTCATTTGATAATCAGTCGCATCGGGTACTACAACAAAATTAACCGGAGTGTTCAAATCGTTCGTAGCGATATAAAAACCTTTACTCAATACCGGGGCCGATGAAAATTTTATTTCTACTCCTGCAACCGGGCGCCCCCCTTTCACCAATACCATATCGCATTCGGCTCCCTGATGTGTGCCGTAAAAGAAATAGCTCAGGCGATCACGCGCCACATTTTTGATCTGTTCAATGACATAGCCCTCCCAAGATGCCCCTAAAGCATTGTTTCCCAGCAAGTTGTCAAAAATGCCTAAACCGAGCCATGCATGCAGAATACCACTATCGCGTTGGTACACTTTCGGCGATTTTATTACACGCTTCCCAACATTTGCAAACCAAGGTTGAACGGAAGAAACTAAAAAAGCGTCTTCCATAAAAGACAGGTAAGATCGAACAGTTGGCCCGCTCACGGTCGTCTTCAAGGTCGAGATAGACAAAATTTGGGTCTAGCGCCTTTACTAAGGTAGTTTTCCCTACTTGCCTGGCGCCAACCAATCCTATTGCCGGGAAGTAGGAAAGTAAAGCCAGGATATGAGACTCGATACCACGGGGCACATATTTTACCATGAAAAATTAAAATTTTGTTTTACAATTTCATGGTAAAGGCAATTGTTGTAAATCTAATATTTAGCCTAAATTTGTTGCGGTTTTTCGGCTCGCTCAAATATTTTCAACCAAATTCACCTCTAACAACCCTGGCAAATGAACAAACTATTCTCAATCATGAAAAAATACTTTATCGCTTTTCTGGTTATCTCGCTTTCCATCTATGCTTGCCAACACGAAGGGACAAGTCCTGCTTCCAACTGTGTAGAGCAGTTTATAATTGACAACAACTTGATTCCTTATGACGGACAAGATCTAGACTGCAATACTTATGTTTCGCTTTTTGAATTGGACGGCAAGGAGTATTTCTATACTGACAACCCTTGTGCTGATATGCTCTCCATCCCGGTTGACTGCGAAGGGGTTCCATACTGTTCGAGCGTATCTTCCCCGGAATTGGAATACTTTTTGGGTAACGCTGTTGACAAAGGTATCGTGGGTATAAAACCTTGATAGCCAAATACTTGTTTATCTCCTCAAACCACCGTAACCTTTCCACCTTTCTTTAAGCGTCATGACATCAACTGTTACCTACCTCGGCGAACTCCGCACAGAAGCCACCCACCTCTTTTCCGGCACAAAAATTATCACGGATGCGCCTTTGGACAATCAAGGCAAAGCCGAGGCTTTTTCGCCCACCGACCTTTGTGCCACCTCGCTGGCTTCTTGTGCCATGACGATCATGGGTATCAGTGCCCGGAACCATAAGATGGATATGACCGGGACCATTGCCGAGGTCACCAAAATTATGGCTGCCGACCCGCGCCGTATTGCCAAGGTGGTCATCAAATTTGTGATGCCCAAAAACATCTATTCTGACACACATAAACTGATCCTGGAAAAAGCGGCCCGAACCTGTCCGGTATCATTTAGTCTGGCTGAAGGGGTGGAGCAAGTGATGGAATTCGAGTGGTGAGATATGGGTGACCGTTGACTGGATTTCCCGAAAGTTTCAAATATTCGTCAAGTTGAGCAGCAGCAAACGCTACTTTTGGGCAATAAAATAGTCCTCGCTATGCGCATTTGCTCTCTCATCTTCTTTCTAACTATTTCACTATCAACGGTCAATAGCCAACCCTCCTCCGGCAAGCCTTCGGCGGATAAACCCTCCTCCGTCCACCGCCAATCCTCCTCCGGCAAGCCATCGGCGGATAAACCGTCCACCGTCCACCGTCCATCCTCCTCCGGCAAGCCTTCGGCGGATAAACCGTCCACCGTGAACCGTTACGTCAATCCCTTTATCGGCACAGGCGGACACGGACACACTTACCCGGGCGCCACCGCCCCATTTGGCATGGTGCAACTTAGCCCCGACACCCGCATTTCGATGCTTGATTGGGATGGCTGTTCAGGCTACCACTATTCTGATTCAATTATTTACGGCTTTTCGCACACGCACCTGAGCGGTACAGGCGTGGCCGATTACTGCGATATTCTTTTCATGCCATTTGTGGGCAGCGCACGTATGGAACCGTCGGAATATGCGGCTACATTCGAGAAAAAAAAGGAAAAAGCGGAACCTGGCTATTATACTGTTTTTCTCGACCGCGACCGAATTCAATGCGAACTTACCGCTACCGAGCGCGTGGGGGTACATCGTTATACCTTTCCTGAGAATGCCGAAAAGGGAGAATTAGTAGTGGATCTGCGCCACCGGGATGAGGTTTTGGATGCCAATTTGAACCTGGTCAGCAGCAATGAAATAGCGGGTTATCGCATTTCCAAAGCCTGGGCCAAAGAGCAGCACGTTTATTTTGTGGCGCGTTTTTCCAAGCCGTTTTTCAGCAGCGTGTTGCTTGATATGGCCAAAAATCCTCGTGAAGCCAACCCCAGCGTCAGCAGCAAGGCCATTCTTGGTTTGCTCAATTTTTACAACGATGGAGAACCGCTGGTCATCACTGTCGGCATTTCGGGTACCAGCATTGAGGGTGCGCGGAAGAACCTGGAGGCCGAGTGCAATCACTTTGATTTTGAAAAAGTGAAGTCCGAAACACAGGCCAAATGGGCACAGCAGCTTTCTAAAATAGAGGTTGAGGGGGGCTCAGATGCACAAAAAAGGGCTTTTTACACCGCCTTGTACCATACCATGATCGTGCCCAATCTCTGGAGCGATGTGGATGGGCAATATCGAGGGCGCGACAACAAAATTCACCCTTCCAAAGGGGAGGTGTACACCGTTTTTTCCTTGTGGGATACCTACCGCGCCTGCAACCCCTTGTACACCATTTTGGAGCCTGATCGTACCAACAGATTTATACAAACCTTTCTAAATCAATACAATGAAAGCGGGTTATTGCCTGTTTGGGAACTGGCGGCCAACGAAACCGATTGCATGATCGGCAACCACGCCATACCGGTCATAGCCGATGCCTGGGCAAAAGGTATCAAAGGCTATGATGGCAAACTGGCGCTCGAAGCCATGATGAAGAACGCAAACAGCGACCGGTACGGACTTCGTTTTTATCGGGAATCGGGGTTTGTGCCAAGCGATAAGGAGGCAGAAAGTGTATCCAAAACCCTGGAATATGCATTTGACGATTGGTGCATTAGCCAGACAGCCCGCAGCATGGGTCAAAACGATATTGCTGAGGAATTCGCACGCCGTGCGCAGTCGTATAAAAATCAGTTTGACCCCGGTAGCGGTTTTTTTCGCGCCCGTCGCGGGGCTTCCTGGCATGCTCCCTTCGACCCATTTGAGGTGAATTTCAATTACACTGAAGCCAATGCGTGGCAATACCGATTTGCAGCACCGCAGGATATTAGCGGAATGATACAGTTGCTTGGAGGGCGCGAACCATTTGCAAATCAATTAGATAGCCTGTTTTCGGCCCGCACCAAAACTACGGGTCGCGAACAGGCCGATATAACCGGACTCATAGGACAATACGTACATGGCAACGAACCCAGTCACCACATGGCCTATCTCTACAATTATGTTGGGCAACCCTGGAAAACCCAGCAACGGGTGCGCCAAATTATGGATTCCATGTACTCCGACCAACCTGATGGCCTGAGCGGAAACGAGGATTGTGGTCAGATGTCGGCATGGCTGGTGCTTTCAGCAATGGGCATTTATCCAGTTGTGCCTGGCGATCCGAGCTATGCCATTGGCACGCCCTGGTTCGAAAAAACGACGATTCATTTGGACAATGGGAAAACCATGGTTTTGAAAGCACCTGATGTATCCGGCAAGAAGTTTTATGTTAAAGGCTTGAAATTCAATGAGAAGCCATGGTCAAAAACCTGGATCAGCCATGAAATGCTTGTCAACGGTGGTACGCTGGAATTTGTAATGGACAAGAAACCCGGAACCTGGGGCAGTGCAGAAAGCGATTGCCCTGTTTCATCAATTTCAGGTCGGGCCATTGTGCCGGTACCATTCGTAAAATCAGGAGCAACTATATTCAAAGACCGAACCTTGGTGGAACTTGGATGCGCTGACCCCGATGCCAAAGTCCGGTTTATGTTTGCCGATATTTCTGGAAAAGTGCAATGGCGTGATTATGCCGAACCGTTCGCGGTAGATCGCAGCCAACGCATGTTCCTGAGCGCCGAACGAGGGAATGATAAAAGCAACGCCACGATGGTCGAATTCAGACGCATCCGCAACAATATGAAAGTGTTGGGCTATAAAAACCCCTATTCTCAACAATATACGGCTGGCGGCGACGATGGACTGGTAGATGGTGTTCGGGGCGGTGCTGATTTTCGTACAGGAGGCTGGCAGGGGTTTGAAGGCCTCAACCTCGACATGGTGATTGATTTGGGCAAACAGCAGAAGATCAACCGGGTACGCGCTACTTTCTTGCAAGACGAAAATTCCTGGATCTTCTTCCCAACCAGCTTGCAGGTAGAAATTTCGGAGGATGGAAAGACCTTTGTTCCTGTTGGAGAAGACCTGTGTGACATTGCTCCTTCGGTACCAGGTGTTTTGCAAAAGGAACTCAGTGTTGATATAAGTGGGAAAAAGGCAAGATACCTGCGTGTAGTGGGCGTTTCGCTAGGGCAATGTCCGGCAACACATAAAGGGGCTGGTCATGCATGTTGGGTTTTTGTGGATGAAATAAGTGTGGATTAGCGACAGCAGGTTTTGGGAGCGTAAAAAAAATGTGGCACACCTAAGCTCGTGCATTGATAATCAATGTGATAGTCAAGGTGTGCCACACTTTTGAACACTCCCAAAATTTTTCAAAGCGCAATTCCTTTCGACCATACGCCGCAAGGCAACAATTTGCACTCGAAAGCCTCTTGATCAATCCTCCATATCATCGTCGTCATCGTCAACAAATTTCGCAACTGTAGGTTTTACTGCCACACCTGCAGCGATTTTTTCCTTGATCTTCAATTCTATCTCGTCCGCTTGTTCCGGGTTGTCGAGCAAAAACTGTTTTGCAGCATCCCGGCCCTGCGCAATTTTTGCACCATTGTAGGCATACCAGGCACCACTTTTTTGAATGATGTCGTATTCCGAACCGAGATCAATGATTTCTCCAACCTTGGAAATTCCCTGACCAAATACAATGTCGAAACTGGCTACACGGAACGGCGGCGCCAACTTGTTTTTTACTACTTTTACTTTCACCTGATTGCCCGTCACATTGCCGTCTTTGTCTTTGATAGCGGCGCCGCTTTTGCGAATGTCGAGGCGAACCGAGGCGTAAAATTTCAATGCATTACCTCCTGTGGTAGTTTCAGGATTTCCGAACATGACGCCGATTTTTTCGCGCAACTGATTGATAAAGATGCAGCAACAACCTGTTCGACCGATGTTTCCAGTGAGTTTGCGCATGGCCTGGCTCATAAGCCGGGCTTGGAGGCCCATTTTCGAGTCGCCCATTTCGCCCTCGATCTCCGAACGCGGAACAAGTGCGGCAACGGAGTCTATCACCAGGATGTCAACCGCGCCTGAGCGGATAAGATTTTCAGCGATCTCGAGGGCTTGTTCGCCATTGTCGGGCTGGCTAAATAGGAGGTTGTTCACATCCACGCCAAGCGCTTCAGCATAAAATCGGTCAAAGGCATGTTCGGCGTCCACAATGGCCGCGATGCCTCCTTTTTTCTGGCATTCGGCAATAGCGTGAATAGCCAGGGTGGTTTTTCCCGAGGACTCGGGACCGTAAATTTCGATGATACGTCCTTTTGGAAGGCCGTTACAACCAAGTGCGATATCGAGACCGAGGGATCCGGTGGAAATGGATTCCACTTCTACAGCTTGTTTGTCGCCAAGGCGCATAATAGTGCCGCGCCCATAGGTTTTGTCGAGGCGGTCAATGGTTGATTGCAGGGTTTTAAGGCGTTCTGCTTTGTCGTCTGCCATGCTGTTGTTTAGTTTATGGATGGTAGAATTTGATGCTTCAGGGGTTGTTTTTTGTTTGATTTTCAAGGATTTATATTTTTATTTTTTATGAAACAAGCGTCTAGTTCAAACGATTTGTGGCACAAAAATAAACAAAATGTTTTTATGTAAAACATTTTGAGGTAAATTTTTTTAAAAAAGTTTTCAGGTCGAATAATCGCCCGCAACCTGTACTAAGGTAAATCAATTTTTTGAAAGAACCAAACTCCTGGCTTTTTAAATGGCAACCATGTGATAAGCCTCTTTTAATTTTTGATAAGAATTTTCGATCCGATATTGTTTCACCAACTCCAGATATTGCGCCTTCGCCTCCTCCAAGGCCTCTGGATTTTCATACCAATAGTCAATTTTTTCGGTCAGGTCTGCCACTTCCGAAAACAAATGCCGTTCACCTATCGCAAATTGCCTGGTAGAGATCACCCCGCCATTTCTTACATCGCCGAAGGTGTCGATCACCATGGCAATGTGGAGGTCTTTGCTTGCTTGCTTTGTGGGCATGGGGTCTTGTCTTTTACAAAATTGCTTCCCGCTTCGCCACCATGGTCAAAATAGTAGCAATCGCCACCGTTTCGCCTGTTTCATCATACACATCCACGAGCCATTTAACGATACCGCGCGGGATGGCAGCAACACCTTCTTTTGTAGGGTCGGTTTCCTGTTCAATTTTTTCTTTTACTGTCAACCTTACTCCGATAGTCATGCCGGGATAAACAGGTTTCGTAAACCGACATTCGTCTAAACCGTAATTTAACAACACAGGACCTTTTTTCGCGTCCACAAAAAGTCCGGCTGCTTTCGACAAAACAAAATACCCATGCGCCACACGGCCCGTGAATGGAGTGCCCTCCAGAGCGGTTGCGTCCATGTGCGCGTAAAAATTGTCGCCACTCACGTTGGCAAAGTTGTGAATATCGGCCTCTGAAACGGTGTGTTTGGCTGTTACCAGGGTTTCCCCCACAAATAGATCTTCAAAATGTCGTTTAAATGGGTGTACAGGCGTTTCAGTTTGTTGTCCGCCCGTTTGGAACTGGTTGGTTACGGCCGTTATATCCGTGGGGTGGCCTTGAATGGCCGTGCGTTGCATGTAGTGCAACACGCCGCGCATCCCACCCATCTCCTCTCCTCCACCTGCCCGGCCCGGGCCGCCGTGAACGAGTGTTGCCAAAGGCGAGCCATGTCCGGTGCTTTCCTTGGCGGAAGTACGATTCAGTATATGAATGCGCCCGTGGAATGCCCCGGCCTCGAGTACGTATTCGCGCATGACCTTGGGGTCGTGGGTACAAATGGTGCTGACCAAAGACCCTTTGCCCATATTGGCCAGTTCGATGGCTTTATCGAGGCTTGAATAGGGCATTAGTGTTGAAATAGGGCCAAAACACTCTGTGTCGTGACTGCCTGTTTTCTCAAACGGCTGATCGTTCAACAGTAAAATAGGCGGCAGGAATGCACCTTTATCGCGCGAAGCGCCCACTGTTTCAAATTTTTGCAGATCACCAAAAACGATGGGCGTTTCTTTGGTCAGGATGGCCAAATGATCAAGCACCCGGGCCATTTGTTGGCGATTTATCAAGGCGCCCATACGCACGCCTTCAACCGATGGGTCGCCTATGGTTGTTTGAGCCAATGCCTTGGAAAGGGCATTTTGAACATCGGGAAGCAATTTTTCCGGCACGATGATCCGGCGAATGGCCGTGCATTTTTGTCCTGCTTTGGTCACCATTTCGCGGCGGCATTCTTTGATAAAAATATCGAACTCGGGAGTTCCCGGCACGGCGTCTTCACCCAAAATGGCCGCATTCAGGGAATCGGCTTCTACCGTAAAAGGCACGGAGTTTTGCAGAATCGCGGGTGTAGTGCGCAGCTTTCGGCCTGTTTCGGCAGAACCAGTGAACGTAACCACGTCCTGACTGTCCACAAAGTCGAGTATCCCTCGCCCGGTACCGACCACCAGTTGCAGGGCGCCTTCGGGTAAAATACCTGATTCTATGATGTCGCGAAACATAGCTTCTGTGAGGAAAGAAGTTTGTTCAGAGGGCTTCACCACAGCCGGGACGCCTGCCATGAGGTTACAAGCCACTTTTTCGAGCATGCCCCAAATGGGAAAATTGAAAGCGTTGATATGCACCGCCACACCGCGTTTGGGCGTAAGGATATGATGGCCTACGAAGGTATTTTCTTTGGAAAGCCGGATGGTTTCGCCCTCCACATGATAGGTCTCGTTTGGAAAACGGCGGCGAAGGCTGGCATTGGCGAACAGGTTGCCGATCCCTCCTTCGATGTCCACCCAGGAGTCAGCACGGGTGGCCCCGGTTTTGTGCGATACTTCATAGTAGCGGTCTTTGCGCTCCATGAGGTATAGGGCCAGCGCTTTGAGCATTTGTCCGCGCTGCTGGAAAGTAAGTTTCCGAAGTGCGGGATTGCCAATGCGCCGGGCGTAATCGAGAATTTCACCGTAGTCCAGTCCTTCGCTGTGAACGGTGCTGACAATTTCGCCGGTGAGGGCGTGGTATTGTGGGATGGCCTCGTCACGAGTGCTCGGGAGCGTCCATTGGCCGAGAGTGTAGTGGTGTAGTGCTGGCATGGGGGCAAAGATAAGGAAGGGATGAATCAGGAGTTTCTTGATTTTTATAAGGATTTAGCAGGAAGCCAGGAGAGCCAACATCTTGCTAAATCCTTATAAAAATCAAGAAAATCCTGATTCATCCCCGCGCTTTGGTTCATTCTTTCACCCCGTCGTTTTTCAGATATTCCAGCAGGCGTGTGTCCTTGGTTTCTCGGGCTTCCTGGTGCTGGAAGAATTTCAGTATGATTCTCAAAAAAGTCATATGGCAACTCATCAATTAGCGTCAAAACTGCCTTGTTGATACGATTCTCTTCAATAGAGTACGCCTCTTGTGAAATAAGGTTTGCTCCTCTGTCCCGCTCGTTTTTGTTGATTCCTTGCCACAATAGGTATCAACTTTTCGAAAGTTTTAAACTTTCAGAAAGTTCGTCCGGCTATCTTCGCCCCCATGACCGCCTTCATCTCCCGAGCCATAATGCCTGATTCCGACTTTCGCGCGGTGCTTCGAGCCAATGGCTGGAACGTGTCCGGACAGTCGTTCGTAAAATTGTCGGCCTTGCCCTTTGCTAAAATTCCCGACTGCGAGTGGTTGTTTTTTTCGAGCCAGAATGCGGTAAGGTTTTTCTTCCAAAGTGTTGAAAGCCAAAAAATTGAAGTTCCGAAGGTAAATTGGGCGGCACTAGGCGTTTCTACAGCCAGGGTATTGGAATCGTTCACAGGTGCTGTAGATTTTATCGGCACGGGCGAACCGAAAGGAACGGCTCAGATGTTTCGCCAGCATTGTGCACGGTTGAAAAAGGAGATAGGTACCATCGTTTTTCCTGCCGCAAGACGCTCCCGGCAAAGTGTGATGACCTTGTTAAACCTTGATTTTCACTGCTTTCATTTTGAAATTTACGACAATCAGCCTGTGTCCAATCCGGCCCAACGAAGCGAACAAGTGCTTGCCTTCACCAGCCCTATGAACGCAGATGCTTACTTCTCCCAACATGATTTGCTGCCCCATCAACGTGTGGTAGCCATCGGTGGCAC
>JBJXGO010000298.1:0-17454 GCA_046160345.1 Saprospiraceae bacterium
TTCCCCAAAAACAAAAGCAAATGTTGAGGCAAGTGTTGATCCTGTTTTGGCCGAAGCACATCCGGAACTACCCATGCGCAATCCGGCAAGTGGGTCTGATAATATCCCAGGCCCAAAGATGGTGGAACCGGTCTCAAAGGAAAATCAATCAACGGCAGAGCACACATTACCCGTTTCGGACCAAAATGCCGACACTAAAATCGCTTTTTTGCCGATTATACCCATTTTGCTCCAGCAGCCCGGATCACAGCAAGCATGGTCAATACCTGTTTCAAAACCTCCATTACCTTTTTCAATAGGTCCGGTGTCGAGATCAGATGAATGGTTTGTTGGCTTACATACCAGTTTTTTGGGTCATATTGAAAAAACCCTGACCCAAACTGCACGTCCAGGCCGCCCTGTTTTTACGAACGAACAAAAAGACACAGGCTATTCAACAATCTGGTGGTTAAAAACGGGGAAAAACCTTGGTGCTCGGTTTACATTTGAAACCGGCTTCGGTTATCAAAAAACAAGTCGAACTGCAAGCCACGTAGCAAGGTTCAGGTTTGGGGATGGCATCCACCATGGGCAGATGGGCACAAGTCGGGATTACAATTATGACCTTGGCACCTACGGGGGCAATGCCGAAGTGAGTCTGCGTATGGAAGAAACCGATCCTGGCCAGCCAGTAACGGATACCGAGCCGGTAGTCTTGAGGATTACGACCACTGAACGGATGGAGTTGATTCGAGTGCCCCTTCAGGCAGGGATCAGGTTTGGCAACACAAGATTGCAGGGCCAGTTGAAGGCAGGTATTTTAGGCAATTTGATCTTGGCCAATGAGCTGGACCTTGCTGCGAGGGTGTCGCAAAATGCCCGGTTCCGACCTGTTGTTGGCAGGGAAGGCTATACGGTTAATATTAGTTCGAAAAAGTTTTTCCTTGGTTACAGTTGTTCCGCAGGTGCAAGCTTCAAATTGAACCGGCATATCAGTCTGGTAGCTGAGTCAACGCTTATCGGTGATTTCCCAAGGAACGATCTTTACAAACGCCCACTTCCAAAACAGTACCTGTTGGGCTTGAATGTTGGGGCCAATTATTATTTCTAGGTTTTAAACAGTCATTTTTCCAGTAACTCGCTGCATCTTTGCCCATTCAACTTTTAGCAAAACAGTCCTGCAGCGTATGCTCCATGAATATAAACTCCCCTCGCTGGGCGATGGTGTGAGTGGCAAAGTGACCGAAATATTGGTTAAACCTGGCGACAAAGTTGCTTTGGAACAAATTGTAATTGTCGTCGGCACCGACAAGGTGGATGCTGAAATGCCCGTTGACGCAGAAGGTGTGGTGGAAGAAATCCTGGTTAAAAAAGGAGATGAGGTTTCTGAAGGCAGCCTCGTGCTAAAACTCAAAACAGAGGGTAGCAGCAACAAAAAATCCGACCCTGCGCCCCTTTCCGCAGCCCCCGTAACTGTCCCTGAGCCTGAACCTGCCCCTGCAACATCTGTCGCTATGGCTGCTGCCATTGCTCCGGCCCCCTCGACTACCACCAACCTAAGAACTTCCCCGCTTGCGCGCAAGCGTGCCAAGGAATTCGGGGTGAGCCTTTCTGACGTTCGGCCAGCCGATGGCGCCAGCCGTATTTCGTACAAGGATGTGGTGGATTTTGTAAAAAAGAAACTGGACAGTGGTGGTGGATCTGCCCTGGGCACTGGAACTCCCGCCCGAAGACCGCTTCCGGATTTTTCAAAATTTGGCGAAACGGAGCGCAAGGCCCAGTCCAATGTAGGGGTGAAAACCTCTGAGGCGATGTCGTATTCTACCAATACCATCCCCCACGCATGGATATCCGAAAAAGCCGACATTACGCGCCTAGAGGCGCTGCGCCAACAATACAAAGAACAGGTAAAAGCAGCTGGTGGAAGCCTAACCATGACGACCATCCTTACGAAAGCGGTTGCGATATTGTTGCGCCGGATGCCCCAGTTCAACGCCAGCCTTGATGTTGAATCCAATGAAGTAATTTACAAAAAATACATCAATATCGGCATCGCAGTGGATACGCCTGCGGGGCTTTATGTGCCAAATATAAAAAACGCCGACCAAAAAAGCCTTACTGAACTTTCAGTAGAATTGACCGATGTAGGTGCGCGCACCAAGGCCGGCAAAATCACGATGAGCGATATTACGGGAGGAACTTTTACCATTTCGAATATTGGCGGCATCGGTGGTACCAATATGCTTTCCATTGTCAACTGGCCTGAAGTAGCCATCCTTAGTATAGTTGCGGCTCAAATGGAACCGGTATGGAACGAAGTAAACAAAAGTTTCGAACCTCGGTTAATGATGCCCATGACAATCGGTTGGGACCACCGGGTCATCAATGGTGGTGATGCTGCACGTTTTTTGGTGGAACTGAAACGAATTTTAGAAGAACCCTTCGTGGCCTGGCTTTGATCGACCGGTTGGCTTTTTAAAGAAAATCAAGGTTCTGATAGACCGCTAAGCAGCGTTTTTATACCTTTGTCTTATCTACTGGCTTTTAACACCTTACTCATTCAACCTCGAGTGACCTTTTCTACAGTAAGAATTCAACTTAGTTTCAAATGATGAAAGTTTACACACTTTTTCTTGTCATCCTGATTTTGGCATTTTGGAATAATTCAGCAACCGCCCAATGTAATGGTGTCCCGTGTACCATTCCAGTTCCCGAACCCAATGCTATGGATGCTTGTATCCTTCCAGCCCCGGATAACCTGGACTGCTATTTTGGCGCAACTTTTTCAAGCGTACCAGTTTCCTTTCCACCTTCATGGTGCACCACCATTGAAAACAACCACTTTTTTGCGTTTACCGCTACTGCAGTAACAGAAACATTCGAGATCTGCACCTATGGATGTGCCTCAGGCGGTGCCATTCAAGCTGCGGTTTTGTCCACTACTGATTGCATCACCTTTGCATTTGTTTCACCCTGTTTGGGGAATATAGCTTCAGGGACTTGTCAAAATTTGGTTGCGAACAACCTCGTCATTGGAGAAGTTTATTATCTGATGATCGACGGAAGCGCCGGAGCGCTTTGTGACTATTCTATCAATGGTGTGAACCCAACAGTCAACGGGCCTACAGACGGCATGTGTATCCCTTCCAGCCCATCCAGCGTTTATACAACCAACACGATCTCCGACTGGACTATCGTTCCCCCATCTGCGGGAAACATTCAGGGTAACAATCCGGGCACGAGTGTTACCATATTATGGCAGGAACCCGGGCCTGCTCAGGTGTGTGCCCAATCAACGCTGTGCCCGAATGCGCCAAACCTCTGCCTTGATGTTATTGTAGGCGAAGACGTTTCTTCCACCGAAAATGTGAATATGTGTCAAGGCGGCTCCGTGGAATGCGCAGGCCAAACACATACGACCGGGGGCAACCACTTTGTCAACCTTTCAACCTATCTGAATTGTGACAGTGTAGTAAACTGTTTTGTTACGGTAATCCCAACTGTCCACAGAAATGAGACCCACCGTATGTGTCAGGGCGGCTCGGCCACTTGCGCAGGCGAAGAGTTTTTTGCTCCAGGAAATTTCCCTGTCACACTTACCGCATTTCAAGGCTGCGACAGCGTAGTACACTGTAATATTATTGTTACGCCCACTTTTATCGGTCAAACGAAATTTGTAAATCTTTGTGCACCTGCAACTTATATGGTGTGCGACGAGACCTATTCCCAGACGGGCTTGTATGCAACCTTTTGCACCGGATTTTTAGGCTGTGACAGTATCGTGAACACAGACCTTGCCATTTTGGACCCCATTGCAAAGATTGTCCCACCTGCTGTGCTTGACTGTGGCCCGAACGTAATTATTACCCTAAGTAGTACCGGGTCTAACGTCAATACGGCTAACGGAGGTGTAACGCTTTATGAATGGACCGGTCCCGGCATCCTCGGCCCGAACAACATTCCCAATATTCAAGTAAATCAGCCTGGCCAATACTGTCTTATTTTGAAACATGGACGAGGAGGTGTTTATTGTAACGATACCACTTGCGTAACGGTTACTGCAAGTGCCACTCCACCCGGAGCAACGGCTTCAGGGGGGAATATCAATTGCATGTCGCCCACGGCCCAACTTATGGGAAGCTCATCGACCCCAGGAGTAAATTACACCTGGGCAGGCCCCGGCATCACCCCGGCCAATATGTTCCTGCCAAACCCGGTAGTGAATCAGACTGGCAATTATATCCTCACCGTACTAAACCCATCTAACGGCTGCACATCTACCGCTCAGGTCACGGTGATCGGCGATACCACTCCACCAAGCGCAGGCGCTGTCGGCGACACCATTACCTGCTTCCAAACAAGCGTCACCATTGATGGCATAACCAATGCTCCTACAGCCACCTGGAACTGGGCGGGGCCAGGCATCAACGCAGGGAACCAAATGGTGGAAAATCCAACCGTTACCCTTGCTGGAACCTATACCGTCACGGTCACGAACAGCGTGAACTTCTGTACCCAAACCGCCAGTACCGTTGTAAATCAGAACAATGCAAATCCAACCGTTACTGCCGGCCCAAATGACACACTCACCTGTAGTTTGCCCAATCTAATATTACAGGGCGCTGGTAATGCCGGCGGACAACCCATTACTTTCTCCTGGGCTGGGCCAAATGGCTTCATGTCAAACATTGCACAGCCAAGTGTAAACGCAGCAGGCAACTATATTCTCACTGTTTCCAATACGCTGAACGGTTGTATCAGGAGAGACACGGTTTCTATTGCTGTCGATCAGGTGCCTCCCATTGCAAATGCCGGGGCTGATTCGGTCATCAACTGCATACAGCCCAGTGTTTTCCTCATTGGATCTTCTTCAAGCAGTGGACCTAATTTTACCCCAACCTGGAGCGGCCCCGGTATTAACGCCGGCAATGCCAACCTCTATAATCCGGAGGTAGATCAACCTGGAAATTATAACCTCCTTATCACAAATACTGCCAATGGCTGCACTTCTACCGATCAGGTAGTAGTGACCATCAATACCGCGTTGCCAACAGCCAATGCAGGCACCGACCAACAACTTACCTGTACAACGCCAACCGGGGTGACGCTCAGTGGTAGCGGGATACCTTCCACTGTCACCTATTTGTGGAGCGGGCCAGGTATCGGAGCAAACAACGAAACGGACCAAAATCCAATCGTGACTCAAACGGGAACCTATACGCTGGTGGTAACCAATCCATTCAATGGCTGTACGCATTCTGATCAGGTCGTTGTGACCCAGGATGCAAACATTCCATCGGCGAGCGGCGGTCCGGACCATGTGTTAAACTGTACTGTTTTCAGTGTAAATTTTGATGGTTCAGGTTCTGCTACTGGACCTGGAATTACCTACACCTGGACCGGCCCTGGAATTTCTGGCGCCAATATTACAGCCCAAAGTCCCACAGGGCTGACATTGCCCGGCACCTATAACCTGACTGTTACGAATACCCTCAACATGTGCCAAAACACGGATATAGTGGTTGTCCAGATCGATACCATTCATCCAACGGCAGATGCCGGCAACCCATTGATCCTCAATTGCTTTAATGCCTCAACTGACACGCTTGATGCCTCAGGTAGCAGTTTGGGTTCTATCTTCAACGTACTGTGGTCGGGACCGTCAATAAACACCGGAAACGAAAACGATGTTAACCCGGTGATCAATCAGCCGGGCAACTATTTCCTGACAATAACCAACACCGACAATACATGTACCTCTACTGATCAGGTAAACGTAGCACTCGATATCGTAGCTCCTACTGCAGATGCAGGTGCGGACAAAACGATTGATTGTGTAGTGACAACAACCCTCATCGGTGGTAACTCTTCTTCCGGGCCAAACTTTACCTATTTATGGACTGGCCCAGGCATTGACAATACCAACGAAACACTGGCAACGCCTAACGTTAGCCAGCCCGGGACTTATTCGATTTTGGTGACCAATACAATCAATGGTTGTACCGCAACCAACGATGTTTTGGTCAACACCACGGTTGTACTTCCCACCGCTTTGGCAGGAGCAGATGGCCTTTTGACCTGTGCAAATCCAAGCGCTGTTTTAAACGGGGCAGGATCCAGTACAGGACCAAATTTCCAGCCATTTTGGACAGGGCCAGGCATCAATGCCGGAAATCAAAACCAGATATCGCCTACGGTGACTGTGCCTGGCACCTATATTCTTAGGATAACCGACTCAAACAATAGCTGTATAAATCAAGACACCGTTGTTGTTGACGAAAATGTTGCAGTGCCTGATGCTGATGCCGGACCCGACAGGATTTTGAACTGCCAGACCCTCAATGTTATGCTCGACGGCAGCCTTTCGGGGGTTAGTCCTACTATTATTTACACCTGGACAGGAGCCGGAATCAATCCAGGCAACCAGGGCGACCAAAGCCCACAGGTGGTCGTTCCTGATACTTACAATTTGCTCGTAACAGACACTGAAAATGGCTGTACAGCCACCGATCAGGTTGTTGTGAATCAGAATATTGCAGTGCCTACAGCAAGTGCCGGACCTGACGGCCTGATCACTTGTGCCATGGTTTCGCAGATGATCAACGGTTCAGGCAGCAGCACCGGACCAAATTTCCAATATATTTGGCAAGGACCCGGCATCAACTCAAATAATGTTACCCTTCAAAGCCCTACGGTAACAGTTTCCGGAACTTACATCTTAACGGTAACAAACATCCAAAACTTCTGTACTTCTCAGGATACGGTAATAGTGAACTTGAACGATACAGCCCCGCTTATTGCAGCAGGGCCTGACGATCTGATCACTTGTACCGATGTGACAGCCCAATTGGATGCAACACAGTCCGCTTCTGGCCCAAACATCAGCTTCCTTTGGAACGGGCCCGGCATTCTGCCAGGCAACCAAAACAGCCCAACACCAACGGTGAACCTACCAGGCACCTATAATTTGACGGTCACGAATGCCAACAATGGTTGCACAAGCGAGGACGTTGCTGTTGTAGATATTGACACTTTGGCCCCAATTGTATTTGCTGGCAGCGACAATGTGATTACCTGCGCGAACTCCGGTACCGGTGTTACCCTGAATTCTGCAGGGTCCAGCACAGGCGCAAATTTCAACTATTTGTGGAGTGGTCCGGGTATCACCCCTGCCAATCAAACATCGCCCAATCCAACGGTGCTATTACCGGGAACATACACCTTGGTAATCTCCAGCACAGCCAACGGTTGCGACGATTCCGATGAGGTGTTTGTGGACAGTGAGCAGGGCCTACCAACAGCAGAAGCAGGCCCGGATCAAACCCTGAATTGTTCGATTACCGAAGTAATTCTTGATGGAAGTGGCTCTTCAACGGCTTCTGGCACCCTGTTGTACCAATGGTTTGGACCTGGCATTAATCCAGGCAACGACAATGAAGAAATGCCCGAAGTGACCCTGAGTGGGGCTTACTCCCTTACCGTTACGGATCAAGGCAATGGATGCTCGGCCGTTGACCAGGTGACCGTACTGCTGGACAACCAGCAGCCTACTGCTACAGCAACTTCGGATACCATCACTTGTACTGCACTCGTTTCGACCGTGACTGTTACAAGTTCGATGCCTGGTTCTACTTACTCTTGGCAAGGGCCTGACGTGAACCCGAACAACCAAAACGACCAGTCCATTCAAGTAGATTTGGCCGGAACCTATTCCGTCACCGTAACTGCGCCAAATGGCTGTACTGGCACAACCAATACCGTGGTGAACGAGGATGCGAATGTACCCCAGGGCTTTACCTATGGCGCAATACTCAATTGCCTTAACAACGGCACCGACCAAATTGGTGGAGAAGTAACCTCCCCCGCAGGCTCAACCTACACCTGGACCGGACCAGGTATCGGGGTCGTGTCAACCCCAACGGTAACGGTTACACAAGCCGGAACTTACACCTTCACCATTATGGCGCCCAACGGCTGTGTCAGACCGATTACGGCAGAGGTTGTGGCAGATTTCGCAAAACCAACAGTGGTTATAAACCCAACAGCCAAAATTGATTGCAACACACCCGAAGTCACGATAAACGCAACAGCAAGCAATTCCGGCCCAGGCTATACCTTTACCTGGACGACTACTGGAGGCAATTTCGTATCAGGGATCAACACCCTTTCGCCCACAGTAGATCAGGCAGGTTTGTACCAATTGCTGGTTGTCAATGAAAATAATGGTTGTACTGCCACGGCAGAAGAACCGGTTTTGGTGGACCCACAAGTGCCTTCAGGTTTTGACCTGAGAATAGGCAATATCCGCTGTTTCGGCGATGTCAACGGTTCAATTGGCGTCAACGGCATCATTGGCGGAACACCGCCTTTCATCTTCTCGTTGAGCGGAGGTACAGGCTCCACAACCAACCAGTACACCGGCTTGCAAGCTGGGCAGTACCTGCTTTCACTGGAAGACGGCAATGGCTGCCAATTGGACACTTTGGTCACCATTGGCGAAGCCGGCGAACTGCTGGTTGAACTTGGCCCCGATGTAGTGGTTAGCCTTGGAGAAGAGGCAACTGTAACGGCCCAAATAGAGAGCACCGTAGGCGTTCAGTCTGCAACCTGGAACTATGCGCCCAATTGCAAGGACTCTATTCCGTACTGCGAGACCTTCACCTATACGCCATATGACTCTTACCGTCACCGTTTAACTGTAGTGGACAGCAACGGTTGCGTTGCCCGCGACGAAGTGCTGGTAATTGTGAAAAAGGCACGGCAAATTTATGTGCCCAATATCTTCAACCCATTGTCTGAGGAGAACTACGTAGTAACGGTGTTTGCCGGGATTGACGTGGCCAAAATAAACTCGTTCTTCATCTTCGACCGTTGGGGCGATGAGGTGTTCGAAGCACTGGATTTCCTTCCAAACGATTTCACGAAAGGCTGGGACGGAAAAGTTCGCGGCCAGGACGGCCAACTTGGAGTCTATGTTTGGTACTGTGAAGTAGAATTTATTGACGGTGAAACCAAACTCTTCAAGGGCGATGTAACACTGATAAGATAGCTCAGGCGAACCATTAGAATATGGAGCGGGCGACTGGTATATTGCCAGTCGCCCGTTTGTTTTTGTCTCCAACAGTGAGGGTCTCACTTCGAGTGAGACCCTCACTTGTCGCGCATGTTGCCATCAAATATTACAACAACATAATTGACCAGTCCTCCTGCCAGAAACTAACTACTTTTGCCCCCTTATGCTTCAAAATTGGCTAAAACCGCTCCCTACCACTTTCTGCAAGAACGCTGTTGACGCACTCCCAGCGTGGTCTTTTGGCAAACACGCCCTTCTCCACCGGGGCGAAATGCCGGACCTTAAAAAAGTCCGCGCCGCTATTATTGGTGTGGGCGATAAAGAGGCCAATGCGATTCGCGAACAACTGTACCGTTTTTCTTTTCCTTTTCCCAAAGGCTCGGTGGCAGACCTGGGCAATCTTCGCAAAGCCGATGCGGCCTTGCTTATACCCGTGTTGTACGAAATGTTGAGTGGCAAGGTGTTGCCCATTGTGATTGCCGGGAAAGAGGAACTTGCCTGTGCTCAATTTCTGGCATATCAGGAAGCCAAAGCGTTGGTGAATATGGCCGTTGTGAACGAAACTTTTCGTGCCGATGGTGCTTACGCGCCTTTGTTCAAACCCCGGCATCCACAAATGTTTCATTTCGGCCTGGTAGGGTATCAAGTGCACCAAACCCCTGCGGAAGCGGTTGATTTTTTGACTAAATGCCATTTCGACCTGGTTCGGCTGGGAAAATCCCGGGCTAGTTTAGAAGAAACCGAACCGATCTTGCGGGATGCAGATCTACTGAGTTTCCATCTGGGTGCCCTCAAACAGGGTGAGGCTCCTGGTGTTTCTAATCCTTCTCCTTCGGGCTATTTTGCGGATGAAGCCTGTCAATTATGTCGCTACGCAGGTATGAGCGACAAACTCACTTCTTTCGGGCTTTATGGCTTTCAGCCCGAATCAGACCGGGATGGGTTGACCGCCCAAACTGCTGCCCAAATGTTGTGGTACCTGTTGGAAGGGGTCTTCAGCCGCAAAGGCGACTATCCGGTGTCAACCACAGGATTGACTGAATATGTGGTTGATTTCCGAAAGCTCAATTACCAGATCACCTTCTGGAAGAGCGCCAAAAGCGGTCGGTGGTGGATGCAAGTGCCTGTTGCCACCAAACGCAAGCACGAGCGGCACAAACTCGTTCCTTGTTCTTACCAGGACTACCAAATGGCGTGTCGGGAAGAGTTGCCTGAACGCCTGATGCAAGCCTTGCAGCGATTTTAAGCCCTTGCTCATCCATTAGGGACGGCTTACATTTGCCGCCAATTTTCACTAAAGGCATTTCGCACAATTACCATCAATACTACAAACTAATGAGGCTCATATTTTTCATTTTTATTAGTCTTTTGGCATTGCAATTGACAGCCCAGGGGTCAGCCGCTTTTTTCTGCGAAGAATTGGTGGTAACGGCCAATTCACTCAACTTGCGTGAAGAACCTGACGCCAGCTCAAAAAAATTAGCGAACCTGCCGCAAGGTACCTTGCTCCAGTTTCTGGATTCCTGGAACAACGGCCAATATACCATGCTTGACACTAATGATAACAATTCACCTTATGGTCGGTGGCTCAAAGTACGCAGCAAGAATTATTCGGGCTGGGTGTTTGACAGGTATGTAAGCTGCACCACCGAGCTCCACTATGAGAAATCGCCCCAATTTAATATGGAAAGTGTTTCCCCACTCTTCTGGTATGGCGTGTATGCCCGAGATTCTTTTGCCGACGAACTCAGAAAGGTGCAGGTTCGGCTGGTGGAAGAACCAAACGAATTTTATGGAGGCCCTATTAAGGTATTGAAAACCAACCAAAAAGAAATCAGCAAATTTCTGGTTTGCAGCCACACTTCCCTTTCCACAGGATACTGCGGTCCGCTCGGAATATTTGATCTCAACCAGATGTTCTTTTCCAAATCTCTAGGTCCAGGCAACCAACTTTCCATTTACCCTGGCAATGACCTCAATGATACGATCATGAAGCCATCTTACGGACTGGCAGCCACAGGATGCGCGAATTTCGAAAACAATTTTGTGCGTATCACAAACTACGAACTCACCCTGCTTGATTACGCCACAGATCCAATTCCAACTCAAAACCTTTCTCAATGGGTACGAACAGAAGTCCCGGAAATTAACCCTTCTGTGGACCTGCTTTGGTTCGGCGACCTTGACCGCGACAATAAACCAGACGCTATTATTCAGGATTGTCCGTATGAAATGGGCTGCCGCGCTTCTCTGTTCCTTTCCTCAAAAGCAAAACCTGGAGATTATTTGCGGAAGGTGTGCGAGTATTATTGGCCGGGGGATTGAACTATGAACGAAGAACTATGAACGAAGAACTATGAACGAGAAGTGTTAACTTTATTGGTGATTGGCCAAAAGGTCATTAAATATTCATCAATTAAAAGTTCGATAAATCATGGAAAACAACCATCTATCTATTACTCGTTCACCTCATGTTCTTCGTGACAAGACCTTTCAATTTTCGGTTCGTATCGTTCGCCTATACCGATACTTGGTTGAAGAAAAGAAAGAGTTTGCCTTGAGCAAACAGATACTCAGATCAGGAACAAATCCTGGTGCAATGGTACGGGAGGCCATTAATGCTGAAAGTGGTCTCGATTTTATCCATAAATTAGGGATTGCTCAAAAGGAAACGGGAGAAACCCAATATTGGTTAGAATTACTGCATGAGACCAAATACATTAATGAGCTTGAGTTTCAATCATTGCTCGGTAATTCTGAAGAAATCATGAAGATCCTTCGAAGTTCGATCCTTACAAAAAAGAAGAATTTAGCCATCAAGGTCTCGCTAGTTATTTTAGCTATTTCATCCATAGTTCACTTCACGCTTTGAATGCCTCATCGTTCCTAGTTCATCGTTCATCGTTCCTAGTTTCATCGTTCCTAGTTCATCGTTCAACACATGAAGTTTGATTCCCTCACTGTAAAAGAACACCCGGAAAATCGGACCACGGCTCCACACGTATTGCCGATCTATGCAACATCGTCTTTTAACTTTGATGATATCGATCAGGGTATCGAGATTTTCAAAAATATCGAAAGTGGACATGCTTACAGTCGCTACGCCAACCCAACAGTGGATACGGTCGCAGCAAAAATTGCTGCACTGGAATCGTATGGGCTGGATATTGAAGCGTCTGCAATAATGACCTCAAGCGGGATGTCTGCCATCGCTACGCTTTTACTCGGCACGCTGCAAACCGGAGACAAAGTATTGAGCCAGGGCAATTTGTACGGAGGCACGACCGAACTATTGAAAAGTATCTTTAGTCAGTTTGGTGTTGAAACCGTTTTTACTGATTTGAGGAATTTAGCGCTTGTGGAAAGTACGCTTCTAGGTGACAAAACCATCAAAATGCTCTATTGCGAAACACCAGCCAACCCTACCCTGGCTTGTGTGGATATTGCGGCATTGTCGGAATTGGCGCACCGCCAAGGAGCCTTGTGTGCTGTTGACAACACCTTTGCGACGCCCATGTTACAGCAGCCTTTTGCCTTGGGCGTAGATTATGTCATCCACTCTACAACCAAATATCTGAATGGCCACGGCAATTCAATAGCTGGGGTAGTGATCGGCCGCGACAAAGAAAGTATGCGAAAAGGAGTATGGCGCACAATGAAACTTGTTGGCACCAATTGTTCGCCTTTTGAGGCCTGGCTGACCAATAATGGCATGAAAACCCTTTCATTGCGCATGGAACGGCATTGCCACAATGCGCTCACTTTGGCCAGATATTTGGAGTCGAACCCAGCCGTGTCCCGGGTGAATTACCCGGGGCTTGCTTCGCACCCTGATCATGCCCTGGCAACTCGTCAAATGCGTGGCGGTTATGGCGGTATGCTGAGTTTTGAATTGAAGGATGGGCTGGAGGCAGGGATCGCTTGTATGAATCGAATTCAATTTTGTTCGCTTGCACCTACCTTGGGAGATGTGGATACCCTTATCTTGCATCCTGCTTCTTCATCGCACCTGTCCGTGCCCAAAGAAGTGCGACTACAAAACGGTATCACAGATGGACTGATTAGGGTTTCGGTTGGAATTGAAAATGTGGCCGATATTGTAGCCGATTTGAAACAAGCCATTGGCTGAAACACAACAAACTAATTTTCACCAACTCCTCAATTCAACCACAAACCATTGTTTATGAAGTACACACTACGATTTCTCCTTGCCGCTTCATTCGTCGTGGCTTGCATTATTCCCCAGGAAAATGCATTTGCTCAAAACCCTTCTTCAAACAACTCGACGCCAAAAAACACGGTCAATCTCATTCAATTGGAGACAGGCCCTTGCAGAGGATATTGCCCAATGTTCAAACTTACTTTCCGTAACGATGGAATATTGGATTATTTCGGGGTCCGGAATGTGGACAAAGAAGGCGCTGACAGGGTTAGGCTGAGTGCCGAGGAGTTTTCCCAGTTGCTTAAAGCAGTAAATAAAGTGGATTTATGGCAATATCCTTCAGAAATACCTAGTGCTGTGGCTGATGCACCTGTGCACACTTTTACTGTTTTTGAAGACGGGAGAACCCATGTGGTAAAAGGCCGGACTGGTTTCCCAAAACCAATATTGGAACTGGAAACGCTTATGCTTGACATCACCGAAGCGCATGGCCTCGTGGTCAGAAAGGGCCCGGACTCAAAAGCAGAAGGCGCGTTGAAAGGCCAGGTAATCGTACAGTTCGATATGAACACAAACGCGAAAGAATTTTGCAAACAGTTCTCTGACCTAAGGGTTCGCCCCGTACAACACCTTAGCGAAGACAACACATGGGTAATCGGCTATAGCCCTTCACAAGTTATTGAAGATCACTTTATCAACCTGCTTCGGGACATGAAGGGGGTACTGACAGTGGAACCAGACAGACAGTCTGGACAGGCTGGCTCACGAAATTGATCTCATAAATTACTTTCATGGCTGAATTCCTCCTCAAATTCTTAAAATTTGGCATCGTCGGGGTATCTGGAGTAATCGTTGATTTTGGCGTAACCTGGCTTTTTAAAGAGCAATTTCGGCTAAATAAATACATTGCTAACAGCGTGGGCTTTGCCTGCGCTGTTTTGAGCAATTATATCCTGAACCGAATCTGGACCTTTCACAGCAACGATCCTCATGTGGGCCTTCAGTTTGCCAAATTCACCGTAGTGGCGCTTATTGGCCTTGCCATGAACAATGCCATAATCTTCTTGCTTACCGAGCGTCGAGGAGTGAAGTTTTACACTGCCAAATTAGTGGCCACGGGCGTGGTGGTGCTCTGGAATTTCGGCGCGAATTATCTTTTTACGTTTAAATAGTGGTCGATAACGCTTGGCTTTTCACGCTCAGCCTACAGGATAAGGAGGGGGTGTTGAAAATGTGTGGCACACCTTGACTAGCACATTGATTATCAATGCTCGAGCTTAGGTGTGCCACACATTTCTGAATACTTCCCTAATTGGCAAAAATCATTTGTCGGGCATCTACTGCCTTTCCGCTCACCATCAGCGCATAAGTAAACGTTCCGCGTACTCCATAGCCATGGGAATAAAGCACTTCGTTCATTCCTTGTTGCAAATTGACTGGTATATTTTGGATAACACGCCCCTGTAAATCACTGATTTGGATATGGGCTGATTGAGCAGCCGACGGCAATTCGTTCACCCAAAAAGATATCCAGGTAGCCTCATCAAAAGGGTTGGGGCGATTTTGGAATAAGCGGAAATTTGGTTCAGGTTCGGTGTTGGCCTCTTCGTCCGTACCAGATGTATGCGACTGCACCAGTTTTTCTGCGGAAAAGAGACTCTCTGCGCCCCATTCGTCCACACCAGCAACGCTTACAAAAGTCGGCAAACTAGGGTGACAGCTCATCATTTCTGAAAATGCAGGAGAGATGGTAAATACAGTATCCCAATCATTGGTCACGGTTCTTCTCACAGCAATCCTTACCGTTTGGGAATCGGTAGGCGAATCAAAATAGACCTTCAGCACAGAGCCTTCCCGGTAGGCTGTAAAATTGGGGGCTGGTTTTACATTTCGCGCTGCAATGGCAAGTGCATTGGCATTCACCAGACTATTGCGGGCCAGGTAATTGAAATCCACAAAAAACGAATCTACCACACCGTCGTTGTCAGTGTCTGCGCCGAGCACATCTTCTGATGTGTGCTGACGATCCATATACGTCGGGCCATTACTCGCATCGCCGTGTTCATTGGCCGAAGTAAAACGCATGGCTGGGTAGTTGTGCTCACGGAACGGAATATGATCGCCGCCACGCCCTGTGCGGTCTTCGGCGCTCATAATTCGGATATCCATCGGTACGGAAACATAAGGAAGCAGGTTTTCCTGGTATTGCAGTTTGTTGAACCGCGATAATTGCTTGTGTTTTGAATTAGCGCTCCCAAAAGAAAACAACCTGACACTGGTAGAATCCACGTCGTTCAAACCCGGGCAGGAAGGAGCGGAAGAGGTTTTACCACAGAGAATTCCACCGATCACGTCGTTGTTCAAAACCGCCCGGAGCGGGATATTTTTTTGCTGCACATAATCGGCAAAGGCTTCCGCGCCCAACAAACCTTGTTCTTCAGCAATAGTGACAAGAAAAACGATGGTATTTGGAAATTGATAGCGCGACATCACGCGGGCAAGCTCCAACACCAGCGCAGTACCCGTGGCATTGTCCTCCACGCCCTCGGCAAGGCAACTGGTATCGCAAAGCACGTCGCAGCGGCTGTCGATATGACCTTCCACCAACACCATCCCGCTGGCAGGGTCGCTTCCTGGCAAAACAGCGAAGATATTGCGGTGCCGTGCCACACCACATATATTCAAATCGAATTGTAGATAGGATGGCAGCAGCCGCTGATCGTGCACGGCACTGAATTCTGCAAATTTTTGGTGCGTCCAGCGTCTTGCTGCACCTATTCCAGTAAAGGCAGAAAGCGTGTCGCTACCAGTATTACGGGTGCCGAACTCGGCAAGGCGAAGGATGTAGGCTTTGAGACTGTCGGGAGAAATACTGGCTTGTAATTGAGCAGCCAATTGAGCGGGTAGATTCGGAGCGGTAGTGGCAGCGGCGTAGTTGGCAGGGTTGTAATTGCCGAGCATGATCTGTTCGGCGAGGGGGTTGGTAGAAAGGATATTGGTTTGGGCGGGGAGCTGGCCTGTGGAGATGAAAAGCAGGCAAGCAAGGGTCAGGCGTATTGATTCTTTCATGATTGAAAATTTGAATCAAAGTTAGGGAGGATGCAAGACTTCCTAACTAACTTCTGGGCTTTTCAACACAGTTGAGTTACGCTCCTTACATTCGCTTCATGAAAAAGTCACTTCTACTGCTCCTTCTTGGTCTCTACGGGTTACCATTGCTTGCCCAAACACAGCCCAGCCTTCCCAACACGGCATCCATCGAAACCTGTTTTCCCGACACCACTGGCTACGTCGTGCTGACCGTTGGCCCTGTGAACCGCGACTACAGTGATCTTCAAGCCGCCATCAATGCCGCCAATCCTGGCACTGTGTTGGTGTTGGATGCGGGCGCGAGTTTTCAAGGCAGTTATACTTTGCCCAATAAAACCGGAAATGGATGGATTATCCTGATGTCTTCCGGCACACACTACTTGCCAGATCAGGGCACACGCATTGCTCCAGCAACGACCACGGGCAACCCCGTTTATCCGACGCAGCAATCCGCGATGCCGAAGATCATTACGACCAATCTTTCGGGGTTGCCTTGTTTCAAAACACAGCCTTCGGCGCATCATTATCGCTTTGTGGGACTTGAAATCACCGTTGACCCGAGTGTACTCAACAGTTATGGCCTGGTGTTTTTTGGAGATGCTACGGCGGCTCAAAACAACTTGAATCTTGTACCCCACGATCTGTTGGTAGATCGTTGTTACATTCACGGGCACACCCATGCCACCGTTATGAAAGGCGGGGTAATTCTGAATTGTGCAAATTCGGCAGTACTGGATTCGTATATCTCTGATTTTCATAGCATTGGCTTTGATACCTACGCCATAGCCGGCACGAATGGGCCAGGGCCTTTTATTATTCGAAACAACTACCTGGAGGCTGCCGGCGAAAACATACTCTTTGGCGGCGCGGCCTCGGCTATTCCCGGGTTGGTGCCTTCTGATATTGAAATTCGGAACAATCATTTTTTCAAACCGTTCTCTTGGCGCGTTGGGCATCCCTCCTACGCAGGCAAGCATTGGACCATCAAAAACCTGTTTGAATTGAAAACAGGCAAAAGGGTGCTGCTGGATGGCAATATTCTCGAAAATTGCTGGGCCGATTTGCCAGTTGGCCAAAGCGGATACGCCATTTTGCTCACCGTCCGGGCAGAAGGTGGCGGGTCACCACAGGCGGATGTTAGCGACATCAC
>JBJXGO010000299.1:0-7100 GCA_046160345.1 Saprospiraceae bacterium
CGCAACCTCGACGGAAAAACCTATCGCGTGGACGCCGCCAAACTTGAAGCACAATGCAAGCATATCAGCAATCAGGAGCGCAAAGCCGCAGAAGCTGAACGCGAAAGCACCAAGTACAAACAGGCTGAATACCTGTCCACCCGCATCGGAGAAACCTTTGAGGGTGTGATAAGCGGGATGATAGACAGAGGCTTTTTCGTGGAGTTGCTAGACTCAAGATCCGAGGGTCTGGTGGATTTCAAATACCTGGACGATACCTACACCCTGGAAGAAGGAAACCTGCGCGCTACGGGGCGGCGGTACAAGCGCTCGTTCAAAATGGGCGACAAGGTGAAGGTGCGGATTGCGGCAGTGGATTTGGGGAAGCGGCAGGTGGAGATGGAGTTAGCGTAGGGCGAAATTCATTTCGCCAACCCTCCTTCGCCCTTTCGGGCTATGGCGGGTAAACAGGCTGAGATGAAGTGGGTGTGGCGCGAAATTTATTTCGCCAAAACCGTTAAAAAAAGAGAGACCATCCAAGGACGGCCTCTCTTTTCAATTTCAAGCACATAGAAAAATTGGGCGAACATTAAAAATCACGGGTTAGTCCACTTTAATCAGCCTTGCCCCCCCCCAATTTTTACCATCGCTCAGTTTAAGCATGTAGGTGCCTTGCGGCAAATCATGAAGATCGAGCGAAGTAGTCAATTGCCCGCCAATCGGTTCTAGGTTAAGTGATTGGAGCAGTCGCCCCGTTACGTCTAACACCTCAGCGCGTAGTGCATCTGGTGCGTTTTTCAACGTAAGCGTGAACAATCCTGTGCTTGGGTTGGGCGATATGGTCAAGCCCCAAGCTGCAGTTAGCTCGATAGTACTGACGGTTGGCACATCAATGTTTGCCGTTGAAGCGGTACAGCCATTGGCATCGATGGCAATCACCGTGTATGTGCCGGGCACAAGGTTCGGGAACACTCCGCTGCTTTTCGGTACGCCGCCATTCAGGCTGAATTTGTAAGGTAAGGTACCGCCAGAAGCAATGGCCGTGATGGTATTGGCGTTAACTGTTGCTGTAAGCTCCAGTTGAGCAGGCTGAAATACTGTTGCAAAGACGAAACTTATTGCCCCCTTTGCGTCTTTGACCGCTAAGGAGTATGTGGTTGTGGAAAGGTTGGGGAAATAACTATTTGGTTTGAATGGCGACCCGTTAAGGCTGTATTGATACGGCGGACACCCGCCATAGCCATTGGCCGTAATCGAACCCGTGTTCCCTCCAAAGCAAAGCACACTGTCTGTTGTGAACGACACCCCAAGCAGCGGAACGTTTACAGTGATTGTTGTGGTTGCGAGACATCCATTCCCGTCAGTGGCGGTCACCTGATAGGTGCCATTTGGCAAATTTTTCAAATCAGGATTGGGGGCATTGCTTACAAAGGTATAAGGCGGAGTCCCTCCTGAGATGGCCAACGATGCGTCATTGCAAATCAAATCAGCACTCACATTGAGCGGGGTAGGCTGGGTAACGATAATTGGCCCTAAAACTTTGGTAGCCCCAATAGCATCCCTGATGGTTACTAAATAATTACCGACAATTATGTTATTAAAGACATTACCACTTTGATATGCTCCATTCCCTAATTTATACTGGTATGGCGGAGTGCCGCAAGATGCTTGTACAATAATATTAGTACTTCCTCCAAAACACTTTATATCAGGAGTTGCGAAATTGCCAGATAATATGTTTACTGTTGCTTGACTAGTTGCGGTACATCCATTCGCATCGCGAACCGTCGCCGTGTAAGTGCCGCAAGGGAGGTTCGAAAACTGATTGCTGGCTTGGAAATTAACACCATCAATGCTGTATTGCAAAAATCCTGTACCACCTGAGGCCTGAATAGTGATCGTATTGCCACTTACCATGACCACCATTTGTATTTGGGGGCTTTGGCTGATTTGGACAGAACCAGTGGCAGTACAACCATTTATAGTATTTGTCACTGTGAGGGTGTAAGTTCCTGACTGATTCACAATGGGGTTCCAAGTATTTTGTCCCGAAACGATATTGCCCCCTAAGGTAGCCACCCAAACCGGGTGTAAGTTTGGATCAGTAGGTGGCATTGCCGGGCCAATGGTAAGATTGGAAACATTGCAACTGAGCGTGGCCGGATTGCCCACAGGTGCAGGGGGTGTTTGTATATTGGAACTTACCAAGACTGACGCGGATGAGGTGCAGCCGGTAGTGGTATTGGTGATTTGTAATGTGTAAGTGCCTGTCCCGTTCACGGTTGGAGTCAATGTATTTTGCCCCATAACAAAGTTGCCACCCACAGTGCTCCACACAAACGTGAAGTTTGGTCCTGTGGATGAGGATGATGCGTTGAGCACTGTTTGCGGATTGGCACAGCTTAGTTGGGCCGGTGGAGCAATGACAGTAGTGGGTGAGGGAGACTGCATTATTGTTATGCTGGTGCTGGTAGCGCAAATTGTTAAACCACTCACTGTAACCGTGTAAGTCCCTGATGTCGAGACCGTTATTGGGTTGGTTGTTTGACCGCCTGGCAACCATAAATAATTGGCGAATGTACCTCCAGTCACGGTGAGCGTGGAAGAACCACCAGCGCAGAACGGAGTACTCGTTATGGCTATACTGGGTGTGGGCTTCAGGCCAATCGTCACACTACCCGTACCGGTACAGCCGTAAATGTTAGTGACAGTGAGAGTGTAGGTGCCCGGCTGCGTCACAATATTGGTGATGGTATTCACATTGTTTGACCAATGGTATTGGACGAAACTTCCCAGTACCTTCAATGTATCCATCTGACCCACACAAATGGCGGGAGCAGTCATGCTGATTGCAAATGGACTCACCTCACCAGATTGCACCCCGATCACACCTACACCCGTACAACCAAACTGATTCGTGACGGTTACCTCGTAAATTCCTGGCTCATAGATTATTATCGGATTGGTGGTTTCGCCAGATGACCATAGATAAGCATTCCAAGGTTGGTTCACTTGCACAATTCCAGTATTGCCCTCGGGGCACATAAACGGCGGTCCGGAAAGCGTCGGAACCACAGGTGGCGAGGCAGGTAATACAATTTGAATGGTGAATGCGCTGCCTCCGGAATTGTCCGTTACCAATATGGTGTAAGACCCCGGAGGAAGATTGCTAAATACATTGGATGATTGGCTTGGGCCACCATTCAGGCTGTAGGTATAAGGCAATTGCCCACCACTGGCCATTACGGTAATTTCGCCCGTCGTTTCTGGAGGACAAATTCCATTTGTAATTGTAGCTGTTGCGGTGAGCGGCACACCAATAATGTTGATGTTGAAAACAGCGTTGTGCACCCAAAAATCATTGTTCTGGTCGAGCGCATCGAAGTGGAAATTGTCTATGAGAGCACCATCCCCGTTATTGTGGTATACCAGTTTGTTATTATTGATATCATCCTGTGTAAAAGTTCCTCCCACACCTAGCGCTACGTTATTCAGTTTCAATGTTCCATGCACAGGAGTGCTCAAAACAATAAACTGTCCTTGGACTGCGGAGCCTGAAGTTGCCATTTTCAGTTTGGATATATCTATAAAGCCACTACCACCATAGCTGACCGTTAGCAATTTGTTGGTTAAGATACTGCCAGCAGGTATCTTAGGATCTAAACAGAACGAAACGCAGAATTTGTCAAGTCCTCCGCCGTCTTGAGGCAAGTTGTCTGTAACGAAAAGAGTCCAGTCTCCTTTCGATCTTTTCCCATTTAGCACATTGAGCGACCCAATGGGTCGAAAGGTTCCATTAAGAGCGGGGGGGGAGTTATTGCACTGGTTTTCAAGTGCGGCTGCACTTAGTCCAGCCTGGCTGTCGAACGTGAGATCGAGATTGTGGCCATTGCAACCAAATTGGGACGCTGGCACACCAGGACGATCGAACAGGGGAATATTGTCATTATGCGGTGAAACAAGCTGCGCACTTAAGTCTCCTACCCACGTATGCCCAATACGAAAGTTGACATCAACATCTGTGATTAATCGGTCTAATGGCATGTCCAGGCTATATTGGATCGTATTGACCGAATTAGGGTCAATTTCAATGTAAGTGATGACACATGGACCGAAACCGCAAAGGAGTTGACCCGTTTGGAAGGCAGTAACTTCGGAATAATTACCGACTCCGCATCCATTTGAGGCTCGGATTCGCCAGTAGTAAACTTTATCAGCCTGTAGGTCAACCCCAGTAAAGGTTTGTCCAATCACTGTTTGTTCTGAAACGATGCTGCCAGGCGAAAAAGATGGATTGGTAGCTACTTGCAAATAATAAGTACTTGCATCAGGCACAGCCGTCCAAAACAACCATGTAGAATTGTTAACACCAGTTTCGCCATTTGCAGGGCTGGTCGGGGATGGGATTCCGGGTAAACTAGGGACTACGGTCAACGCAACGGTAGCAGTTTGGGTGTTCCCACCACTCACGCCCTTTACGATGAGGGTATAATTGCCAATCATTCCAGATGTAAACCCGGAAAGAGTGACAGTAGCAACACCTGTGGGCATCACAGGGTTGGGTGAAATGTTCACGGTTGCACCCGGAGGCGCCCCAGTTACAGAAAGTGTTATCGGACTGTCAAATCCGCAAATAGAAGTCAGGTCTGTCGTGAAAGACCCAATTTCACCTGTGCAGACCTTTAGGCTATTTACTGAGTTTGTCAGTAAATAAGATGGAGTTGAAGTTGTCTGGATGAAAATTTGGTCAGAAAAGGGGCAGCCCAAGTCGTCCAGAACATTGAGGACATAAGTTCCTGGTTGGAAAATTTCATACGGTGTAAGGATACCTGCTGGGTTCGCGGGATTCCAATCAAAGTTTTGAAAATTGTACTCCGGGCTTAGGCCTGTGGTAACATTTAGTTGGGAACTGCCACCGATGCAGATTGGGGCTCCAGTTATATTTAGGGTGCCCTCAAAAAATGCCCCGGGCTGGTTATACTCATTCTGCCAGTGATTTGGCTCGCACCCGGTAGCGGAAGCGTCCCAGCTCCATGCGCCAGGAGGGACGACCGTGATTTTGTGCGCTGTCTCTCCCGTATTCCAGTACGCCACATATGGGACGAGTTGTCCGGAAAATATATATAGTACCCAAGCTGATAATTCAATCGTGTGGGTCGTGCAGTTTATTTCGGCTGATGTGATCGGATTGCAGTGGCCTAATGCTAAAGCGCGAGTGATTGAGTCGGTGCTCACAGGGTCGCTGTTTGGCATGTTTCCGGTCGGATCACCATTGGCACGCAACAATAATGGGGTGACAAAAAGCGCGAAGAATGGGATTAATCGAAAAAAGGTGCAGGGCTTTTTCATAGATTTGATTGTTTGATAAACACTTGGCAGGTGCTTATAAGTTAAAAATTGGCTTATGTTGTATATTTATAAATTGCTGAAAAAATGTACTATTTCAGGTCCATTTCCCGCTTCAACTTCTCTGCCTCTTCCCTAAACTGATGTTGATTCTTCGGATCAATAATCTCTTCAAGTTTCTTCGAAAAATTCTCCTTGTGATGCCGGTAGTCCGTTAAATAAAATTGAAGCAATCTCCAATCGGTAGTAGGGTCTGCGTTTTGGCGGGCAAAATTTTCGTAGCACAGGACAGCGTTCGAATAGTTTTTTTCTTTGAAATAAATAAGGGCCAGCATTTCCTGCGCCGAAGGGAAGAAGGGGCCCGTTTTTGGCACCTTTAATAAATCCCTTTTGGCAAGCTTCAAATTATTTTGCATAAATGCTTTAACCCCTGATTCAAAGAATGGATTTTCCTCATCTCCCTCGCCCATCGTTTGGCCGTATTGATTTAAAATCGCGCCCTGCAAATCGCTCAAATTGGTTTCTGCCATGGCAATCAGTCGCAGCGAATTTTCATCCTTCGTTTTCGTTGGTACTTTGTTTTCATCGTCTGGTTTGTCTGATGGTGTGATTGCAATTGGTTCATCCGGTTTGGTTTGCGGCGGAGCAATCTCTTGGACCGGAGCATGGATCGGCTCGCCATTTTTGGAAGACCAAATCCAATAAACCGTACCAACAAGCAAGATTCCTAAAAGCCCACCCAGTATCAAGCGGAACCAATTTTTTGTTCTTGTTGTAGGCAAAGCATCAACTGGCGGCTCAGGGATTTCGTCCATCGACTCTCGCCAAAGGGCCATATTGGTTTGCAACGCCTGTTCTGCCAGTCGGTCCAACGCCCCTCGGCCACGCCGATGCCGTTCCACTTCCGTAGCAAGCGAAAGATCAGCCGCAATCTCAGCCTCAAATGCAAGTGCATCAGCTTCTGGGAGTTCTCCCGAGAGCCAGGCTTCTATTTTGTCAAAGTTTGTGTCGTTTTTCATGTCATAATTCGTCTGTCAATTCCAATAGATTGCGGTGACATTTCCCCTTGGCATTTTTGGCACTTTGTTCGTTTTCGAAGCCCAACTCCTCTGCGATTTCCCGCATTGAATATCCCTGTGCAAATCGCGTGAGTATGGTCTTACATTTTTCTCCAAGCTTTGCGAGCAGTGAATCAAGGCGTTCCATGCGTTCCTTTCGGATAAAATCTTGCTCCACGCTGTCCTGCTCTACTGACAGGTAGGTTTGCGGATCCAGATCTTCTGTATGGCGGCGTTTCGCGGCCTTTTGAGCCCTTGACCAAGCCTTGATGATTCCATCTATAAAGTAGGTGCGCAAGGAAGCCACGCGCAACTCAAAATCTTCCTTCAACACCTGCTTTTCCACATCTATTACCACTGCACCAAGCACCTCGTCCACTTGCTCTGGTTTGCCGCCAATGCGTAGCACAGGAGAGAGGTAATAGCCCCGCCAGGCTTTATAGATATATTCCCAAGCCCTGTTGCGCCGCCCTCCACCCGCGCGGATTTCGCGGATGAGCAGTTCGTCGGTCCAGATGTTGGGTTGGGCATTTGCCATAAGAGGGAATTAAATTGGGTTTGGTACTCTAAAGGACGAAATATTTGTGGACATTTGAGGAAAATATATATCAGCCCTTTTTTATTTCATCTAATTGCTCCTGTTATGAAAACTTGTTTTATTCTTTTCGGCTTTTTCTTGCTTCCTTTTTTAAGTGCTGCGCAGGTGGTGGATACGGC
>JBJXGO010000300.1:0-31200 GCA_046160345.1 Saprospiraceae bacterium
CCCGCGACTACGAGGCCATTGCTTCGCTCGAAAAAGCCATTGCATACCTTGAAGGCCGGCCTGAACCGGCTTCACCCAAAATACCTCAAAACCATCCGCTTAACTGGGAACGATTGCAGGTGGTGACTGAACAAACTGAGGTAAGTATTCAAACGGCAAAGGGCCTGATTGTCCTGGAGCTCTGGCCGCAATGGGCGCCAGGCTCTGTGGCCAATTTTATCGAGTTGGCAGGCACCGGGTTCTATAATGGAAAGGTTTTTCATCGGGTGGTGCCCAATCATGTGATCCAGAGTGGATGCCCACGGGGAGACGGATCAGGTGCGCTTGATTATTCGATCCGCACAGAAATCGGGCTGAGCTGGTACAACCAGGCCGGACTCTTGGACATGGCTTCCAATGGATTTGATACAGAAGGCACACAGTTCTTTATCACACATTCGGCACGGGTGCACCTGGATGGCAATTACACAATTTTTGGCCGCGTGAAGTCGGGAATGGATGTGGTGGCCCAGATCCAGCAAGGAGATGTGATGGAGAAGGTGACGGTGAAATACTAAATTTTTAAAATAAACACCCGTTCAAACCGTAAGATTTTTGTATTTTGTACCCAGTTTTATCACAGAATTTTTAAACATGAAAGTAAAAGAGCCATTATTTGATTACATAAGCCCTGATATTGATCACCAGATCATACGCGGCGACTGCTTGACCGTTCTGCAAAAATTTGAGGCCGGAAAATTTGATCTTATTTTAACCTCCCCTCCATATAACGTTGGGAAGTCATATGAGACAAAAACAAGTATTGAAAAATATTTGGAAACTCAGGAAGAAATCATTGGTGAAATTGTGCGGACTCTTTCTGAAAAAGGAAATCTTTGTTGGCAGGTTGGCAACTATGTAGACAAAGGAGAAATCTTTCCACTCGACATTTATTACTATCAAATATTCAAAAAGCACGGACTCAAATTACGCAATCGAATAATATGGCATTTCGGACACGGGCTTCATGCTAGTAACCGATTTAGTGGTCGTTATGAAACATTACTTTGGTTCAGCAAGACGGATGAGTATATTTTTAATCTTGACGATGTGAGAATACCTTCAAAGTATCCAGGCAAACTCCATTTTAAAGGCCCCAAAAAGGGATTACCTTCCGGAAATCCTTTGGGTAAAAACCCAAGTGATATTTGGGAAATAATTCAACAAGATTGGGAAAACGGCATGTGGGATATTCCAAATGTCAAATCAAACCATCCAGAAAAAACTGACCACCCTTGTCAATTCCCAATAGAACTTGTTGAGCGTTGTGTCCTCGCCTTGACCACTGAAAACAGCTGGGTTCTTGATCCTTTTTCGGGGGTAGGCTCAACAGTCCTGGGAGCAATTAAAAACAATCGGAATGCCATTGGAATTGAAAAAGAAGAAGAATACTGTAAGATTGCCAAACAAAGAGTTAAAGATTTTAATGATGGAAAATTAAAATTCAGACCAATTAATAAGCCCATTCACAAGCCAACTGAAAATGACAAAATTGCTCAAATACCTATTCAATGGTTGGAGTTTGAACCCACAAACAATGATGAAAAATCAAACGGCTTAAACGGGAAACACTAATGAAAATAGCACAAAAATATTCGCATTTGAATGGAGAGGAGTATCTCATTGTTCACCACAATAATCTATATACAGAGATAAAAGAGGTAATAGCTAGTATAGATGCAGAAAAATTCAGGACAAAGATTAGTAAAGAAAAAAGGAAAATTGGCAATAGTTTACTTTCCCCTATCGCGTTGAATGAGGCATTTAATACCGAGTTTTACATGCGAGAATGGGCAGAGAGTAGATATAATTATTATATTACATTGAATCGTGAATTAATGGAAAAGAGTGTTCTAATGAGTGCTAGGGAACAAAAGGAGTTTTTAATTGAAAATGGAGAATTGGAGCCTATTTACAGCTATAATCAAACGGATTTTGTAAAAGATAAGGTAGCGGTTGAGGTGCAGTTTGGGAAATATGCCTTTGTTGCCTTTGATCTTTTTGTAAAGCACATGCTTTTCTATTCAGGCGGGGTGATTAATTTGGGCATTGAAATACTTCCAACAAAACTAATGCAGTCGCAAATGAGTAGTGGAGTTGCATATTATGAAGGAGAAGTTTATAACGTAATGCGGCAAGGAAGAAACAGCCCACCAGTTCCATTACTAATTTTAGGCATTGAACCTTAAAGAGCTATTTTGTTGGCAAAAAAACCTCCGCCATCATACACCTTGCCGAGCCGCCGCCATAGGTTTCAATGGTGTCAATAGGCGCGTGAAGCAATTGGGTGTGTTTGCTCAATTGCTCAATTTGGGCAGGTGTTAGCGCACGATACGCCTGGCTGGACATTACAAGGATGGTTTGACCGCTCGTATTGCGCACCTGGAGCATATTGCCCGCAAAGGAGTTCATTTGCGCCAGGGAGATATCCAGAATTTCTTTCTGGGTTTCCCTGAATTTTTCTTCCAACATTTTGCGCTCATCCTGGTCTCTGACAGAGTCCAGGCAAATAACCACGAATGTTTCGCCCAGGGCCATCATGACATTGGTGTGGTAGATATCCTGACCATTCCCATCTACTGAATGAAATACAAGCTTTTGATAGCCAATGCTTTGGCAAAGGTCTTCGAGCATATCTTCGTCTGTTCGGGGGCTTAAGCAGGCGTAGGCGAGGCGGTGCTGGTGGTCAAAAATGATGCTCCCCGTGCCTTCCAAAAAGCGATCAGCTGCTTCACTTGTTTCAAAATGCAATCGCTTATCAGCGTGAAATCCTTTATCTAAAACGGTTTCAATGATGGCCTCGCTGCGCTCCAACCGGCGTGTGGGCGCAAGCATCGGGTAGGTGACAATGAAGCCTTCCTGATGAAAGCTTACCCAGTTGTTGGGAAACACGGCATCGGTTTTTACCGGAAGCGCAGTATCTTCTGCGACAATGACATCTACCCCTGCTGCTCGCAATTGCGACACAAATCCATCAAATTCCTGCATGGCGCGTTCGCGCATCTCAGCGGCGCTCAATTTGCCGTCACGACTCTGAAAAGCATTGCTGGCAGCCGTTTCTTCGTTGAAGGCAAAATTGGCCGGGCGGACCATCAGGATGTGGGGGGTGGTTTGCTGACGCATAAAGATAAAAAGTTAGGATAATGGGAAATTGGCGGCAAAACTACGGCTGATTTTGAAGCTAAAAAAGTTGTTCCTTAAATGAGCTTTCCGGTCTTCTCAAACGCCGGATCAAAATTCTTCAGCGTCACCAGCATTGCCAGAAGCACATTGTAGATGACATTCATAGGCAATTGCAATATCGCCTCCTGAAAATAACAAGCCACCGCAAGCATGAACAACCAGGTAGTAATGCCCGCATACAATGATTTGATGAACGGGTCGCGACACCGGATGAAATAATACAACCCCGTGCGCAGCACAACATAGTGAAACAGGGTGTAAAAGATCAACCCGATCCAGCCCAATTCCACGCCCATACGCACAAAACTGGAATCATGCGGGAACTTGGCGAGTTCCGATTCCGGATTGAATCGCTTCCCCCATATCCCGCAACTGCCCAGGCCGCCGCCAATAGGGTGACTTTGAATGTAGGGTTGAATTTTCTTTTGGTTTTCCAGCCTGAGGTTCATCGAATCGTCCTGTGTTGGTTTGAAAGCCGATTGAATGCGATAAATGACCCCGCTATTCGTGGATTTCAACACAAAAACAGTTCCCAATACGGCCAACATTCCTCCAATGATCAGCACTCTTTTGCTCAAAATAAGCCCTGCAAAAAATAATGCGCCCACAGGGACCAATCCAAAAGCCGTGCGCGTACCCGTGTATGCCGTGGCCCACAAAGCCAGCAAGCCCATGATGCTGAGGATGATCTTGTGCTGCTTTTTGGTAGCGCCAGCCACCATTGCTCCGCAAAAAACCGCAAAACAGACCATCAAGATCCCGAAAGTGGTCGGGTCGTAACAAAAGGAGGGCACCCGCACCATATTCCATTGGTGGTAAAGTTGAAATCGCTCCTGATCGGCCATCATCCAGATGGTTTCCTGGGTGTTAAAGCCAAAAAAATATTGCTTCAAACCATAAAGGGCGCTTACAAAACACATCCCGATTATCAGTTTCAAAATGGCCATTATGCCTGAGCGGTTGCGCTGGAATGCGTAGGCGCCAATAAAAAAAACCACCTGCTGAATTGCCACACTCCGTACCGTGTAAACCCAGGCTAATTTCGATTGCGCTTCGGGGTTCAGAACCTGCATTACATTGTAATACAACCAAATAAGGATCATGTAGCTGAGTGGCGACTTGGCGAATGCCCAATCGCGTTCCTTGATCTGACGGAGCAAAATGCCGACTGTGCTCAATAAGATCAAAAGGTCCAAAAGCGTCCCAATGGGTGCACTCGTATATTTTAAGGCAAACGGAAGCGCCAACGATACAAATAGCATCATTCCGATCGCAAACGTGATATTGAACAGGCAAAAAAGCACCAAGGGAGCACCGATTAGCCCGATAAATACTACCACGCTCACTTTCAATTCGAGCGTAGCCAGAAAATACGATAAGGGCAGCGTTGCAAGTAAAAGCAAAGCCAATCCCAGCGGACCGCCGAGTTTTTGGGCCGCTAATTGGGCCTTTATCTTCCCCCAAAGGGAATTGTCGCGTGGAGTGAATAGTTCTTGCATTTAAAAAATCAGCACTTTCAGGCAAATACCTGCCAGCGCCAGGATGATGAACAAGTGCATCAGGTTCTCAATAAACCTTTGGTAGGGCGTGAGTTCGGGCGTATCGTTCATAATTGATAGTTGTTTGAGCGAAATGAAGTGTAATTTCGACGAAGGAGAGAAGACGTCTATTCGTTTCCAATTTCCTGCCAAAGCTGCTTTATCCGCGCTTCCCAGGAATTAACACGAGCTACTTCGGTACGGGTGCGGACAAGTGATGGATCGTTTTCGGCCAGCGCGGCTTCGATTTGTTGGAGGAATTGCTCATGACTGTCGGCAAGGTAGCAGCAGTCCGCGAAAGTACGAATGTCGTCGGAAAAACAGGTGCTTACAACAGGCTTTCCTGCGGCGAGGTATTCGTTAATTTTTAAAGGATAAATGCTGAATGTCAAAGTGTTGCATAGAAAAGGAATCAGCACACAGTCCATGTGCTGGAGCAAGGATGGCAATTCCTCCAGACGGCGGCTTCCGGCAAAAACGACGTTTGGTAACTGGTCTAAACCTATTTCAGCGGGTTCAGGGCTATTAATTGGCCCAACGAGCAACAAGGTTTTTTCAGAAAAATGGAGCGCAATTTTTTTTAACAGGGGATAGTCGATTCGAAGTTCATCGAGGTTTCCAATAAAGCCTATGACTTGATCTGGCCGGTTCTGAAGTTCTGCGGGACGAGGATATTTTTCCGTCAGAACTTTCTGAAAAACAGTCACTTCTGCGGCGTTGAAAAAGGTAACGATCCGTGGTTTTAACTTAGGAGGCAACTTCAAGTTGCCCCCTAAGTTTAGTTCCTTCAACCGCCTCAAATTGCTTGAAGTGACCAGGGTAATGTCCGCATTTTTACAAGCCTCATTTTCCAAACGCTCCCCATGCCGCGCCGTGTACGTGTTTTGCGTAATGTCGTCAATGCAATGGTAAATGCAGGTTTTAGCACCCCATTTTGAAGGCAACCAACCGGCATAAAAGGGGTCGTAGCAATTGATATAGACAAAATTGTGGAAATTTTGCTTGCGCGCGGCCCGGCCAATAGCGCGAAGAACGATGCCGTTATTTAATCGTTGCAAAAAGTCGTAAACCCTCCCAGGGGGCAGCCAATTTATAGGCAAAGTAGGCGGTGGCGTAACGGAAATAAAGTTTTCAGGGATCGAATCCAGTTTTTCGTATCTGTTTCGGAATGTCAGCAAATGCCAAAGCCGCTGGCGCAGCATGGGGTCGCCGTTTTTAAGCCCCCAAAGGATGTCTTTAAACGAATACGGATGATTTACATATAGCACACGCACAGTTTTCGCCAACTCTTTCGCCATGGAAAGCGAGATGGAAGAGTAAGGGTTGTCTGTGCGGAACAGGGAGAAAAAAACGACCTCGTGGTGCATCGGTTTTGGAATCAAACTGCAACCTTTTATAGTGTTCAGTTATCTGTTTAGCCTGATTATCAAGTCAAAAGACGAAAAAGAGCAAAATTGCTTTTTAACTGCCTCAATTTGTGGCAAAATTCAAACCAATCATGTTAGTAATGAAAAATTTATTTCCAATCTTATCGATTGCCCTTCTTTTCGCAGCCTGCCAACAGGAAAAACCGCGCGAAGTAAAACAGTACACCATCGAGCAATTTTACAAAACCAAATCTACCGGCTCGGGTATTTTTTCTCCTGATGAGCAAAAACTTCTCGTGCACACCAACGAAACCGGTATTTTCAATCTCTATGAGATCAACATTGCCGACGGTTCCAAAAAAGCCCTCACACAATCTGCCACGGAATCCATTTTTGCTGTGGATTATGTCCCGGGTTCTGGTGATGTGCTATATTCATCCGACAAGGGAGGCAATGAAATCAGCCATATTTATCTCCTTAAAGCAGACGGCAGCAGCAAAGATCTGACCCCTGGCGAAAAGGAAGTAACCAGCTTCGCAGATTGGGCCAAAGACAAAAAATCCTTTTATTATTCCTCCAACAAACGCGACGAACGCTTTTTCGATCTTTATCAAATGCAGGTAGGGGAATGGGAATCTGCCATGGTGTACGAAAACAAAGATGGTTACAACACAGATGCCATTTCTCGTTATGGCGACTGGGTGGCGCTCAGCAAATCCATCACAACCAGTGAGAGTCAATTATTTCTATGCGACCTGAAAACCAAGCAATTGAAAGAAATTTCTGACCCTGCCCAGCCTGGAAATTATGGCACATCGGGGTTCAGCGCCGACGGAAAGACCTTCTTTTACACCACCGATGTAGGCAAAGAATTTTCTTATCTAATGCAGTACGACCTGGCAACAGGCGAGCGCAAAACATCTTACGAAACCAATTGGGACGTGATGTATGCCTACCAATCCGAAAACGGTAAATATCAGGTGATCGGCATCAATGAAGATGGAAAAAACAAACTGGTTATTCGCGACGCAGCAGGCAAAACCGTAGATTTTCCGGCCATTCCAGATGGTGATGTGACGGCAATAAATATTTCCTCCAGCGAAAAATTGATGCGCCTTTCAGTAGGCACTTCTAAATCGCCGAACGACCTGTACGTTTACAATTTTGAAAGCAAAGACCTCAAACGCCTAACGAACAACGCCTCTCCTGAAATTAACCCTGAAGACCTTGCCACCGCTACTGTGGTCCGCTACAAATCCTTCGACGGCCTCGAAATCCCGGCCATTTATTACAAACCTTTGAACGCCTCGGCCAAGAACAAGGTCCCGGCACTGGTTTGGGTACATGGTGGCCCAGGTGGCCAATCAAGGGTAGGTTACAGTTCCTTCATTCAGTATCTGGTGAACCATGGATATGCCGTGCTCATGGTCAACAACCGGGGAAGCAGCGGCTACGGAAAATCTTTTTTCAAGATGGACGATCTGAACCATGGCGAAAAGGATTTACAAGATTGTGTTTACGGAAAAAAACACCTTCAAAGACTCGATTATATTGATAAAGACCGCATTGGGATCATCGGCGGCTCGTATGGCGGCTACATGACGATGGCGGCCATGACCTTTACACCCGATGAATTCAAGACCGGGGTTAATATCTTTGGAGTGACCAACTGGATACGAACCTTGAATTCAATCCCACCTTATTGGGAATCGTTCCGCAAAGCCTTGTACGCCGAACTTGGCGACCCAACCACGGCAGATTCTGTCCGTTTGCACCGCATTTCGCCCTTGTTCCATGCACAAAATGTGAAAAGCCCCATCATGGTGCTACAGGGAGCCAACGACCCGCGTGTGCTCAAGGTAGAGTCCGACGAGATCGTGGCGGCGGTGAAGAAAAACAACGTGCCGGTCGAGTACCTGGTCTTTCCAGACGAAGGGCACGGTTTTGTGAAAAAGGAAAATGAGATGAAAGGTTACAGCGGGGTATTGAGCTTTCTGGATAAATATTTGAAAGCGCCCGTGGAGCTGAAACAATAGCAGGGCAGTAATGTGTGGCACACCTTTACCACCATATTGATAATCAAGGTGTGCCACACATTTCTGAACAAGTAAGTTTGCGAAGCAAACAATAAAATCCGTGTCTAATCCGTGTCATCCGTGGCCCAAAATCCTGTTCTCCGTGTCGCCTTCTTTTCCGCATTCCTCCTTTTGCTCTTCAATCGCTTCGCGATCACTGATTTTGGCACCCTGGTAACCATGCGCCGTTTGGGTTTGTGCAGTGCTTTTTCAACCAACCGGATCAATTTTTCCTCGGCAAAATGCTTGTTCATCAATTGTGAACGCTCTGTTTGATTGGTAGCGGCCAGGATTCCTTCTGATGAAATATGATTGCCCAGTTTGTTAAAAACCAATGTTTTTTCCTCGGCTGAGAGCGCTTGCGATGCGGCTACATCAAGCAGCGCTTCGGCTTTAGTTTCCACTTTGTTCACGTTTTGCCCTCCCGCGCCGCCAGAGCGAGAAGTTCGGAAACTGATTTCAGTCTTGAGCAATTCAAGGTTCATGATAAAATTTTTGCCAGAATGTTTTTTGGAAGAAGGAAGTTCCAAAGATCATGAATTTTGCCAGTCCAAGCCAAAGTCTTGTACTTGTTGCTAAATTAGTCGCAGTCTTTTCTCACTTTTGGGCTGAAATACTATCATAAACATGAAAAAAGCACTTCTTACATCCTTTTCCGGCCTCCTTTTAATTGTTGCCGGGATATTCGGGCTTAACCACAACCCATCAAATGAGTCGCATACGCCCTCGCAAGCAGGCTCGGCCTTCCTTTATTGGAGTATGGCGCGCACTTTCCCCGACGGCAAATTTCACACTGAAAAATATACGGAAGCAATTGCTCAAATGCGCCTCGCTGCCCAACTACGGGACGATCGAAGTCCGATTTGGGAAGACCTCGGCCCTAAAAATATCGGCGGAAGAACGCTATGTTTGGCCATCAACCCTGTGGATACCAATATTTTATGGCTCGGAAGTGCCTCCGGCGGCATTTGGAAAAGCACCACAGCAGGGAATGGCGTAAACGCCTGGCAGCGGGTGGAAACAGGCTTTCCTGTTCTGGGCGTGAGCGCCATCGCCCTTGATCCCGGCAACCCAAATATCATTTATGCAGGCACTGGAGAGGTATATAATGTGGAAAATTCAGCACCAAATGTTGCTATCCGCGTAACACGCGGCACCTACGGCATCGGGATCCTGAAAAGCAATGATGGAGGCGCTACCTGGCAAAAATCCCTGGACTGGGGTTATGGCCAACTAAGGGGGGTGCAGGACATAAAGATCAACCCTTTGCGCCCGGCTACGGTACTTGCCGCAACGACGCAAGGACTTCTGCGCAGTTGGGATTCGGGGGCGAGCTGGCATGTCATTCACACCAAACGCATGGCAGTAGATATTGAGATAGATCCGACCGATACCACTCGGATCTATGTGACGCACGGTTCTCTTGACGATACGGATGTAAGCGGCATTTATCGCTCTACCAACGGCGGTTCCAATTTTATCAAACTGGCGGGTGGGCTTCCCGGCACGTATTCCGGAAAAACACTTCTAACACTTTGCCCCACCAACCCCAATATTTTGTACGCCTCCGTGGGCGAAGCTTTTGTTCAAAACGGCCTTTATAAAACCATAGATGGAGGCAATGCCTGGACAAAAGTCAGCTCAGAAGATGTAAGCAAATATCAGGGCTGGTATTCCCACGACGTGGCCGTGCATCCTGCAGACCCAAATACCTTTGTTTGGGTGGGCATAGATACCTGGAAATCAAATAATAGTGGTGCAACTGTTCAACGAAAAACATACTGGTCCAATTGGAATTTTGGCTACGTCCCGGCAGGCGGCTCCGAAGGCCCACCGGATTATGTGCATGCTGATATTCACCGGGCTTATTACGTTCCGGGAGATGAAAGCAAGGTCTATCTCGTCACAGACGGCGGCCTTTTTGTTTCTTATGACGGAGGCGAAACCTGGCAAGGGCGAAACGGAGGCTATCAAACCCAGCAATTTTATGCCAACCTGGGCAGCTCGACCACAAATCCGGTTTTTGCCATCGGGGGTATGCAGGATAATTCCACCGCCATTTATTTAGGCGACCCATCCTGGACCCGCGTATTGGGCGGCGATGGCGAATGTGCCGCCATCAACCCACTGAACGACCAGATCATGTACGGGTCTTCCCAATACCTTAATTTGTACAAAAGTATCAATGGTGGTGAGAGCTGGTATGGGATTGGCAACGAAATAACCGGAAACGCGGCTTTTAACGGGCCATTTGAGATCGCAACTTCCGACCCTGATATTATGTACGCAGGTGCAGAAGCCCTTTGGCGCTCCGATGATGGCGGGGAGACCTGGTACGATCTTACGGGACAAATTGCCCAGGGCGATGTGATCCTGACAATAGCGATCGATCCCGAAAATCCTGACCTGGTGTATTGCAGCACGGCGCCCAGTTCGACCAATCAAGCCCGGGTATTCAAGGTGGATGCCGCCAATTTTAACGTTACGCCAGTGACGGGTTTGCCTAACCGGCTTTGTATGGATATTGCTTTTGATCCAAAAGACGCAAGCACCGTATTTGCCGTCTTCGCAGGATTTAATGCACAACACGTGTGGCGCACCAACGACAATGGAGGTACCTGGACGGCTATCGACAATGGCCTTCCGGATGTGCCTACCAACTCCATTTTGATCGATCCGGAAACAGGTCACCTTTACATTGGGAACGACCTGGGCGTTTGGCATTCCTCCAATGGCGGGGCTGGCTGGGAATTGTACGGCACTGATGCCCCGCAAGCGATGCTTGCCATGCACCTCAGCAAGGCACCAGGCAATAAACTTAGGGTGGCAACCTATGGTCTGGGCGTATGGCAGACGGACCTGGCCGAGCTGTCCAAAACGGCTGAGCCCGGTCTTGCATTTTCAATTCAAGGACTTTATCCCAATCCGACAAGGGAGCGAAGCGTGGTTGATTTTGTTTTGTCAAAAGAAGAAAAAATTTCAATTAAACTACTGGATATCAATGGAAAGACTGTTTGGCAATCCGCTTCAGAACGTTTATCCGTAGGGAAATATTCGCGCCCAATTCCTGTGGGAGGTTTGCCCGCAGGAACTTACGGGGTGGTTTTAGAAACGGCCAAAGGACGGATCGGGAGGATGTTGATCGTGGACTAACGATGTAAAGTGAAGAGGGGGCACCTATTCGTCCCTAAATTAATAACAGATGTTACGCTGATCCTCCACAGATGTAATAAGGATAAAATCCGCGTAACATCTGCGGGGAAATCCGCGTAACATCTGCGTGAAAAAAGACAAGCAAAATCCGCGTAACATCTGTTAATAAGGTTTGCGCATCTGCAGCTACGCAGTAAAAAAATTCTCCGACCTTTGCGTTTCAAACTTATTGGAGCTGATTGTTGTTTATACCCTCCAATACAAGAAAAAATGAGCAAGCACGGAAGAGCATTGGTCGCCATGTCGGGCGGAATAGACAGCACGGTCGCCGCCGTCCTCCTGCATGAAGAGGGCTGGGAAGTCATTGGCGTGACCATGAAAACCTGGGATTACGCCACGAGTGGAGGTTCTAAAAAAGAAACGGGCTGTTGCTCCCTCGACAGTATCAACGATGCGAGACAAGTGGCGGTAAAGCTTGGCTTTCACCATTTTATCGTGGATATCCGCGATGAATTCGGCGATTATGTCATTGATAATTTTGTGGACGAATACATGGCCGGGCGTACGCCAAACCCTTGTGTGCTGTGCAACACGCACATCAAGTGGAACTCGCTCCTGCGCCGCGCCGATATGCTCGATTGTGAGTTCATTGCTACGGGCCATTACGGTATCATCAACGAACTCGACGGGCGCAAATACATCACCCGCGCCAAAGACCGGCAAAAAGACCAGAGTTACGTGCTCTGGGGACTCAGCCAGGATTGCCTGAACCGAACCCGGATGCCCCTGGGCGCATTCACCAAGCCTGAGGTGCGGCAAATGGCCGCCGAACGCGGCTGGGACGAACTGAGCAAGAAAGCCGAGAGTTATGAGATCTGTTTTGTGCCCGACAACGACTACCGGGGCTTCCTGCGCCGCCGCATTGATGGACTGGACGAACAGGTGGCGGGCGGCGTTTTTATGGATGCGGGGGGGAAGGTTTTAGGCAAACACGAGGGTTACCCGTTTTACACCGTCGGTCAACGCAAAGGCCTGGGCATTGCCCTGGGCGAGCCCATGTTCGTCACCGAAATTCGTCCCGATACCAATACGGTGGTGCTGGGCCGGGAAGATGATCTCGTGCGCAACAGCATGATGGTAGGCAAAGTCAACTTGATGAAATACAAGGAGTTACCCGCTGAAGGCTTTGAAGTCGTCAGCAAGGTCCGTTACCGCGATGGGGGTACGCTCAGCACTTTAAATCCCGTCGGTAATGACATTGAAGTGTCGTTTCACGCCAATGTAAAAGGCATTGCCCCGGGGCAAAGTGCGGTGTTTTTTGAAGGAGATGATGTAGTGGGTGGTGGGATTATTTATGGGAGCGGAATATCAGCAATCACATAAGAATTGCCCCCTGAAGCCGTGTAACTATATCATCAACGAGTCTTTGCGCCCTTTCCTTTGAAAGCAGCGGTTCAGCGTATGAGAAATTAAGAGAGCATGTATCAGCAATCGTCACGGCACAAAGTACGAGCGAAGCTCCAGCGTTTGCATTGTTGCTTACGACAAACCCTATGTGATCGAGCTTCAGTGGACCGTAGCTTGTACCGAAATCAAGGCGGCCAAGGTTAGTAGCGATTGCGGCCGCGCGGTTGAAACGCTCGGCAGTAGCCATCGTCTTTTCGAGGTCGCGCACTTGTGCAGCTGTCATATCCTGCAAATGAGCGAGCGCCAACAGATCGCCACTCGCTGATGTAACGCGAACGGCCTCAGACACCTCCGCTGCCAAAACCCAGAAAGAGCTGTCTTGATGCACCCTGTGGCTGCTCATCACGCCTGACAGCAAATTACCAACAGCATCCTCTGATATAACCGTTTTTCTCCGAAGATCGACCGGTGTAGCGCAACCCAGTATTTTCCCGGCGAGATCGTTGTTGCTGCCGCGCATTTCCTGCTCGATCGCCATCAGCATGGCCGCCACGAAAGCACCATGCACCGTGGCTCCATGCATACGCGCCGCAGCAAGGAGCGGCTCCATGACAGCTCCAGTAAGTTGCACACTAATAAGTCCGGTGCGCCGCTCAAGTACCGGCACCCAGCGTTCCGGGGGAATAGGCGTCATGCGCCGCGAAAGCTGGTACATCTTAATAGCTATCCACCAGGCTTTTAGGCGTGATTTGAACAATGACCTAAGCGGAGGCTCGAGAACGTCGGGCTGTGGACTTGCGTGCGGCGCCCGGCCACTGTACAGCTCCAACAATTCTTTCATGATCAGAACTCCTGATTGACCATCTCCAACAACATGGTTGAGGTTAAGGATCAGCTCAGCACTATCCGATCCGTCCAGCAGAAAAGCCCGAACCAGCGGCCCGGTCTCGGTTGCGAATTGGGTATTGACCTCTTGTTCGGCGATTGTCTGCCACGCGCCCGGGAGCAAGGGTCTGACAGTCAAACTAATCAGGCCGGCTCCGGCCACGAAGCGTGGTGGGCGCCCCGGTTCGATCCGCGCCGTAAGATGTGGATAGTATTCGGCCAAATTTTTCAGCGCCAGGCGTAAACGGTCGGGATCAACCCGCCCTGAAACCCTGGCGACGATCACTAAGTTTAAGGCGGCTGCCCGATCAAAAAACCATGACCATTGCTCTATTCCGGTCAGCGGACGTTGCCAGGATTCATTTTTCATTGTGCGTTATACTGATTGCAGCTTTTGTGGGTATTTAGGAAAATAAATTCAAGGCAAATAACGGGTTTTCCTCGGATTGATCAAGCTAAAGCACCTTGCAGCAGCAGTTGATGTGGCGACGGCTACCAGGATGGGGCATCAACAGTGCCTTAAATCCCGTGGGTAATGACATTGAAGTGTCTTTTCATGCCAATGTGAAAGGCATTGCGCCGGGCCAAAGTGCGGTGTTTTTTGAAGGGGATGATGTGGTTGGGGGCGGGATCATTTATGGGAGTGGACGGTGAATTAAGACCTTATAGGTTTTGAAAACCTATAAGGTCTCGATCCAAACCATTATATCGCAGCAGCGGTTCGGATTTCCCGGGCCGCTGTTGTTTTTGACCCACAAATCGCAAAAAAGTCGATATTTCGCCTCGAAAACTTTGCGTTTACCGTACCATATTTCTCCAAATCAATACCCATGCGCAGAATCCTATCCAATATCATTGCCATACTCGTTGCAGCCATCAGTTTTGTTTTGTCCTGGTGGTGGTACCGCCAAAACCACGAAATAGAGCCCATCATTGGCATGGTGGCCGCAGGAGGGGCGCTGCTGACTGGATTGGTGTTTCGATTTTTTCCGGAAAAACGGGAACAAGCGGCAGGAAATATACCTGCTCAGTCCGGACAAACTACGGTCGAAAACAGTAAAAATGTGGTTGCTAACTCCAGCATATCAGCAGAAGGAGACGTGCATATCGGAGACCAAACCACGGTCAATAACGAAGGCGCAAACATTGAAAACCAGTTCAACGGTGGAACTTTTAACAATCCAAACTTCCATTGAGCCATGCCTGATATCAAAAACCAATTCAATCAATCTACTTTTAACGACGCGAAGTTCTTTAGCGAGGGCAAGCCCATTCCTAAATTCCTAACCCCCGCCGCCGCCGCCGTACCCAGATCCTTCCTCGGGAGGGAAAAAGAACTCGCCGACATCCGCAACTTGCTCACGCGCCAAAACACCCTGGCTCTCGTAAACGCTGAAGGAGGCATGGGTAAAACGACCTTGGCCGCCCGATACTGGCAGCAGTTTGAAAGCCAATACCAGCACCTCGCCTGGCTTTTTTGCGAAAACGGTATCCTGAACGCCATGCGCGACCAGTTGCCCAACGCACTAGGGCTGGTAGAAGCTTTAAACCCATTGGCTGATAACCCGGACAAACAAGTCCAGGTCATCAAGACAGCCATGGCCAATCTCCCCAAGGATTGCTTGCTTGTGCTAGACAATGCTAATGAACCCGATCATATCCGGGGTTTTCAGCAAGTCATGACCGGACTGGGCTGGCATGTGTTAATCACTTCCCGTTGCTCCAAAGTGCTGACCGATGCCAATGCCGAATACAAGATCACAGGTTTGCCCCCGGATCAGGCCAAAACCCTGTTCAAAAGCAACCACGACGAAAAAACACCCGAATTCGAGACCCTGCTGGAGCGTTTTTTGCTTGCAGTGGAATACAACACCCTCTGCATCGAAGTATTTAGCAAAAACCTCCGGGAAGGCACTGCCTGGGGACTGAGCCTAGCGGCCTTGCTCGAAAATTTAGAAAAAAACGGTCTTTTTCTGGGCGATGAGAGTTTTGAAATCCAGACCGAATGGGCCAGTAGCGTCAAAAAAGAAACCGTAAAAAGTACCGACCAGGTCATAGCAGCCCTGTACGATGTGGCGGATCTGCAGCAAAAACACACCGACTTGCACGAACTGCTCTGCACGTTTGCCTTGTTGCCCGCTGAAAACCACCCGCCTACGGTGCTGGGCATCCTGCTGGCCCCCGATGATAAACCAGGGCTCAAACGCTCTCTCGATCATCTGGTTAAAAAAGGCTGGTTGAGCTCCGACAGCGCCACCTACCGCATCAGTCCGGTGCTGCAAAAAATACTGCTGCAGCGCAATGCCGAACGCCGCTGGGTACTGGGCGAGCTAGTGGTGCAGCGCTTGCAGACCGTTTTTGAAGCTGAAGGCTTCCACCCTAAAAACATTGCTACGGCAGGGCCTTTTGCTGAACTGGTGTTTGGAATAGTGGACAATCTGGAGGCAGCCAACGAGGATTTGGCCATACTCTTTGATCGTTTGTGGATGTACCAAACCGCCACAGGAAACCTTGCCAAGGCGATGGATACGGCAGAACGTATGAAATTTTTGTGCGAAAAATTTGAGTTCAAAAACAGCTTGGCCATTTCCTACGAAAAACTCGGCTCGACGCACAGCGCGCTGGGCAATTTGAACAAGGCCTTGGGATTTTATGAAGAACGTTCCCGATTGGGCAAAGAACTCTACGAGGCCTATCCTCAAAATGTGTCCTTCAAAAACGGCTTGGCCATTTCCTACTCCAAACTCGGCGAGACGCACAGCGCGCTGGGCAATTTGAACAAGGCCTTGGGATTTTATGAAGAACGTTCCCGATTGGGCAAAGAACTCTACGAGGCCTATCCTCAAAATGTATCCTTCAAAAACGGCTTGGCCATTTCCTACTGCAAACTCGGCGAGACGCACAGCGCGCTGGGCAATTTGAACAAGGTCTTGGGATTTTATGAACAATCCAATCAGTTGGAAAAAGAACTCTACGAGGCCTATCCTCAAAATGTATCCTTCAAAAACGGCTTGGCCATTTCCTACGAAAAACTCGGCGAGACGCACAGCGCGGTGGGAAATTTGAACAAGGCCTTGGGATTCTTTCAACAGTTCAACGATCTGATTAAAGCACTCCACGAGGCCAATTCTCAAAATGTGGGATTCAAAAACGGCTTGGCCATTTCCTACTCCAAACTCGGCGAGACGCACAGCGCGTTGGGCAATTTGAACAAGGCCTTGGGATTTTATGAAGAACGTTCCCGATTGGGCAAAGAACTCTATGAGGCCTATCCTCAAAATGTGTCCTTCAAAAACGGCTTGGCCATTTCATACCAATACCTGGGAATTACGCACAGCGCGCTGGGAAATTTAAACAAAGCCTTGGGATTTTATGAACAAGACATTGAACTGTCAAAAGAACTCTACGAGACCTATCCTCAAAATGTGTCTTTAAAAAACGGATTGGCCATTTCGTACTATAAACTTGGCCAACTGTATGAGAAGAAAGAAGATTTTCATAAAGCCTTTGAGTGCTACGAGCAAGATTTAAAATTTACAAAAATGGTTTATGAAACAAGCCCAAGCAATGCCCAATTCAGAGCATATTTAAAGATTTCCTATAATCAAATGGGCAACATTGCTCAAAAATTGGGTAAAACGGCTTTGTCAGAAGAATACTTTGCGCTGGAAAAATCTATGGATTAAGTGCTGATTAAGTGAGGCGGTGACTTCAAGTCACCGCCTCACTACGCGCCCCACTTGGACATCCATCGAAGCCGATGTCCGCGAAGGCATGGCACTCGACCCGGAAAACAAGTATCTGCCTAGCAACCTCGCGCCTGCGCTGCTCTTCCAAGGTAAAAAAGACGCTGCGCTGGCTGAGTACAAAAAATGGATGGACAAACCCTTTGGCGTGCAAGACTACCCGACTTACCGCGAAGCATTTCTCGATGACCTGAACACCTTTGAAAAAGCGGGCATCCCGCTGCTCGGGCGGCAGATGTGGCGGCGGTGCGGAAGCTGCTGCTTGGCAAGTGATGAGGTTCGGAACCGCAATATATTGACCGGGTGACTTGAAGTCACCCGGTCAATATATTGCAAGTGCGCGTATCCCGAGCATTTGCCCTTTTGAACACCCAGGAGAGCAAGAGTACTCGGGGTACGCAGCTTGAAGCGAAGCGGTGACACCTTCTCCTACCTCGAAGATGTCACCGCTTCGCTTTACCGATAAATTTTTTGTGCTGCTTTTCCCAGCGTCGTTTTGACCATTTCCCAAGTATGCTTTTTTTCAAAAACAATCGGATCCGGCTGCTCTTCAGCATCATCGAAGTAGGTCAAGCTTTTGATGACATGAAAAATGGTGGTGTGTTCAAATTTTTGGGCGTACAATTCGAGGATTTCTGACAAGGGCATTTTTTCCAACAAAAAATAGATATCGTAAAAATCCTTTTTGCTGCCCCGTTTGGTCACCGCATCTAATTTCATAGGAGCGACGTCTCGGAGTTCCAACATCCGTACCCCCTCAATTTGCAAGGCTGGGAATAAGATTTTGTATCGAAATCGTACAAAATCAACCTTCACGCCGTCAATCCTGGTAATTAAAATGCTGGGCGATCTGACTTCCACGTCTACTTCAAAATCCTTTCTCAAATCTGCCAACAATTCATCTTGGTCAAAATCCGTAATGGTAAAAAAGTCAAGGTCAATCGAAACGCGATGCCCCATTTGCAATGCTAGAGCTGTGCCGCCAACCAGAAAAAAAGATTCGAGATAAGGTTTGGCTACCAGATTTTTCAGTAATTCCAGTGTCCGGGATTCGACTGTGCGAGTTTGTAACATCGGAATTCAGTTTTTGGCACTTCAAAAATTACACTACAAAATGACAATGAATATTTGTCTAAATAACGGGCGGTCACGACGGATTCTTTGACCGTATCCCAACCATAAAATTTCAAAATCAAGTCAAATTCTTCTTTCATCCCGCGCATCAAAGTGCGTTCGATGATGAATTTCCTATGCTTTTGCAAATCCATTTTTGACAAATCGGTGTCCCAAAAAAGAGAGGGACGAAGTTCGAGTTTCATTGCTTCTGAATTTTAATAGAGCAAATTTATTGATAAATGTTTTAGTAGGCGGAGAAGATTTGTCAACGTTTCAAAAGTTGACAAATCTTCACCGCGCATACTTCTCCAGCCATTTGCATTCCTTTACCACCGCATTAAAATACTTCGTCCTGGAATGTTTTGAAATCAAAACATCATAGTAAATCATGTACTCCGGCGGCAAAACAGGAATCAATTGGCTCCCCGGACGATAGCGGCATTCCGGGCTGCAAAACCACATTTTTTGCTGGCATCGGGCGGCCATGAAGGCTGTACGGGCTTTCATTTCCTGGGTTTGGGCGGCCCGGTAGGCTTTTTCATAGTACTCAAATGCAAGCTTTAGGTCCAGGTTCTCGCGGTTGCCATCCGGCGCGCCTTCCATGGGGAACACCGGGCCTTGGGCCAAGCGTAGTTGGTTGGTCCCGTCGCGGTGAAAATCGCGCACTTCCCATTCGTAGCCGAAATACGAAGTATTGTACCAGAAATCGCCGAGCCGGAGCCAAATTTTGGCTTCAGAGGTGTCCTGTAATGCTTCAAATGCTTTGGCCTGTTGTTCATACTGAATGAGTTGCTCCACAATTTGAAGCCGGTTGAACGCTGATTCTTTCGGACTTTCCCGGTCAATTTTTTCTCCAAAACGGTTGGCAAAAGGGACGAACTGCGTCATGCGCGACTGCTCCCCCGGACTTATCTGGCGCATCACGGCAGCGGCGGCTTCCGGCTCGCCGAGGCCCAGGAAATACACCCCTTTTGTCTCCAAAAAATAGGCTTTGATCCGCTCCGGGTTTGTGTCGAGCTTCATTTTTTGTTCGAGCAAAATGGGGTCGTTGGTATTGGCCAATTTCAGCAAATCCTCGATCACGTCGAGGCGCGGATTGTATTGAATGGTGTGGGGCGGGTACGCTGCGAACATCGCCTTGCCGGGGTGGTTGTTCTCCGCATAACCTCTTGAAAGCCACTCTTGTAAAAATGACTCGAAATAAGGGTTTTGGTCAAACGCTGCAAGGCTGCGCACCTTGTAAGCCAAGTGATCCACCGTATCGGTAGCCGTGGTATCGAGGTTCATCACTTCGAGCAGGCAGCGCCAGATTTCGAGTTGCTGGAAAATGTTTTTGTCCTGCTTCGTGCCCTCTTTCAGGTCAAATTCGAGGCGATCCCAGGTCTTTGCGGCGGCATAGCGGTCGTTGGCGAGGAGTTCGAGATACCCGTCGATGGCCCGCCAGGTTTTGGGGTTGGTGATTTGTTGTTCTCGAATGACGCGGCGCACGAATTTTTGCAAATCGAGCAAGTGTTTAGCGGCAGATTCACGCTTGAGTTTCCCGATGGCTCGGCCACTTTTTTCGTCGGTGACAGAAGTGCGGAGGTAAATTTTTTCCAACTCCTGCACATCACTTGTGAGCAGGAGTTCGAGTTGCGGGTTTTGGGGGTCTAGCTCGTAAATGGCCTCCATGTCGGCCACTGCCCAGGTGTGCGAACCGCCCGCGCGAAGGATGTAGAGCGTGCTTTTTTCTGCATCGCTATTGCAGAGGCCGAGGGTTTTTTGCCAGTCTGCATCGTTGCGGATTTTGAAACTCCGATAGGCCTGGGTGCGCTTGGATGGACAATTTCGGAAGATGAGCGAATAGCGGTAAGCCGCTTCAGGGTATTTGCCCAGTTTTTGCATTGCGCCCGCTACATGACCCAAAGTCCAGTAAAAAAGTACGCTTTTTTTCTTGCGGTCTACCCTGGGCATCAGTTCGTTGTACAGGTCGAGGGTCATTTGCCAAGCGCCGGCATAATGGGCCAGCCGCACCAATTGGTAGGCGTACCGCATGCGCACAAAGTGCGATTGGGTGTCCTCAAACCGCTCTTTACCCTCCCGAATCAGGTACATCATGGCCGAGGTGTTTCGCTGGCTGGCCTTCCATTTGTCGCCCCGGGCCACCACATGTTCTTCGCAGCGTTTTGCAAATGTGAGGTAGCGCGTCACCTCTACGCAGCCGTTGTAGGCCAGCACGTATGCAAAATTGTTGTCCTCCAGCCGAAATGGCAGGGCGGTTTTCCGCGTCGGATCACCCGTTGCTTCGTGCAGCCGGGCAAGATCGTACTCGTCCGTGTCGTAAATCACGGCAGCCACTTCTTCCAATTTGGCTTTGCTGCAAAAGCGTTCGCTCCACTCCTCACAATTTTCCTTTTTTTGAATTTCTAAGGGATTGTAATTGCGTTCGTAATAATCACCAAATCGCAGGAAAAATGGCGCGTAGGCAGCACTTGCGTCCACAAAATCAGCGTCGAAAAAAGTATAGCCGTAAAACGGAGCGGAATGGGGGATGCATGGAGCGTGAACGGGGGCTGGGGGGGTAAAGGATGTGAAGAGTGAAATTATAAAAACTCCTATTAATAGGGGTTTAAGGTCCAATGTCCAATTATGTGCTGCGCTTGACCACTCTCCTCGCTTCCGTTGTTGGCGTCCTCGCCAACAACACGCCATGTGGGTGAATCCGATTAAAAACCCTGCTCGCTGCTTGTTGTTGGCGAGGACGCCAACAACGGAAGCGAAAAAGCCTACGGCGGGTAAAACGTCCAAAGTCCACCCTCCTTCGGCAAGCCTACGGCGGGTAAAACGTCCACCCTCCTTCAGCAAGCCTACGGCGGGTAAAACATCCAATTTCATTTTCTTACGATATTGCATACACTATCAAGCTGTTGTGCAGAAAAATGCGCTGACTCGGCGATGCCCAAATGGAAAAAAGCCAGGCTGGCATCGTCGGCCAGGTCGAGTTTTTGGGCGAGTTGAGCGGCTTTGAATAGCAGTTCGGGCGATGTGGCCGAAACCCTCAAATGGTCGCCGGGGCGAAGGTAATGGCCCCCGAGGAATGTGCCTTCCTTCACTTCCCACAAGTGTGCAGCAAAAGGCTCGGTAGCGGGCAATTCCGCATATTTTTTACTGCGCCGCATCTCGTCCAGGGGGAGCGGCCCCGGCACGATTTTCCAGAGTTCCCCTTCGCGGAAAACCAGCCCCCAAGAAAAAAGCGGCAGCGCCAAATCCAAGGGCAGTGGGTAGTTTTGGGGAGCGCCGTCGAGGTATTTCAGTGCGTCATCGGGATGGAAAACGGTGTTTCGCTCGCTCTCCTCATCCACATCGCCTGTGTTGTAGAACATGAGCATACCGCGATCCACGGGCGGCACACCGGTTTGTTTTGGGAATTTGTACTGGTGGAGACGGATCGTGGCGAGGATCGTGGTGCCGGGTGGGAGTTTGCTGCGCATTTTTTTCAAAAAAAGGAAAAAAGCCTCGCGGGTGGAGGGTGTCCAGTCGCAATCGAGTTGAAAGGCGTCAAATTTTCCTGCGAGATCTGCTGATTCAGCAATTTTGCTAGCGAGCCATTCGCTTTTTTCTGGAGAGATGTTTTGAAAAACCTCGTTGGTGATAAAAACAGTGGGGATGATTTCAAGCCCTGCCAAGCCCAAGCTGTCGGTGATTTCGGTACGGGAATAAGGCTCGATTTCACCTGTGGCGGCATTTCGTCCAATGTCTAATATTTTGACATACAATTTTTTACAGCCCAAAGCGTCCATGAGCCCACGTTCGGAATCAGAAATGTCAAGGGTTGTTTCCCAATAAAAAAAAGCGGGTAAAAGCATTTGCTTCGGAGTGGGGGAGCAGGCGGTGATGGAAAAGAGGACAAAGGCCGTGAACAGTGCTTTCATGGGACTAAGGTCGGGAGGATAGATTTCAAAGATTCCTTTTCTTCTGCAAACCTCGTAGGTTTTCAAAACCTACGAGGTTTAAACGCGAAAGTTAATGAATGCACCCAATCTGGAAATTTACAGTTCTATGCTCTTGAGGCCAGAAAACCACCTTAAAATCTGTTTGGATACAAAGACCATTTTTGACACAAAATATTTTTTTCCAAACCGCATTCATACTTTTGTCCGATTTACCCGCCGAAGCCTTGGCGTAGGCGGGTCTATACAACCCTCTCATTTACCCGCCGAAGCCTTTTTACCCGCCGAAGCCTTGGCGTAGGCGGGTCTCTCACGACCTTTCAACCACTCACACTATGGAACCTCAGCATCTCATATCTATAAAAGCCGCTTTGCAAGAAAAGCGGATGCCGCTCTATCGCAAAATCCTGCGCTGGACATGGCGGCTTTTTTTGGGTAGCACGGCTACGGTGGCGCTTCTGTTCATGGTTATCAGCATGATGGCCATCCCCTCGTTCCGCGAACTGGAAGACCCTTCCTCGGCGGTAGCAAGCGAGGTGTTGGGTAGTAACAATGACTTGCTTGGGCGTTATTTTGTCGAAAACCGCGTCCCCGTACCTTATGAAGACCTCAGTCCACACCTCGTGAGCGCGCTCATCAGCACAGAGGACATTCGTTTCCGAAAACATTGTGGTATTGATGGGCGGGCGGTAGCCCGGGTGATTGTTCGCACCGTACTGCTCAGCGATCAAAGTGGCGGCGGCGGCTCTACGGTGACCCAGCAGTTGGCAAAAATGCTTTATTCCGACCGCAATTTCAAGGGCCTGAACAAAATTCAAAAAACGTTCAAACTGATTTATATCAAACTGCGGGAATGGATTACCGCCGTCAAACTCGAACGCGCCTACACCAAGGAGGAGATCATTTCGATGTATTTGAACAAAGCCGAGTTTGTAAACAATGCTTTTGGGATACACGCTGCAGCGGAAGTTTACTTTAACAAAGACCAAGAATCTTTGAACATCCAAGAATCCGCGCTGCTCATTGGGATGCTCCGAAACCCCTCTTATTACAATCCAAATCGCTTTCCTGAACGTGGCATAAAGCGGCGTTGGGTGGTGCTTTCGCAAATGAAAAAAAACGGGATGATTACGGAAAGCCAGTACGATAGCCTGAAAGTGTTGCCGCTCGGCCTACAATTTAAAGCGGTGACTTTCAGCGACGACAAGGCGCCCTATCTCTGCGATTATTTGGAAAAAATCGTGCGCGACTCCCTGCTCGAGCTTCCCGAATGCCACCGCCGGGATGGCTCGAAATACGACATCTATCGCGATGGCCTGAAAATCTACACGACCATTGATCCAGTCTATCAACGCCATGCCGAAGCGGCCATGGCGGAGCAAATGAAAAAACTCCAAGCCCGTTTTTTTCAGGTCTGGAAAGGTCGAGACCCTTGGGCCTACCGCTCCGGCGATGCCACAGAGGATGAAATACGAGGTCGAAAAGAATCGCTTTGGAAACTTGTGCGCGAAGGCGACCGGTTCGCCACGATGTGGCCAAAATTCATGGACGGGGTGGCAGAAAAATTTAAAAGTCGGCACACCTTCGAACTTAGAGCCATTGACATGGAGCGAATGCTGGCGGAAGAAAAAACGCCCGGAACCATCGGCAAAATGTTGATTGCCAAGCCCCAAGCATACGTGACCAGCGAGCAAGCCACCGCCTACCGCCGTATCATGGCGAGCAAAGAATGGGCGGACGCAAAAGCCCAATACCGTGCCCTCAACGCTGCCATCAAGAAACAATACGCCCAGCCTGTGAAGATGAAAGTCTTTACGTGGAACAACCCAAAACTCGAAAAAGATACCGTGATGACCCCGATGGACAGCCTGCGCTACCACCGGATGTTTCTGCAAACGGGTATGCTGGCCATGGACCCCACTTCTTCCGAAATCAAGGCTTGGGTCGGAGGCGTGAACTTCAAATATTTCCAGTACGACCATATTCAGACCCGGCGGCAGGTAGGTTCCACGTTCAAGCCTTTTGTGTACGCTACGGCCATCGAACAGCAGGGCACCAGTCCCTGTTTCGAAGTTTACGACAACCCGGTTACCATCCCCGCCAAGTACATGAACTTCGAGCATTACGCCGATTGGACGCCGAAAAACTCTACTGGGATTTATTCGGGTGCAAAACTGAACCTTAAAGAAGCCTTGAAAAATTCGGTGAATACCGTTAGTGCCTATCTCATGAGGCAACTCGGCAGCACCGAACCCGTGCGTGGGCTTTGCAACAAACTGGGCATTGACTCTTCACGACGGGCCAACGGATACATCATCCTACCTGGCTCGCCTTCCATGTGTCTCGGCGCCGCCGACCTTACACCCTTCGAGATGACCGGGGCTTATGCTGCTTTCGCCAACAAAGGAATGTATGGTTTGCCCTTCGTAATCAAAAGGATAGAAGATAAAAACGGGCGTGTATTGTGGCGCTCTGTGCCAGAAGAACACGCTGCCTTGGCGGCCAACGCCGACTGGGTAATGCTCGAAATGTTGCAGTACAACGTGAAAGGCGCGCCCGGCATCAATACGCTCAAAAGCCAGGTGGGCGGCAAAACTGGCACCACCAACGACTACACCGACGGATGGTTCATGGGGGTGACGCCCCGCCTTGTGGTAGGCACCTGGGTCGGCGGCGAAGACCGTTGGATCCGTTTTCTGAGCCTCGGCGACGGACAAGGCTCCCGCATGGCGCGGCCTATTTTTGCCTCTTTCATCAGCCGGCTCGAAAAAGACCCCAAATCGGGTTATGACTTCAATGCTCGATTCGTGCGCCCCCCCGGCGACCTCGGTATAGAAACCAATTGCGCCGCTTATGAAAGCAGCCTCGGGCCTGCGGGCGACGAGGAGAATTTCGCACCCGATATTTACAATGACGAACTGGAGGAGAGCGGAGACCCAAAGAAAAAGAAAAAACCGGACGATAGTTTTGGGGATGAGCTGGAGGGGGGGAATTAGTTGAGGTTGTTGAGGGAGTTGAGAATGTTGAGGTTGTTGAGCGTTGAGAATGTTGAGATGGCCGAGTGCAAAATCTCAACATTCTCAACCCTCAACATTCTCAACCCTCAACATTCTCAACCCCCTCAACCTACCCAACCCCCACCCAAGCTTTCGCGTGTAGCAGTGACCAACACAAATTTTTCACACACAAACTGCTACACATCATGCACAATCTGAAATTACTCGTTCCGCTGGCGCTGTTCCTCGGCGGATTTTTCCTGGCTTGTCGCGAAGAAGGCCCGTTTGAAAACACCTCAATGGCCGATGTCAGCTTCGCAGGTCGCATCATCGACGAAAATGGCGATGCCGTACAAAGCGCCCTGGTAAAGGCGGGCAACGAATCAACCCTTACCGACAAAAACGGCGTTTTTCGGCTCGAGTCTGTGCGTTTGCCTGCCATGCACTCGATGGTGACCGTCAGCAAGGCCGGTTATTTTGAGGTTTCTCGCCCCTACATCGTTCAAGACGAGGCCCTGCAAACCATCACGATTCAATTGCTTGCAAAAAACCAAGTCGGCCTCATAAGCTCAAGCACTGGAGGGCTGGTGAATGTACCCGGTGGCCCCAGCTTGAACTTTCCGATCAACGCAGTTACAGATGCCAACGGCAACGCCTATTCTGGCAACATTCGTGTTTTTGCGCGTTATCTGGATCCCTCTGACCCGAGGCTTGGACTTTTTTTACCAGGCGACATGACGGCTGAAAACGCAGCGGACGAGGAAGTTTTTCTGGCTACCTACGGCATGCTTGGCGTAGAAATCGAGGCTGCGAACGGACAAAAATTAAAAATCGCTTCTGGCAAAGAAGTGGAACTTCGGATGCCCATCATTGGCAGTCAATTGGCAGCTGCGCCTTCGGAAATTCCGCTTTGGTATTATGACTTGGAAGAAGGCCATTGGAAGGAAGAAGGATCGGCGCAAAAAATTGGCAACGAGTATGTGGGCAAGGTAAACCACTTCTCTTTCTGGAACTGCGATGCGCCATTCCCACTCACGCAACTCCACGGAAAAATTTACCTGGAAAACACCAATCAGCCCCTCTCCAATGCCTGCATTCGCCTCACCATGCTCTCTACAGGTGCATCGTCCTTTGGCTACACCGATGGCCTTGGCCACTTTGGTGGCTGCATCCCCAAAGATGAGCCTTTAAAATTGGAAGTTATCACGCCCCAGGACTGTAGCGGCCAGGTGTACTATGCTCAGAATGTAGGGCCGTTTCCAGGCGTAAGCACCTTGCCGGATATCATCATTCCGGCTTCTGCGCAGTTGCCTTTGATTAAAATAAGTGGGCAATTGCTTGGTTGCAACGGTCAGCCTGTATCGAACGGCTGCGTAAAGATTGAACTGGGCGGGTCGAAACGCTTTTTGTACCCCGCTGCCAATGGTCAATTTAGCTACGCGATGATCGACTGCAGCAATGATCCCCAAACAGGCGAGGTAGTAGGTTATGATCTCACGAATTTGCTGGAAAGTGCGCCCGTCGCCTTCTCCACGCCCCCCAACACCCTCCATGTCGGCAGCCTCAGCGTTTGCACTGCGCTCACGGAATTTATCCAATACACGCTTGACGGTCAGTCGGTTACGAAATTATCGCCTTTCGGGGGACTTGAAGGAATCACTACGGAAATTGGATCGGAGGACAGTACCGCTACCTGGATCAATATCAATTTTGACAACAACGGGCAAATAGGAACATTCCCCATTACATGGCTGCAAGCAATCGATGTATCGCTCGACACTCAGTTGCCCCATACGCTTTTAACCAACGTGACGGCTTATGGGCCACAAGGCGATTTGATTATCGGTACCTTTGGCGGCAACTTCCAAAGCCCAAGTGGGGCAAGTCACACGGTCAGTGGTAGTTACCGCGTGATGCGGGATCATTGAAATAAGCATTGGGAGGCATATAACATGAGTCCCTCGTATTTGATTTACGAGGGACTCATGTTACTGGCGATTTGACGTTACAACCACAAGCGTTTTATCCTTTCAACACAATACATTCCACCCTTCTATTGGCCTGCCGCCCGACTTCAGTTGTGTTATCCGCCACAGGCCGCGTTTCCCCAAAACCGCGTGACCGTAGGTGATCCGCCCGGATGCCCTTGATTTCCAGATAATCCTGCACAGACTTGGCGCGACGTTCTGAAAGGTCCAGGTTGTACTCGTCGGTACCCACATCGTCTGTGTGTCCGCTGATGCCAAGCACTACTTCGGGGAATTTTTGAAGAAAAGCCACCAACGAATCCAAGGCTGGCCCTGCTTCGGGGCGGAGCTCTGCTTTGCCCGAATCGAACAGCAGGCCTGCGCTGAAAGTGTACTTTTTGTCTTTCAAAAGTGCTATTTCCAATGAGGCGGGTAAAGGTGGCGGATTCTCCAAAGCCAAATAAATATCGTCCACACATAAGTAGGTCGCCCGTTTTATCTTGTCCACGGGTGCTGCTAGCGCGGCATTTTTTTGCTCGATCGTCTGGTGGCTTTCGGACGATAAATCGTTGGCAGTCAATTTGTCGGAGAAAAAATTGCCTACCGTGAAATGCTGGAACGGTTGGTCGGGAACAAAGTTGGTGGACAGTTTTGCCCATTGGCCCTCGGTGCTGATGACTTCGGCAAAATTGACCTGTGGGCGCAGTTTCGACGAGGCGATTAAACTGGGGGAAATCTCGTTGAGCTTGAACGGTTCGACGGAAAAACAAAACCCCAGGTTGCCGGATTGGACGGGTATCACCGGGGTTTTGAGGCCATAGACCTTGCTCAGGTGCGCTTTCAATACGGCAGAATCCGTTAGCACCCAGCATTCGAAGCGGTATTTCAGTCCGGGCTTGAGCGGCGCAGACAGTTGGCCTTGTACAAATTCGTGGAAATCCGCGCGTTGGCCTACATCCTCTGCTGGTAAATAGGTGATGATGCCGAGACATTGCTCACCCGTATGCACTTGAAGCAGCCAGTCGCAGTTTTCTGCGGCGCGGAGCAGGTCGGGCGTTCCATCGCGGAAACCACTCCAGGAGGCTGCCCTGCGGGGGAAATCGTAGGAATACTGCGTGAATTCGCAAGGAACGACCACGGCGTCGGGCCTGATCTGCTCGAAGGAAGGGTTTACGACAAGGTTTTGGGCCGAAGTTAAAAAGGGGCAAAAAAGAACGAGAAAAAAGGCTTTGTGCATGGTATGGCATTGGTTACTTGGCCAAGAGAACGTTATAGCGCTCATTTTATTCACTTCGAATAGGTTCAGTTTTTACCGTAAAAATGTCAGTTGCTTTACGTTCTTTGTAAAAAAGGGAGGTAAATTTTTTAATATTAGATTTGTCTCTACCTTTGCTCCAGTGCCGAAAACGGCTTTTTAATCCTAAACTTCTCGTATATCTCATGCAGGGCGCTCATTTTACCTTTACAATAACATATCTATCTTTGGTATCGCTTTGAGGACGCTGTTCCTTTAAGCGGTTGGTTTCCTTGCATTTTTTGTCGAATCATTTTGTCGCCTATTTGCAGTAGCAAATAGCGATAAAAGAAGTGCACACGCTTATGCAGGACCTAAAGGAAATCATTTTACTGCTCTTGCAGCATGGTATTCATCCGCTCAAGGGGGCTGACTCCAAATCCAAATTATTGGCTCTGTGGGACGGTATTGCCAAAGGCAAATTTTCTACCGACGAAGCCGCCGCTAAGGCCCTTTATGACGAAAGTTTCGAGGGGTCCAAATACCGCAAGCTAAAATCTGATCTCCGAGAACGCCTGCTGGATGCAGTGCTGGAGATTGATGGCAACCAGAAGACTTACTCTGATTATCAAAGGGCTTATTACGAATGCCACAAGCAATGGACGGTGGTACGTATCCTAACGGGATTAAACGCCAATGCAGCGGCACTTTCAGTCGCCACTCGTCTGCTCCGGCAAGCAGAAAAATACGATTTTACGCTGCTGGCCATGGACATTGCTTCCTACCTGCGTACCCAGTATGGCCTCCGTGAAAGCAACGATAAAAAGTTCAGAGAAGCACAGGAGGTGTTCGAACGACACCGGAAGACTTACGATGCAGAAAACCAGGCAGAAGTTCTGTACACTACACTCATTGTCCGCTACGTCAACAACCGCTCGGCTCAAACAGATGTGAGCCACCTCGCTACGGAGTACTGGGAGCAAATTCACCCTTTCATGGAGGAACACGCGACGTACAAACTTCAGATGTACGGCTACATGATCGGGTTGATGCGGCACACCGCCGCCAACGAGCACGCCAAAGCCCTGATTGACTGCAACGAAGCCATTCAGTTTTTCAATGGTCGCGCTTATGAGCCACGCGTCCCGCTTCAGATTTTTTACTACCAACGCCTTATTTGCAATATCCAGCTGCGGCAGTTTGAGGACGGCCAAATATCAGCATGCTATTGTCTCAAAATAATGCAGGAGGGTACCTTCAACTGGTTCAAATACAGGGAGTTGTACCTACAGTTGTCATTGCATACCGAGGAGTTTGTGCAGGCAGCAAACATCTTGTCCGAAACGCTCCATCATGCTCGTTTTGAGTTTTTGCCCGAAAATGTGAAAGAGATCTGGCGCATTTATGAGGCATTTGTCCACTACCTCGTATTGGCAGGTAAAGCGAATGGCAAAGCGAACAGCCAAAAATTCAAACTCGCCAAATTTATCAACGAAACGCCCATTTTCTCCAAAGACAAAAGCGGCATCAACATCGCCATCATTGTAGTGAAACTGCTCTTGATGCTTCAAGAGCGCCGGTTCTCGCAGATACTGGACGAAGTGGAGGCGGTAGAACAATATTGTTACCGACACTTGCGGGGCGACAATGCGCAGCGCAGTTATTTCTTTTTGAAAATGCTGCTACATATTCCCACCAGTGGTTTTGACCCTGTCGTGAGTGCTACCAAGGCCGAGCGATATTTGCAAAAACTGAAAGAGACTCCCTTGCAGGTAGCCAACCAGACACACGAGATCGAGGTAATGCCTTACGAAATGCTTTGGGAAATAACCATAGAATCGCTTGGTGCGGCCAAAAAAGTTGAAGTCACTGCGTAACGTTATGAAACAGAATTGATTTAGAGTATGTTGATAATCAATTGTTTAGGTCAATATTTTATGTCTTTTCGCAAAAAGCCCTAAGTAACATTTTTTGCCATTCTGTTGCCTGATAAAAGTCCATAGCCGATCACCTTTGAGCCTGCTTCATTTTTTAACTTTAATAATCGGTTTCTGCCTATGGATTTCCTTACGAAAAGTTTTCAAACGTTTTTCTTTAACGTCACTGGAACAGCCATTGTCGACACGACACAAGTGTAAAACATCGAACACCGCTGTTTTAATCCTTTTTTCATAATCACCTAGTTTTGCAGAGCCGCTTTCCGAGTAGTCGGGAGGCGGCTTTGTCGTTTGTTGAGATACATCTCAAAACCTACGAGGTCCCCCCCCGCGCTTGCACCATAAAAAGTGCCTGTCTTACCAAAGATTTATCTTCCAAAAAGTAACGGCAGCAAATTTTTTGAAGGGGTATAATATATTGGTAATCAATATGTTATTTAAAATATCTGCTCCAATCCAGCTTTCCTTTCGTGTAACGCCGCCCTGTGTTCCGTTTGTTACCCCCCCGCCGCGAGGCTAGACTTTTGAGGCATCAATTTCACAAATTAATCTGTCTCAATCATGAAAAGTCTAAACGTTCTCGCTTCCAGCAACAAAGGAATTATTGTAGATACCACTATGGTATAAA
>JBJXGO010000301.1:0-13027 GCA_046160345.1 Saprospiraceae bacterium
GGAATGGGCGGTAATTTACAATACCCTTCGCCCACACAGTTCAATCGGGTATCAAACCCCGGATGAACTCGAACTTTGCATGAACACTCTCTACTTTAGAGCGGTTGCGGCATAGGGGAAGAGGACAGATCCGCGCAAGGTGAACAGTCGATTGACTCGACGTTATTATACAGGATCGTAAAGTCGGTCAGACAGAAGGCCACACTGGCGCAATAAATACGTGGGTCGACCGGCTCTACTGCTTCCCATTGGCAGATAAGACCATGCAATTCCGAGTTGAGGAAGTTCGGATACGTCGCTAGCAGGTCAGCCTTCCAGTTGACCAATTGATACAGGCTGTACGTCCGCGGTTCGCACAAGTACACTGGTGGCGGGCTTGGATTAATCGGGTTGCCGCTGGAGTAAAAATAATTGGGCACCTCATTGGGTGTGCAGAACGCGTCATCACCAACTGGCCAGTTGCAATTCAGATCCCAGCAATTATTCCCCAAGCTAATGGCCTGCCCATGCGTTCCGATAAAGGTAGTGATTATCTTCAAGTTAGCCGGACAATAGCGCACCTTATCGCAGTATTTCAGGCCTTTATTATCGTAATGCTTAATTAGAGATTCGATGTAATCATAGTTATGTGGCGAATTTACCAAGGCATCGAGCAGAATCTGATAATAGATGAAAGCTTTTACCCATCTCTTTGAATATTTAACATCATCCACTTCAGTGTCGCTACAATATTTACCTACGGAGCATCTCGTAAGCCATGCGCCATTGACATCGTTGAAATCCATCTGAGGCGGCTGTTGATAACCATCGTCAGCGATGAAATTCGGGCCGCAGTACACGTCGTAATAGCAAATACCATTTGTATAATGATCAAAAACACTGCTTACCGGCTTGTGTTTCATGGTATATGGATAGGTATATGCACAAGCACCTATGGTCACCACTATGGTATAATCGGCGCCCGATGACAGGTTTGGTACCAGATGGCTTATTTCAGTAGCGAAGGGGTTCAGAAGGGGCTGGGCCTGACCGTCCAGTGTTATTTGAACCAGTTCAGCCAATGGATTATAGACGTTCATCTTGAGCGAACCGTCGTTAAAGCCTTCGCAGGGTAGGTTCTCTTCTATAATTTGGTATTCCCTATTGCGTAAGTCGCTGCATCGTGTGAGCTTGCATCCCCGGTTGTCGGTTACGGTGACACATATATTTCCGCTGCGCAAGTTTTGAGTGTTGGTACCTGTCTGCGTTGGGTTGGTATTCCAGACGTATGTATAGCCCGGGTTGCCGTTGGCGATCTGGATGCTGCCTGTTCCCTGGTTTTCACATACTGGCGTGAGGGTAAAGGCGTTGACCTGCATTGGGGTCAGCGTTAAGTTGGTCACCACTTGAGCACCGCAGTAATCAATGACGGTGGAAATGTAATTTCCGGCCATTAGTTGGTTTCTGGTGTTTGTCACTCCGTTCGGCGGGGCATCACTCCAAGCATATAAATACGGTGGAATGCCGCCGCTCACTGTAAGATTGATCTGCCCGTTATTTTGTCCGGGACATGGTTGGAGGCTGGTGAAACTTACTGATAGCGGAGCCGATGGTTGAATAGTCAGAACAGTATACGTTTTGACCACCGTGCAACTTACCACATCCGACGAGATAGTCACACTATATATGCCTGGAGCAAGGGTAGTGATTGTGGAATAGTTATCGAAGGCCGTATGGTGTCCGTTGCTCCAATCAAAGGTATAGGTTCCGGCTAATTGATCAAAGGCGTACAGTTCAACCGAACCGACGTTGCCATTGCCTAAACAAGCAGGAGCAACGGTTTCGAAAATTTCAGGATAATGCTGAGCCGTTAATTCCTTACAATCCTCGCCTTTGCATCCGTATGGGTCGGTAAGTACCTTACAATAGGTGCCCGGGCCAAGATTCATCAGAAACGATCCTGAAGGCGTGAGTATATTTCCTTGTTCATCTTCCCAGTGGCGAGTATAGATATAATCAGGTAAAACCTCTTGAGGTTGAATATTGCCCGAGGTCAGAAATTTGATTGAACCATCGTTGGAATTGCAGCCCGTCGGATGGTCCAGCAATACGTTGTCATAGAATGAAATGTTGGGACATATCGGCAATATATGTGTCTGGTCGTTGTTGAACGGCACGTTTGTTGGATTCGACCAGGTATTATTTCCCGTGCGGGTCGGAATACTCACGCAGGCCGCATTTTTAAAAGTTTGTAACGCCATCAGCAGGTTGCTGTTGTTATCCTGCCCCGAAAAACTAAGGGTACGGTCGGCAGCATATTGGAACTGGGCAGACGTTATCGCTCCGGTGGTAAAGGTAAAGGTGCGCTGGTCGGCCGAAATATTCGATGCCACCAGGTTGTTCAATCCTAGCGACGGGATCGACAACGCTAGTTGGCTCAACGCCTCGGAGCCCTCGGCGATGATGGTAAAGCCGTTGGGAACGTCGTCAATCAACGACTTTACATTGACCACTTCGTTGAAACGCAGACCGTTGGCGCAGGCAGTAGTACAATCCCAAGTTCCCTCATACACTGTTGTGGTACCGTATTTAACCGTTACTTTTTTCAAATAGGGCTTAAAATTGTCAATCAGATAATTACCGGCGGCATTAGGGAGTAATTCCTGGTCGCAGTTGTTGGAAAAATCACAGGCGTTCACCCGTACCCGCACACGTTGGCCTTCGGGCAATATTGTCTGTTCAGGACAGGGGGCAGAGGCATCATACGCCCCTCCTTGTAGGTGCAATGTGTTCCAATACTTATCGTATGGTATATTAAAGGCATCATTGGTGATCCAGTATTCGAAATTTGGCGTTTGCCAGTTCGCGTTGGAGCTGTGTAGGGTCGGTGCGGAGGCGTTGGTAGGGACATTGGTGAACGAAAGACCCGTATAAGCCTGTAGCACCGTGTTAGTCAGGTCGATTACCTCGTAGTTGATCGTGTACGGGGCAACTCCAAAGCCGTTGCTTGTGCCATCGGCGTTGATACGGGCATCCTCCACGTTTACCCGTACATCGATCTGTCCGAACAGGGTCAGGTCGTTTGTGATGTGAGCGCCGTTATTGTTACCCTGACGATAAAGTCGTGCTTCGTCAATGTCGGGTGCCACATTATCAATAGGGTTGAGGTTGCCGATTGGATTAATCCATGCGGTTTGATTTTGTTCCTCGAAACCAGTGATGTTTGTCAGGTCGCCAGTACTCTGTTGTAGATGGACGTGTTCCTGCGTCACCGAGCCGATATGTGCATTGGCCGGTACCTGTGTCACGCCATCAACGAAGTTAGATGGATGGTTGACGGTATGTACATAGCCGTAATGCCCGATGGCAACGGCACCGTTTACCGCGTTGAATGTTCCGGCTTCGATAGAATATACCAGCGTGCCGTTGGCGGTGGCCATATCGAGCCCGTAGTGATAGCGGGTGCGGCCTCCTCGTTCCTCGCCGATGGTTCCGTTGATATAATGTTGCTGATGTTGAGGGAGCAGCGGGTATTGCGCAAAAGCGATCTGCGCTGTCAGCCATAGCGAGAGTAGCGATAAATTTCGTATGTTGTTCATTTTATTTCTATTTTATAGAATTTATTTCTTTCATTTATGCCTATCCCGAGTTGTTCCCGTATAAACAACCCAGCCTTGGTAGCCACTAAGAAGGGGGTGCCGATCAGGTGGAGTGGAATGTAGGCGATCGCACCATGTGAATCTTCCACCCCCAGTCCGCGTTCCGTAATGGCGAATTCTTGAGTATTGCCGGGGCCGGACTGGTAGTTGCCAGTGAAGTACGATGTAACAATGTATTGTTGAAACATGACTAGCCCGGTGACGTATGATCCCTCCTTGCCCTGAGTATTCCGGTTAATAATTTCACCGTTTGCCGGATCGATCACATAATAAAACTCCCCGTCGGATGGGCTCAGAAAGTACTGTCGTCCATCGATTATGCGGTAGTATGACTGCTTGTACAGTCCGCCGCGATATACTGGGAGAGATCGGAGTATTGTGCCGTTTTTTCGAAAGAGAAAGAGGTTTTTATGCCTCTCGTCCTGCGCGTTGCGGCTCACGAACGCTATAGTGCCGTCGAAGGCTGAAATAAACAGTTCTGACTTCACGTGCTGGCTGTCGAGCGCAGTTTCCCATTGCAGCGTTCCCTTGGATGAATAGCACTGCACATGAGTTTTGGGCAATTTGGTGTCGGTAATGTGGCCTTCGAAGGTGGCTACAATCATTTTTTGAGTTGCTTCGTAAATAACTTTAGCGTTCCAAAACACAGTTTTGTCCACCTCAAATCGCTTGATCAGCGTACTGTTTTTTCGCTGGAAAAAGACGAAGTGCAGACGACCAGAAAGGACTAAATTAGCCTTATGTACTATGCCAAGCCCATCATCTGACGGCACGAATTCGTCGTGACTTTCTTCACCATCACTCCCCAGAGATGACAACCGTCCCTTGGCTAATACGGAATTAGACATACTGCGCAACTCAACATCGTAGGCCGTCGTAGCTCCCTTTGAGCTGGTCACCGGTTTTGCTACCGTAAAGTACCGCTGGTTGGGTGAAGTCGTTATCAGTATTTCCTGCCCAAAGCGCAGTGCCGATGCCTTTGTACGTGCTTCGGCGCCGTCAAAAATTTCAATTTGCCAGCCTTTAGATGTCCATATTTTGTTGATGTAATGTTCCATAACCTCACGTTGGTCCACGGGTGTGAGTTCGACTTGTGGTATGCGAGCCAGCGTCGTGTCCTGTGCTAACGCCTCAACTGACAATAAGGTCATGATGATAAAAAGAAATAGTAACCTCAGGGGTAAGCCCAGTTGCGATGAAAATATAAATATTTTTTCCATGTGTAAAAATTGTTTGGTGATGAATAATGAGAATGTTGGATTCAAGTTTCAATCAAACAGCCTTTTCAGATAACCATAAATGCATGACTTGTACTCTTGGTATTTATTTTTTCAGTTTCTGCCATCGTTACGCTTCCCGAATTTGCGACGTTTAGGAAGCATTTTTGGGAAGCGATTGTTCCATGCTTATTATTGTTCCCTAAAAAACACAGCAGGCAACCAACAACGCCGGGCAAGTACCTCTTTAGAAATTGAATTTTAGACAAAAAAGCGGTGTCGAATCGAATGGACGATTTGGTACCTCTTTTCTTATTCTCCCTTACAAATAAAACTTGAACTTGTAACCGGTTTAAAAATGCCATTGTTTTCAATTTCAAGCAGCACCTGTACTGGTGTGAGCGGGCTGTATGCACTGAACCGCACCTCGAAAGGAATGCCGATTGGTTTGTTGGACTCAGTCTCGATTGACCCGGTAACCGATTGTTGACCATTAATGGTAAACCCATTTGGTAGGTCTTCGCCCACGGCATTTTTAGCGGACAAACGATACACAAAATGCTGTTTGAGTTCCCTTTCAGGCTCTATCATGATATTCATTTTTTTTGGCGTGTTGATGGACAACGGATAAGGGCCTGAACTTTCTGTTTTTGTCCGCACATTGCCTTCTTCGATTAATTGAATACAATTAATAAGCACCATGCTGCCATCTGCCCAAAACTTGTTTCCAAGGTCGTCCTGAAACACCGCCTGATAACAAGCCTTTTGAAACGGAATAATCAAACCGCTCGGCTTTTGCAAACTGACCGTCACCAGACCACAGTCGCCCTGCTGAACGGCAATCGAAGCAGCGGAAAGCAGGGTGTAGACAGTCGGGCCATTCACATCGCAGCCGGTTTGATTGGCAGGAAGGCCATCAATGGAAAGGAGCGAGTATGTGCGCGTGCCTGTACCGTAATTACAAAGGGAGAAACCAACGGTCACTTGCAGGTCGCCGACGCATAAACCGGCATATTCTGGTGCATAAGCTGTATTGGTGCATTTTCCTTCGACACTGGAAAAATACAGTTCCTGGACTTTGGCATAATCGAGCACAGTATTGAACAATTCAAGTTCGTCCAGTTCCCCTTTCAGTTTTTGCGCACTGCCCAGGGCCCTTTGCCCGATGTAAAGGGGCGTGTTATTGGACAATGTATTGTTTTGTGCGGTCGGGTTGAATGTTGCGCCAATTGCCCCATCGATGTACCAGGTTCCACCGGTCGGACTGTTGCGGGAAACGCTTACAGCAACAAAGTGCCAATTGTTGTCGGCAATGTTCGCCCCAGAACTAAAGGTGGCAGCAACGCCGTCGTTGAGAATGAGCTCAGGCACGCCGTTGTTCAAGTTTAGGTTGTAACCTTTTGGTCCCATTTTGTCTATGACTGTGCTGATGCCCAGACTGTTGTTGTCTGCTCTTATCCAGAAGTCGATGCTGAAGTCGCCTGTCCCAAAATCCAAGGGCGCGGCGGTTGGCGCGACAAAATAATCTGTAATTCCATCCAATTTAATGCATGGCCCCGTTTTGCCCCATGTATAGACAGGGGTGGGAACGCCGATGCCGGGCATTGCGTTGCTGGTGCCCACGGCATCATATAAAGCATTGTTGAATGGGTACCAAGCGACCAATCCATCGGGCGGGCGCACACAATTTACCTGCGTACATATTGTTTTGCCCGGAATCTGGACAGAGGCCAATGGGGCAGTGTACTGGTTTTCGGACAAAGGAAAGTCATATCCCACAACGGAGTGAACTTGCTTGTCCTCTGTCAAGACTACCGGTGTTGGTATCAGGTTGACCTGCTGACAAGGGATTTTGCCGTTTTTGTCCGTTCTAAACAGGCACATGTCGTAGTCATTGGTTGAGTTTTTTTGCCCTGCAACAAGTGCAAAGCCATTGTCGTAGAGCCGTACGGGCGTGGCAGAACCATGGCCAGCGAGGAAGTTGGTATTAAGTACCGTCTGTACCCCTGTAAATTCCTTGCACCAGACCGGGTCGCCCAAGTCGGTAGCTTTCAGCATAAACACACGGCCAGCGTTGCCCCCCCCGGAGAGCGTATGTCCTTGAATCAGGTACCCACCATCGCCCGTCGAAGTGGCCGTGCAGTCATCTTGGGGCAAATTCATCAGATATTTTTTGGACCAGACATAATCGCCGTTCAAGTCGGTGACAAGCAGAAAAGGATCGGAAGATGATGGAATGCCCGCATGGCCCGTAACAATCAGGTTGGTGGCGGAAACCTGCAGGCCTATCCCTGCCAGACCGCCCGGAGCGGCTGTATAGTTTTTGTACCAATCCACCACCCCAATATTGTTGACCTTCATTAGAAAAGCACTGTTGTCCAATTGGCTTTCCCCTGCCACGACATAGCCGCCGTTGGGGTGTGCTTTAATGCCACAAGCATCTTCGTTCGCCCCAGTGGGATAATATTTTTTCCATTGCAGGGTCCCGTTGGCATCTATTTCTGCCAAAAAAGATTGTCGAGCGGTCGAGCTCATTTGGACAGAACCAGCAATCATAAAATGGCCGCCCGGTATTTCGATGATGCTTTTTCCGACCAGCTGTTGGCCGTTGTAATATTTGACCCAGATCAGGTTGCCGTTCGGGTTGGTCATGAGGACAAAAAAATCCCCACCTATGATGTTGCCAATGGAAGAGCCGATGACGACGATATTGCCGTTTGCAGCTTCGATAACGGCGGAAGGCAAATTTCCCACGCCTACTGTTGAAGGCAATTCCTTTGTCCACCAAATCCCCCCATTTTTGTCGGTACGCCTGAGGATTGTGCTAGCGTTTCCGAAACTCTGCTTGTTCCCCACCATGATCAGGTCCTTGTTTTGCGCTTCGATAACGGCACTGGCAACTTCACCGGCGCCGGCATTCCCGTAAGTGTTCAGAAATATCTGCTGTGCGCACCCGGAGAGCAGTGCGGCCATGCTTGCCAGGAAGAACGTCCACTTAATTTGGTTCAAACAAGATACTTGCCTTTTCATTTTCTTTATTGATTTTAATAATTGGAAATGGCGCCCACGGTCAATGGTTGTTTTTTTGCGCCCTGATATTGTAGAAAAAGGCCGGTGCATTTTTTTCCTGCCCCTGATAGTTTCCGCTGATCCGGACCTGATAATGCTTGGTTTTCTCCGAATTTCCGGCATATGAAAACCGGAACCCGGCGACCAGGTTTTCATTGGGCCCCAACCTGATGTTTTTGATTTCATGCCTGACATCATTCCCTTTCACTTGAAAGCTGTTCGGGCCAGTACGGCTGACATTTGGCGAAAGCCTTACCGATGCGAAGTTCTTTGTTTGCACCGAATCGAAAATCACCTCGATACTTCCATCGGTGAAAAACCTTCCGTCCGGCATACCGGTTTCCGATAAATCAAGGTTGTAAAGCGCTTCGTGGTCGTTCGGGTTGTTGATGAGTATGGTGTACGTCTGCAGGTTCGGATTGGGGTTATTGATATTGGCAACCAAATCGACAAGCATGGCATTTATGGTGGCAATGTTGTTGCTGTTTTGAACATTGTTGGCGATGATAGCGGTCGGCCCGATCGCTTCTCCGGTGATCGGATCTTGTGGCGACTCTGTACGCGCCAAAAAACAAAGCATCGGAGAGGGTCCCATGTTAAAATTTGCCGGGTTGGGCGCAATCCAAGGCTGTTCCAATATGGTAAACGCCCCAGCAGGAATGGAAGACAGGATCGGCAGTCCTCCAGCAGGGGTAATTTCTCGCCCTGCGATGTGGCCATTGATTTGATTGCTGGCACTGAGCACCCAGTCATGGTCCCATATTTCGCCGGTCCTGCCAATTGTCCAATATAAGTGGACGACAGCGTTTCCGGACGAATAGATGTTGCACCCGACGTTTTTTATTTTGACGCTCAAATAATTGTTCCCGCTAGTCTTGTATTCCGGGTTTGACATGGCGTTCACCGGACAAGAATTGCTGCTGTGGCAATTCCAGATCTCGCCGGCCCAAAGGTTGCCGTTGTTCGGTTGCAGGCCCAAATCGGTGACGGGATCATCGGCAACCATTAAGTCATAAGTTGATAGGAGTGTGCCCGTGCAATTGCAGAACCTGTCGTAAGCGTCATTGATAGTACAATTGTTATTGTCGTTACAAGGAGCGCCCATCAGGCTGCACGGCGCAATGTCAAGCCGTGCGATAAACCCATCGGCCAAGCTACACCCGCATGAAGCCTGGTTGTAGCCCGATCCGTAATTTGTAATTGGAAACCCCGCGGTGCTGCCGGTAGCACCGACGATATAGAGCTTGGACGATTGATAAGCATGTGCACTGTAGGCAACATCGAATCCGTTGCCACCAAAATAAGTGCTGTAATTTAGGCTCATATCGGGTTTGAAGGCCATGATCAGCCCGTCATCTTCAATTCCCGGGGTATTGTTTAGGTTGGTCTGGGCAAACCAGCCAGTAGGGTTTGCGGCGGGAAACGGCAGCGAATTGCTGGCACTGGAGCCCACCAAATAAACCGTATTATTGTTGTCTGTCGTCAAGTGCGATCCCCCATCGTTGAAAACGCCTCCGAGATACGTCGAACCATACAAGCTTCCGGACGGATTGAACTTGGCAAAAAAGGCATCACCCCTGAAAAAATTTATGTTAGTCCCCGTTCCTTGAAAGGTGGGCTGGAAAAAAGCAGCGCCACCCGGGTGCAGCACCGGAAAATCGGTGCTCATCGTTTCTCCGGCAATATAAATGCTCCCCGTGTTGTCTGTGGTAATGCCCCTGCACAGATCGGTATCGGAGCCTCCAAAATACGTTGACCAAATCAATTGGCGGCTGTTGTTGAATTTGGCAACAAAGCCGTCGTGCAACCCAGCAGGGGCAGACTGGATAAATGCCCCCCCTCCGGGATTAACAATGGGCAGACCCGACTGGGCAGTCCCGGTAATGTACAAATTGCCCGCTGCATCTATTTTTGCACCGGAGATGTATTGACAAGGGAATTTGGTGGCCCACAAAAGCTGCCCGGAAGCACTGAATTTAGTGATCAACCCGGTCCCGCTGTTGGAAAAATAAGCGCCCCCGCCAGGGTTGAGCAGCGTCGTCGTATTGCCGCCCTCACTGCCGACGATATAAAAGGAGCCGAGATTGTCCATGACCATTTCACCGGCTTTGTTTAATGCCATGACTGCTCCGCCCGTGCCACCGTAATAGGTCCCCCAATTTAGGGTGCCATTTGGGTTCAGTTTCATGACGAACATATCCTCACAAGTAAAACCCGTACAAGCGTTCACGTTGTCAAAATAAGCACCTCCCCCGGGGTTGAGCAAAGGCAAGTTTTGGCTCCAGGTCCTGCCCATGACAACCGCCGCCCCGGCGGCATCCGGCGCAACGGAATAGCCGGTTTCCAAGTCTGCGCCGCCATAATAAGTGGCATAGACCCGGGTGGTATTGTTAAATTTCAACATAATGGCATCGCGGAACCCCAGATTTGTTCCTTGCATGAAGTTAAGTACCGGGAAGTTCCCCGCTTCGTTGAACCCAGTTACATAGGCCAACCCGCTGTTGTCCGTTTTTACGTCCCAAAACTCTTCGTAACCAGTCCCGCCATAATAGGTAGACCATTCCAGGTCTCCTGATGACAAGGTGGACGGTGGCAGGTCTTCATCAATCTGCAGCACCAACGGCAAACTGTAATTATAATCGGCCAGGTCAAAACCAATTATGCCACCGCCAAGGTCAAGATAAGTGGGTTGTTTGGGAACTGGCAGCAGATTGTTGTTTCTGCCCAACTGAAAGGCCATTGGTTTTTTTAAGCGCAAGGCTCCGATTGCGGTAGCGACCGTCAAATTGCCGGCACCATCGAGGCCCAGTTTCTCTTGCCCTGAAAATTGTAATGTTATAGCCCTGGCATTCCCACCTGTATTGGTGACAAAAGAATACCTCAACCCCGTTTGGCCACTGGACAAATGCAAATCGATCCGTGGATAAATTTCAGGATATACGATTCGGTTATGACCGTTTATGTTGGTTCTGCCTTCTGGGATATGCGCCTGATAATAGTGTAGTACCCCTTCGGTCCCCGAAAATGGATGGGCGGCACTTCTCTGTGCCGATTTGCCGACAAACCGCAAATCAATACGGCTCAGGGTATCCGGTGCGTCCGAGGAGTCCAATCGCATGAACACGTAGGAAATCGTGCTGTCCGACAAGTAGGTTTCGGGATACCTGTTATTGGTATAAAATTTAATTCCATGTTTTGCTTTGCCATCGGTGTCGATGATTTGCCCCTTGTTTTGAAAGTAGGTAAAACTGGGCGAAGGAGGTTCGTTGTTGAAATTGGGAGGGACAATTACCTTGTTGATACCGTATTTGACCGTCAAGGTTCTAAAATCACCGGACTGATTACTTTCCTGCCCTGTGGCGTACAGGTCACCTGCCCGATTTATGGCAATACCTTCAACCGTTTCCGGGCCGTCGTCCGGGCCATTGAATTCACGATGCCATTCTTCAATTCCTTTGGTGCTGTATTTGATTAGCACAAAATCTTGGTCCTTGCCATTGTTGGTATTGCCAGCGATGTACAGGTTGTTCGACTTGTCAACGACAATGCCTGCCGCTCCTTGTTTGGCTGTTCCCACACCGTAATAGGTTTGTTCCCACGCCAAGGTGCCCAAAACCCCATTTACTTTTAGGGTGATTAAGACAGGTGCAGTATTGCTCATCGAAGACGCACCGGTCATCAGCACGTCCTGGTTGTTGTCAATTTTTAAAGCACCTACAACATCGTCGAGATGGGCGTTGTCGTACACATGTTTCCATAATATTTCACCCTGTTTGCTATATTTTATGGTTGTGATATCAAGGTCGTTTTCTGTTTCCGTGCTATTGCCGGTTACATAAATGTTGTCCTGCGAATCCACCGAAATTTCGATAGCGCCGTCCAGGCCTGCCATTGCGCCGTCGTAACGCTTAACCCAAAGGACAACACCGTTTGAATTTAATTTTAGGGTCGCATAGTCATTGGACTTGTCCATGCTCTGACCCGTAACAATCACGTTTCCTTCTTTATCGATTTTAATCCCGGTCGGGAGGTCATCGCTCCCGTTGTCATATAATTTTTCCCAAAGCAGGTCTCCTTTGCTGTTGTATTTTAACATTAGATAATCTGAATTCTGGGATTTCGTTTCCCCCAACACATATACATTTCCCTGAACATCAGTTCCAAGGTCTTTCGGCCTGTTCAGCTTGCCTTTCTGGTACTGCCTCGACCAAAGCGCATTGCCGTGGCGGTCGTATTTTATAGTCAGGAGGGCCATTGTTCCATCTGCCCCCGTGCTGCCACCGATTACACAAACGTTGCCAGCGGGATCCATTGCCAAATCGGTAGGGTAATCGTGCCTGTCATTTGAGCTGTCGGGTGTCCTGTTCCAAACAGTCTTGCCTGTTGCATCGTATTTTGTCAATGTGATTTTATTTGAAGTACCAGCAGCCCCGGAAGAGCCGCCTGCCACATAAACATCGCCCCAATCATCAATGGCAATGCGAGAACCAGGTGGCAAAATATCCTGTTTGCCTTGGTAATTTACCCAGGATTGTTGCAGAACATTATAATATTGATATTGCGTGGAAGGAGATGGCCCGTAGGTTTTGCAACTGAACATTAGGAGGATTGCGGCTGCACATTGGATGGTAAAGTGATTTTTCATATAATAGAATTTTTTTACGAGTTTTTTATTCTTTTGTATGGAACGTGAGCGTGACTGCCATACCGCCGCGTTTAGCGAGGGGTTGTCAGCCACGCAGAGTTAGCACCATTAATACCTTTTCCTTCTTGTAATTATCATTATGAAGGCTAATACAAAAAGCATCAAGAAGATTAGAAATTTTGTTTCAAGAAAATGGGTATTTAATTGTGTGAAATTTGATTGATTCACCTCAATAAATGAAACAATGTCTACATAAACAGATGCAATTGTAATCCCAGCAAATAATAAAAACAAGATTTCTATTCGTTTTTGATGCTTTGATGTTTCTTGTGCTTCAATTGCAGATATTAAATTAGAAAGATTGGTTTCAGAAACTTTGTAAAGATTCTCTGCATCATCAAGTCCATAATCTTCATCTTTTATTGGCTTTGTTGCATGAATCTCGGTTTTTTCTAGGC
>JBJXGO010000302.1:0-3583 GCA_046160345.1 Saprospiraceae bacterium
TCTCCGGCGATAAAGGCCGGGCCCGCGCCCCATAGGCTTTGGTCGTGAGTCTCGAAGGATACCGTTCGTGGGTACGTAATTTGAGCCGCAATTGGCCAACTAGCCAGTATGCAAAAGATGGTCACAAGAAAAACGTTGAGGATTGGGGGAATAGATATTCGTAAAGAAAAAGAAAGATGTTTCATGTTTGAAAAATTTAGAAGTAACAAGAACATCCAAAGGCGACACTGGGAGTAAAACTTTCAAATTTGGGGTTAAGACATCTGGGAATCCCTTAATTTGCCAATGATTCCCAACAGGAGTACAGACTATTTATTAATCTGGAGCACGGATTATTGGGTCAAGACAGGGTTATTTCGCTATTTAGGAATCAAAACAAGCCGTTTGGTCGTGTGAATACCGTCCTTTTGGACGTCGAGGAAATAGATCCCTGTCGCCAAATCTTTCGCGTCAAACTCGTAGCGGTATTCACCAGCCTCCTGAGTCTGTCCGGGAACTAACGTAGCGACCAGCCCGCCCGTAGCGTTGAAGATTCGGATGCCAATGCGTGATGGTTCCGTTAGCGTGTAAACCACGTTCGTGCTGCCCAAGAATGGGTTGGGCATAATACTACACTGGAACACGGGCTCTGCTACGACCCCATTCGATGGGATGGAACGATCGTTGCTTGGGTCATCCCCAATTATGCCGTTCCCGTCACACAAATCGTTGATTTTTATCCTGGTCCTGTTTGTTCCGTCGGCATTAGCAGTAATATAGGTGCCGGGGAGTAATTTCACCAATGACCCAGCGGTGAAAACCCCATATCCGCTGCTTGTGATGTTTACATTCCCAAAGCCTCCAAGATTGCCAATCGAGATCGTGTTTTTGGCGGAAAACCCAAATTCGCCCCCCAGGGTCATTCCTGTCACCGTTCTATTTTCGGGAGCCAGGCGGGTTTTCAAGAAGCTTGTGGTATCGGCCATGTTGCGCATCCGGACACCTTGTCCTGCGGTGAAGCTTGTGATACAATCACTATGATTATAGCTCATGATGTTGTTGGTGAGGGGCTTGTACAGCCAGTTGGCGCCCGAACAGAAGATTGCCGAGTCCCCGGTATACACGCAGTTGTTCACAAAAGCTTCGGAACCAGGGAAATCTGCCGGCGTGTCTTTAATCAGGTCGCCCGTCGTCGAGCCATTGGAACCGCTTGGGCATTCGAGGATGGCGCCTGTTTCAAACGTATGCATCAGGCCAAGGCAGTGCCCCATTTCATGCTCAAAAAGGGTGGGGGCGTATCCAGCTACTGAGAAATGAGTGCCAGGATAGTCGTACGCCATCCCGCCCCAACCGCCAATGCTTCCATTGTGGATGTAAATATCAATGGCATTAGAATGCGGGTTCACGGCGTGCAATGCACCAATCATGCCCAACTCGAACTTGGAGTTCCATTCGGTATTGTTGATGTAATCCATCCCAACCAACTCAAAACAGATGTTGTGTGGTTGGAAGTAGCCGGCCATCCTTTGGAGGTTTGTCCCTAAATCCCAAGGGCTCATGGCAAGCTTGCTGCCATCATCATCGCTCAGGAGGTGAACATAGATTTGGTAAACGTACAGATAACTGTCGTCAGGCAGCGGTTCTGAAGTTTCACGGAATATAAGCGGTTTTTCCGGCGATGGAGCGCCGCATTGGATGGTGTGTTGCGCTGACAAAGGCGAAGCGGCCATCAGCGCTCCAAAAAGCAAGAAAAAGAATTTATTTTTCATCACTCGAATTTGTTGAAAAGAGAAAATAATGTGTGGCATTCGAGACCGGGTGACACAGAAGATGAAAATAATCTGGTCGCACCGGCGCAGGGATTGATTACTTTCGAGCGGCTTCAAGCGCTCCCACACGTGCCCGGAGCGCCGCATTTTCCTTATCCAATTGAATGACGTACAGCGTAAGTTCTTCCACTTTCTGCATCATCTCGGTCATCTGTTTGGCCACTTGTAAACCGTCTTTTTGGATGTCGGCGGCGGATGTCACGTCTGGCAGGTGCTTGTTGACTTGGATGAACTGCTCTACTTCAGCAAGAGGGCGAAGGCGGAAGTTTTCATCGAAAACATAGTCGGCCCAGCCTGTCTCGACCCGTACTTCTTTAGCGCGAATCGTGCCGTTGACGGAGAGCTTGTATGGATTGCTGATGACCGTGCCGATCCCGACGTTGCTGTTATTGAATACTGTCAGGCACGGCGTCGAATTGATGACGAGGTTTACATTGCCCAACGTACCCCCAAGGGTGCCGAAGTCCATGTTTGGAGGGGTTGCGGGGTTACTGGAAAATATGCCAGCGTAGCCCTTGACTCCATCAGGGGTATAAAAATCCATCCTGATGGCCGGATTAGTTGATTCCAGACGGAACGGAATTCCGGTTCCCTTTACATGGAATTGATTTTGGGGATTGGTAATTCCAATACCAACGTAACCTGTGCTGGGAAGCACCGTCATGCGGCGTGTTCCGCCCGTAACAAAGTGTAATTTGTTGGAGCCGCTGGAACTGGTGCCAAAATCCATATCCGTGCTGACCCGGAGATACCCTTTCCTGGCCCCATTAAGCCAGTATTCCGTTCGGTTAATGGTGCTCGAACCAGATTCTATTCTAAGCGGCATGGTGTCCGAGGCTGCACTTTTTACGTGAAGGGTAGTGGCTGGGGCTGTCAGGCCAATACCGACAAAGCCGCTCGGAAGTAGGGTAAGTTTTGGCAAGTTGGCTATGACCAGGTTGACCGTTCCGGAGCCATTACCGTCGAAGGTGCCAAAATTCATGTCATTGACGTTGCCGAGGGTGCCGACGATACCTTTGACCGTGGTGCCTGAGTGAAAACCCAGCAAGTTCATCGTAGTGGTGGATTCTAGTTTGAGGTTTAGGCCGGCACCTTTGACGTGCAGACGCGCAAGGGGCGTGGTGGTGCCGATACCGACGCTTGCGTTGGAGTTAGTGGGCAAGATGGTTGCGCTGCCAGTCCATTGAGCAAAAGCCGTTTGGGTCAGGCAAACAATGAGGACAGTTGTGAGCCAGCTTGCAGATAATTGCGAAAGGTTTTTCATGACTTGATTCAAATTTTTAAAAAATGAAAGAATGCTAGAGCGTTTCATTGATTTTCAAGAATCTCATTTGTTCGGGTGCTTGTGCTTGGGAATCCACCCACTTTTCGAACCTGTACCTCTGTGTATTTGTCTTCTGCACGACAGGTGACACGCCCCGATACATTATTTTGGAAATATTTTTAATCAGCTGCAAAAAGCAGCGCTCAGGCAGCATGCTGCCAAAAAAAACCCGACAAAAATTATGTATCTGGCAAACTGCAATCCTTGCTTAATGAATTACCTTTGAAGCACTTTGCTGCCCCGAAATCTCGACTACTATGGAGCAATCGGATTATTTATCGGCTATCTTGTCAGGCGACCGTGTGGCCTTGGGCAGTCTTTACCAACAGCAACTCCCTGTCATTCGCGGCCTGATCCGTGACTACGGTGGAACGGAAGCGGATGCCAAAGACCTCTTCCAGGATGCAGTGCTGCTCGTGTATCAAAAGGCCCGGCAACCTGATTTTCAGCT
>JBJXGO010000303.1:0-4052 GCA_046160345.1 Saprospiraceae bacterium
AGTTAAGGTTCATAAGTAAGTTTATAGTTTGTGGTTGGTAGTTTATAGTTTGTTTCCGGTTTGCAAAAAGTTTTTATGTTTTATTACTTTCCTTAACTACAAACCATAAACAATAAACTACAAACTATTTATACTAAAGATGTTTTATTACTGCTTCTTCTCACATACTCGCCCCAGGTCAGGTTATCTGCTCCTTCTTTATGTTCCATTGCTTTTTCGATCGCATAGTTTGCGGCTGTCTCAACCACCCATTCAAAATTTTCATCACCAACACTTGTTCTTTCTGCATCGGGGGCAGGATTGCAGAAATCAATGGCGTAAGGAACATTGTCCCTTACTGCTAATTCAACCGTATTGAAATCATAGCCGAGATATTTATTGATTCGCAAAACGATATCCGTCATTTGCTTCAGTCTTTCCGGCGATGGGTTGAAATCTGCCACATAACGAAGATGATGCGGGTTGCGGGGCTCGTATGACATGATGCGGACATATTTTCCGCCAATACAATAGCAACGGTAATATTCAGTGAAAACAATTTCTTCCTGCAGCATCATCACCAATTGTTCTGTCTCTCCATGCTTAGTAAAAAAATCTTCTGCATCTGTCAGTTTGTAAACACTTTTCCATCCACCACCGGCAAAGGGTTTCATATAGGCCGGGAAGCCAACATATTTAAAGATGGATTCCCAATCAAGCGGATAAATAAGATTGCTAAAAGATTCTGCTGATGTATCAGTGGGTAATTCCCTGGATGGGATGATTGCCGTTTTTGGGACCGGCACATCCAGTTTTGTCATCAGGCAGTTATTAAAATATTTATCATCAGCACTCCACCAGAATGGATTATTAATAACAGCAGTTCCGCAAACAGCTTCATTTTTTAACCAGGTACGGTAAAAGGGTACATCCTGTGAGATACGGTCAAAGATCACTGTATACCCGCTTCCCACACCCTGCATGGCTTTATCTATGCGGACAGATTCAGCCATAATGCCGGGAATATTTTTACTATTTACTCTTGCAACAAATGCTTCGGGAAAAGAACGTTCTTTTCCATGGAGGACTCCGATTTTCTTCATAATTAGTTATTAATATTTTAGAAACAAATACCGTCCTGTATAGGATTTCATCAAATTTATCCTGTACAGGCCAAATAAACAAATCAGTGATTAAGAGACTTAAGTAATGGTCTGAACTCTGATGGTTTCATAATGATGACAAGGCGGAGGTCATAAATTCATTTACAATAAATCCCTATTTTTGAAGCCATGCAATGGACGAAAGTATCCGGTATCCTGGTTGAAAATACATCCATCGAATCCACTTTTTTAGGCCGTATGGTTGATGTGGATTTTTATCTTCACCGCTGTGTGCCTGATCATTCAGAATCAAAACTATTATTAATCAATGATGGCCAGGACCTGATTAAAATGGACTTCGAGTCTATTTTGGAAAAATTATTTGGAGCCGCTGATCCGTTGGAAACACTTCTTTGTGTGGCTATTCATTGCGGCCCGGAACGAAAAATGGAATATGGAGTGGCAGGTAAGCCAGACTTTAAAGGTTTTGGCGCAAAGGCTGACCTGTACACTTTATTTATAATGAATGAGCTTCTGCCTTTTGTAAACAAGAAATTTAATGCGTTATCTTTTAATGAAAAAGCATTTGCAGGGTTTTCACTTGGCGGGCTTTCGGCTTTGGATATAGTATGGAACCATCCCAACGAGTTTTGCAAAGTGGGAGTATTCTCCGGGTCATTATGGTGGAGAAATATTGACCAGTATGATAAGGAATATGATGATGACAAACACAGGATCATGCACCAGCAAATAAGAAACGGATATTATTTCCCCTGGCTGAAGTTTTTTCTGCAATGCGGTAATAAAGATGAAACCAAAGACAGAAATAAAAACGGGATCATTGATTCCATAGAAGACACAAGGGATCTGATAACAGAATTGGAGAAAAAAGGTTATTCATCTGAAAACGATATTTATTACCTGGAGATGCCGGATGGAAAACATGATGTGGCTACATGGGCAAAGGCTATGCCTGCGTTTTTAAAGTGGGGATGGGGAAAGAAAAAAGAATGAAGGCAATTTGAATAAAATAAAAAACCCGTTCTTTTTAGAACGGGTTTTTTTATAAAGAAAAAACTATGTATTAGTTAAATATATAACGAAGACCAAATTGAACATTGTAAGTTGATGCTACGCTGATATTATCAACAAAAGTACGGGTAACAATCTGTCCCTGGGCTGTTGCTAACCTGAATTGAGGTACAACGGTGCCACCCGGTACCAGGAGGTTTGCATTTGTTACAGTCAGGATTTGAGAAGCGTTTGTGTTTTTTACCCTGCCCCAGCTTGGATTCAGCATATTACCAAAATTAAACACATCAATAGTGAATTGAAGGGTGTTTTTATTTTTACCTGTTTTAGCAAAAATGTCCTGAACAAACTTTGCGTCCAGTTGATTGCGCCATGGAGCTTGTGCACCATTACGTTCTGCATACTGGCCCCTATGAGTCCTCATGTATTTATCCTGTTGAATATAAGCTTCAAATAAACTACGTTGTGTAGTCTGGTCGTAAACCACACCATTCACAGTCTGGCTTGCAAATTGCATTTGGGTAACGTCAGCAGCAGTTGGGATATAAATCAAATCATTTTCATTTACACCATCACGGTTAAAGTCACCACCATACACATAGCTGAAGCGGTAATCAATGGAACCCTGGTAGAATAATGAAATAGTCGTTGCAAGGTGCTTTAAGTATTCTTTTCTATATGAAACCATTGCATACACACGTACTATGGGTACCAACCAACGATGTGGCTGGGGTTTTGGTCTTGTATATATCTTCTTTCCTCGGGTGGGCGCTCGCTGCAGACCCGGACTCCATTGAAGCCACAGTGACCGCGCTAAGGCCCGTGACCGTAGTCGACACGCTTGCGCTGATGGTCGCGCAAACCGACGAACGCGTCCCGCGCGCCGTACGTCTTCACGCATGTGACCTGCTGCTGCGGCACTGTCGCGCACCGACTGTTGCCAACGAGGCGCTGGAGGGCTTGGTAGCGCAATGCGTGCACGAACACGGTGATGGCGGCGAGGCAACAATCGACGCACTGTTCTTGCTTGCAGCAGCACACCTGGACCGACACGCAGACGCGGAAGCAAAAAGCATCTACACGCGGCTACTGCCCAACGTCATAGCCCGTTTCGGGGAAGAGTCGGACCAAGCAACCAAAGTGTACATCGGGCTTGCCACGTGCGCTTCCCACCTGAGTGACTTTGCCACTGGTGCAAGACTGTTGCAAGACAAGATAGTTGTGCGCACCGAGCGTCTCCACGGTCCCATGTCGGCGGAAACCGGCGCGGCCTTGCATGAGCTGGGCATCGCCTTTGGCAATCTCGGCGATTACGGTGCACGGCGCACCGTGCAGCAACGGACCCAGGAAATAATGGAGAGGGTGTACGGCACCGACCATGACAAGACGGCCATGTCGCGACTGGCGCTTGCAATCGTCCATGGTTGCCTCGGGGAGTACGTCGACGAGGCGGCCGAGGTGGATAGGGTGTACATCACGTGGTACAACCTCTACGGCGACGACCACCACCGCACGGCGTATGCGTGGTACTTTCGCGGAGTCGCCGCCGGAGCACTTGGGGATGCACAGACACAAAAGGACGCCCTGTTGATGGCGTTGAGCGCACGGCGCAAACACTTTGGGGAAGAAGGCAAGTTGACGCTTGTAACGAGGCTTGCGCTGTGCACCGTCTCAGTGCCTGCAAGGAATGTGGGGGACAAAGTGTCATTCCAGCTGGATGCCACGAAAGCTGCAGAGGCGCAAAGCATCGTGGACACGATTATTCGAGTGTGCGGCCCAGACACTGCTGCAGTGGCAGTCGCATCTGGCGTGCTCGCTCTGCTCAAAGCAGCAGCCGGCAACATTGATGGCGCATTCCTGGACGCGGATCGGGCGGTGGCGATCGAGGCATCCCAGGGACTTCACGATGGCGCTCATGGCCCAACGAAAGCCATCCGC
>JBJXGO010000304.1:0-2976 GCA_046160345.1 Saprospiraceae bacterium
AAGGTTTTGGACTGGCCAAATACCAGGAGGAGGGTCTCGATTTTGAGGCCTTTGTTGCGGATTTGAAATCCGGAAAAAGGAGTTTAAACAATGATTGAGGAGCCCATCTCTGTATAAGCCCCGCACAAACACTAAATTTCTAAGCTATGAAAACTCAAACGTTCCTTCGGAGCACAGGACTTTTTTTTGTCATGTTTTGCCTCCAATTCCCTGTTACTCAGGCCAATAACCCCAAGGACTCACTATCCGTTTGGATCCAACCCTGGATGGAAACGGCCTACTCCGAACTCGATCAACTGGAACTTGAGTACGCTGACCGCACCGAACCGCTCAGGATGCGCCTCCACGATGTGGACCAGGCCCTAGCCGACCCGCGCAACCGAATCCCGGAATGCGGCTTTCAACTGCTGTGGGAAAAGATCCAACTCGAAGAAACCCTAGAAGGGCTCGAACAGGAACACGAAATAAAATTGCTAAAACTCCGCTATCGAAAAAGCATCGAAATTGTAAAAATGCTCTATGAAAAGGTGCTCAGTATGGACCATCACCTAAGCAGTCTCAAAGCTCAACAAGGGCTCTCAAATCTCTCTAACCCACATAATTATCCCGAATTTAAGGAGGCCAAAGGCGCCCTGGAAGAACGCATGAAAAAGAAGTTCAACTTCCAGATGCCGATGCTTTTTCAAAGCAATCCTTTTCTCTCTGCTGCTTATTCCATTGTAGGGTTGGCCATAGGCGGTGGTGAAGACAAAGACAAGAAGGAAAGCATAGATAAAATAGCTTGTATCCTCGACTTTACCGTGCGAATGCATGCCGACCTGAACGTGATCTATTACGAAACCGGCTACCTCCGCGATGCCAACCTGACACTTAAAAAAGAGTGCGAAGCCCTGTTTTCAGACTGTGCTCGGCAAGTTGGCTATACCATCCCGCTTGTTACTTGCCGCGACGGCGACGATTGGGAGCGACTTTACACAATGCTCGACAATTATGTGGCCAAAGCATTGGGCGGAACGAACAAAACTGCCACTGCTGCGGGTGAATACCCTGCGCCAAATAACGGAACGCCCGCCGCCCCTGACCCGCGGCTACTCGCCCGGGCCACCAATAATCTACAATTCTCCATAGATCGAGTAGCGTCCTTCATTGAAAAATATGGAAATTTCGTAGGGCAAGGCGGGGAGTATTATAAGAAGTTTTCAAAAATTGCAGGCAGTTATGAAAATGAAAAAGTATGCTCCAATACCCTTCCGGAGCAGTTCAAGCAACTCAAAAACGATATTGACGAAACACTCGACAAATTCACCAGCGCTTACAAAATGCCCGAGGTACAAGGCTCCAAACTCAAAGATATGTTATACGGAACTTCACTGGAATAAGGCCTGAACCGCTAAACCACTAATTTCAAATGAAACACCTTTTTCTTTTTTTCATGCTCTTGTCTGCTTTAGGCTTAAATGCACAGCATAAAGCAGCCAATCTCTCCAGTTCAAACTTTTTTAACCCCGCAAGCGACCCAATTGCCCTTCGTTTCGACACCACATTCCAGCTTTTGGTGAGCGAATACGTGCTTGCAAAATCCGTGAAAGCCCGTTTAGGACAAGGTTGTCAGGTATTAAAAATATACAAAAGCAGGTTTGGCGACGGCAACCCAAGCCTCCTTATTGAAGGTGTTTTTCAGGATAAAAATCGACAGCCATTCCTGCTCTCCGTACCACTCCTGGCCGATGCCCATGCTCAATTCTATTTTGCTTCTGATCAAGCCATTGTATGCGCTGCACCAGGCTGCAACAATTGCAGCATCATGAACGGTGTTTGTGTGGGATGCTGCGACAGCGCCAGCGGAACAGCCGTTGCCCTCCCTACCCCACTTTCCAAAATACAAATGACCATTGACGAATAATGTCCCATGAAAACAATGCTACTCGCCTGTGTTTGCCTTTGGGCACGATTTTGCCTTGCACAACAGGCACCGCTTTCTGCCAACGATTTTTTTGACCCTCAAAACAACCCTGTGGCCACCCTTACAAATGGCCGCCTGCGTTGCGTTGTGAGCGAGGATATACTTGTACGATCTGTATCCGCCAATTTTCCAACAGTAGGCAGCCTGGAAAGGATGGATTGTCAAAGGATTGAAGGGTATTGGTGGCTCACCCTGGAAAGCCGCCACGCAGAAGATATGGAACAATCTGTATTCGTGGCAGTACGGCTCAAACCCGATCTGGAGGGCAACTATTTTGCCGATTCATTCTGGACCGCCTGTACTGGCGAAGGCTGTGGAGGCTGCGATTTCAAACTTCAGATGGACGGTTGTTTCTGCCGATTCGACAAACCCGGAGAACCCGGCACTCCCGGCGCCTGCTATCAAACTACCAGCAATGAACCGCTTTTGGTGAAAGTGCCCACAAAATTGACCCGTGAATAATGCGCATGTTCCGATTGTGGAACTCGAAATCTTTTAAACCGCCTTGCAGCGGCAAGAATAGCCTGAATGAAAAAGCACTCCCCCGATACCAGGAGAGTGCTTTTTCTGTTTTTATGCGGGCGTTTGATTAGTGGCAAACCGCAACTTTTTGAATAGCAATGCCTTCTTCGGTGCGTACCGAAGCAGGTACATACCCGAAGCCAGATCTTTCACATTGAAATTCACCTGGCCAGCCTCGTAATTGCTTAGACGCTCGGAACGAATCGTCTGGCCCAAACCATTCATCAGGGATACTGTAGCAAACGGGGTGTTTTTGCCAAAATCCAGATTAACCTGTACCAAATCGGTAGCCGGGTTTGGCGAAATCTGAATGTCCACGTCCAGACTTGGAGTCACCGTATTGATAGTGCCCGGAACAAAGCCATCGAGATGCAGCCGTTGGATCACGATAGCACCAGACCAGCCGCCGGTGAACATTTGTCCCAGATATAAAGGCGTGGTTGGGAAATTCAGATAGTATTGATCCAAAGAATTACTGAAACGGGGCATGA
>JBJXGO010000305.1:0-9353 GCA_046160345.1 Saprospiraceae bacterium
AAAAGAAATGTTGGTGCCTTTGGCGACGGGGTTCACCTCTTCCCATTCCGAACAGAGCAGTTAAGCCCGTCAGCGCCGATGGTACTGGGTCAGATGTCCCGGGAGAGTAGGTCGGTGCCAACTCAAAATTTTAGCCTAGTTCGCTTTACAGCGAACTGGGCTTTTTTGTTTTTGGACAGTACCTAGTATTGTTATTCAGGGAATGTTCTCTAGCAGCCATTTTTTCTGATTCACCGGATTGGTATTTTTGACTTTTTCCTGAAACGTGTTCCATGCTTTTACATTGGTTGCCGGATGATTTTTCAGGTCGAACATTTCTTTCAGCAGTCTGAAATAATTGGAATAATTGCGCCGGTTGTTGTCAGAAAATCCGGTTTTGGGTAATTTTTTTCGAACCGCCTCGGCCCGCGAGTCGAACAAGTCCATATTCTTTTCTTTCAGGTAAATGCGCATTAGCAAAGAAGCCACATCAAAAAAATAAAACTCGTTGCTGTGGGTGGAAACGATGGAGAGGAGTACTGCCGCTTTCTGAAAATCATGTTCGTAGAATGCTATCATTCCAGCACAAAAACTCCAAAGATCTTCTCGGTGATTAGGCATCACCTTTACTAGATTCTCGGCAAGAAAATCCCTTGCCCATCCAGATTGTCCGGCACTACATGCCGCAGAGAGTACATTTTTAAATCGCTCCCGCGTGATGTACATACCTTCGTGGAGCAGATTGTTGGTTACCGCAAAACGGTAGAGCTCAGTAAGGTTATCGTAAAACCAGTTCAACTCGGCGAGCGTACTGTAATGGCCTCGATTGAGATTTCCCACAAGGTAATTACTACGGGTGTTAAACAGGTCTTTTTGCTCCTTGGGTGGGATGTTGGCCTTGTTTTTCTCCACAAACTGCCAGAGTCCGGTACCATCTTCCCCAGGGTCTGCACTGTTCAGCAAGTCGTACATTTGCTTCCAAGCAAACAAAACAACATCCTTCTTCACCAATTTTTCGTGGAACGGCAGCAGGAATTCCATTTCGTGCAGCAAGTTGGTCTCCACTATTTGTTTGTAAACGCGCTGTAAAAGCAGTAGCATACTGGCCTGTTTCAGTTTTTTCAACAAAAAATAAGCGGTGCTACTATCGAGATAGGCTGGTAAAACAAAACCCTTGGACCAACCCCTGTTTTGTTCCTGTAAACGGAAATCATAAAGGCGTAACCGGGCATGGAAGGGCTGATCATCAAGTGAAATCTTCTGCTCAAAGTCTTGCAGTTCACTGCGAAACTCATTTTCCAACGAGCGGTTGAGCAGCGCGTCCAGTAGCAACAGTCGGGTGGTATTTGGTTGCTGGTCAAGTTCTTTTTGGGCAAAAAAACCTGGGAGCAGTTTGAATGTGCGGGAATACAGCTGGCGTAGATTGCCTTCAGAGCCGAGTTTCAATTCTTTCACCAAGGTGTTCATAGCAATCGCGGGCGATTCCTTGAATTCCGGGTGTGCTTTTTGCAGCCGTTCAAGCAGACTGACTACTCGTTTGTCTCGGTTGAAAAACGGCGAGTCGGCAAAGGCAACGAATTCGCTAAACTCTTTTACCGTCAAGTTTCGCAGCATTTTGTGCAATAAAGTCTCTTTCATACGCGGAAATTTACCAAAACAAGAAAACTATTGACAATCAATTATTTGTGCGGTTTTTAGAATAGCTATTTTAAAATCCAGGTTCTGAAACTGCATTGCAGGAGCACATCGCAGCTGGCCATCTTTGTCCCACAATAGCAGTTATTTTCTAATTTTTCAATTTTTGGAAACATGAAAAAGTTCTTTTTGCTCCTCTTGCTCACGGTCTCCATCGTCCGCTTGCTCCCCGCCCAGATCACTACTCGGCAAACCCTCCGTTTCCCGCAATCGACAAATGTAACTTTGGAAGGCTTCCTCGCGGGCCGTTTTTCTCAAAAATTTGCGCTCCCGGAGACTGGCAGACTTGTCCTAACGCGCACCGAAACCGATCTCCAAGGCAACCGACATTTCCGACTGCAACAAATGCACCTCGGAATCCCGGTTTTTGGTGGTACGGCTGTACTGCACGAACAAAACGGGCGGCTTTCTTCTGGGGAAGGTAATCTTTTCCAAAGCCTGCCTGCTTCACCCCTGCCTGTTTTTTCGGAAAATGACGCACTCAACATAGCAACAAAAAGTTTCCCAGCGGAAAAATACGCTTGGCAAATCCCAGCTTTCGAGCAGCAACTTAAAACCGCCACTCATGACCTAGCAGCAACATTTGCCCCGACTGGCAAGTTGGTTTTCGTCCCTGAAAATCTAGCTATGCATGAGCCTGGAAACATGCATTTGGCTTGGCAGTTCGACCTGTTTGCGGTTGAGCCAAACCCGGCCCGAAGCCTTGTCTTTGTGGATGCCCAAACGGGCGCACCCCTATCTGCGCTCCCGCTGATGCACGAGGCGCACACGCCCGCGACCGGCAAAGCCCGCTATGTCACCAACCCAATTGACTTCAACACCGACAGTTTTGTCTCAGGCAGCGACACAGTATACCGTCTACGTGACCTTATACGCGGCATTTGGGTGCGAGACGCACTGAATTTACTGCCACCCTCTAACCCGAATGTTGACTTCGTCAACAATAGCACTGTTTGGAACTTACAGGAACACGAAACCCCCGTCGCCGCACTCTGGGGTATGGAAAAATGGTATGATTATATGGAGTCAAATTTCAATTGGCAAGGTTTTGCCAACGACAACAGTGAGATGCTCTGTTGGGTGCATTTTGGCAACAACTACAACAATGCCTTCTGGAACGGTAATTGGGTCAACTTCGGCGACGGCAACGGCATTCATTTTCAACCGCTAGTACAGTTGGACATTGTGGCGCACGAGTGTTCCCATGCTTTGATCCAAAATACGTGCGGCCTCATTTATCAGGGTGAACCCGGAGCCTTGAACGAAGGGCTGGCCGACATCTTCGCCGTGTTGGTCGAACGCTTCGCTTTCCCAAACGGATGGAACTGGAAACTTGGCGAGGCCGCTTATTTTGACCACGCCAACGGCTTGCGACGGCTCGATTTTCCGAACACGGTCAATGACCCGGATACCTATGATGGTCAATATTGGGTGAATGTGGACGGCTGTGCTCCCGGAATTACGAACGACCAATGTGGCATCCACTCGAATTGCGGGGTGCTGGGCAAATTTTTCTATATCCTCGCGCATGGAGAATCTGGCGTGAACGACCTTGGAACGCAGTACAACATCCCTGGCATAGGTTTGGACAAGGCAGGCGAGATACTACTCCATTCGCTTCACTACCTGCAACCCACCGACGGTTTTGCTGAAATGCGCTCGGCAACCCTCAACGCAGCAGTCGATCTTTTTCCTGGACTCGAAAACACCGTAGCTGAGGCTTGGTGCGCGGTTGGGGTGGGCGGCTGTGATCTGATATCCTCTGATTCTATCACGCTCCTTTCGCCGAATGCCTTTGCCACTTACCAGCACGGGCAAATCATCCCCGTGCGCTGGGCGGCTACGTCTGGCATCCAAAAACTGAACCTGCAAATTTCCTTCAATGACGGCGCGACCTGGCAACTTATCCAACAAGATATTGATGCCGATACCGACTCACTCGACCTACCTTCCCCGTCGGTACACAGCACTTTATGTCGTTTGCGTCTGTCCGATGCTGCCAATCCATTCGTCTCTGACCGCACAGACACGACTTTCGCCATTACGGGCTGTGATCTTGCTGCGCATTTCAGCACAGCGGTGACAACTGTCTGCTTCGGGCAGCCGTTCTACGCCACTAACGACTCGCCTAATCTGACAGCGGATTTCACGTGGCAACTGAATGGGACAGACTTCCCCGCGCCCGATGCGCTGCTCGAAATCCCTGCAATGAACATTCCGGGCGATAACACAGTCGAGCTCATCGCCCACGATGCAGCAACCGGTTGTCGCGATACGTTTCGTTTGATTATCAAGGTATTACCTCAATTGACGGCACAATTTTCGGTCGAGGTGCATAGCACTTCTTTGGTGGCGAATGCACAATTCCAGTCCGCCGACCAGTATATCTGGCTGCTAAACGGGCAGCAGGTGGGGACCAATTCGCCTGCGCTGACGCTGAACAATGTGGCAATGGGCACGGATTCATTACGGTTGATTGTAGTGCAGAATGCTTGCCCTGGAGGGGTGGCAATGATGGTGACGGGGGTAATGGTGGCCGCTGCTTTGCAATGCGTGGGCGGGGATACGAAATTCCAGCAGATTACATATACGAACGACATTATTGACATTGCGGAAAGGGGCGATAAACTCTATATTGCGATGCCCGGCTGCGGAGCGGAATTGGACAAAAACACACACGCCTTTAAAATATTCAAACCAGAGAACACCAATGGTGTGCTTTCGCTGACACTTACTTGTGTGACGGTGCGGCAAGACGGGCGGGTGCTTTTTGGGACAAAGAGTTGTGGGATTGCAGTTTATAACCCGATGGATTCTAGTTGGGAGAAAATCCAGAGCACGGGTTGGCTGCCTTCTAATCGAATTGTAAAAATGAAAACAGGGGATAACGGGGTAACTTGGGTTTTGACTCAATTTGCATCAAACTCTAACTCCCAGATAACGCGCTTGGACGCCGACGGAAGCGTGGATTACTTTCCATCGTTCAATAGCAATGTCTATTCTATGCAGCCGATTGGCGAGGAATTGTGGTTCACCGTCAACACGACGCCACAACTAAATTTAAAAAAAACTACCCCGCAATTGACCTTTGAAACGGTAACGAACGTGGTTTTTCCGACAAATTCCACGTTGAAAGAGATTTCCGCCACCGCCCAGAAAATTTGGTTGACCATGACTGCCCCAGAAAAAGCGCTTGTTGCAATTGACAGGTCAAATGACTCCGGGACCGTTTTCAATGCGTCAAATTCGAATTTGCCAACAGACCTTTTTTCCGGGCAGGGTATTGCGGCGGATAAACTTGGCGGGGTGTGGTTGGACTTTGGAGTGTTGTATTTCAGCGGAAACGGCGGTAGTTTTTCCCAACCCAACATTCCGGCTTTCAATACCGTCCTTCCCCAAGTGGCATTCGTAGATTTTTCCAACACATTCTGGCGAGGCACGAGGCAAGGCATGGTGAAATACCAAAACAATCTTGGGGAAGAAATCAACCTCTCCACGAATTTTGAAAATTCAATAACATCTAGTCTTATTGGTTCAATCAGGTCGGTCCCCGGCGGGAACAGGGTTGTAGTTTATCAAGATGGAGGATACTTTGAAATCACAAACGGGAAACCGGAAAAAATCGCGCCGGGATGTTCAGCCACTGGTACCCAGTTCGATATTGATTCAACGGGAGTTATTTGGGGTTCGGTCTTTCCCAACAAGATTGGGAGGGTAACTTTTAACGGGCAATGCACTCTATTGACATCTTTGCCTAGCATACCAGTTCTACCTTCTATTTCAAGAGTAAAAACATGGAGGGAATACGTGATTTTCGTTGCTGGCTATAAACTCTTGATTTATGACCCGGCTGCCAATACTACAACGATAAAAGACTTGTATCCAAGTAGTACTTCTTGGCTTTCAAGCGACAATTCCAATAGTTTCTGGACTTGGACTCTTAGCGACACACTTTTAGAAATCAAGCCCAATCTTTCAACCCATTTCCAACCCGCTGGTGTGAGGGTTCAATATGATTATGATTACCAAATTGGTTTCACCGTCAATCAAAATGGGGATATGTGGTTTGGAGTAAGAAAGGATTTTGGCTTTCCTACTTTTTCATCAGAGTACAAAATTTATCATCGCGATCCTATCGGAAATGTCTCCCAAGTCCAAAAATTGAACAGCGATTTCAAGGAGAGTGCGATTGATTTGATACAAACTGATGATGCGGGCAGCCTTTGGGTCGGATATCGGGACAAGGGTCTCGTAAAGTATGACCCTGTTACCGACACCTACGAACTTTTCACGGACTGTGACGGGTTGCCCAGTAACTGGGTCAATGGCATCGCGTTTACTCCCGACGGACGAGTTTGGGTAAAAACCTACAAAAATGGTATCGGTATCATCACCCCCTCTACCGACACTATAATTGCCTCATTTTCAGATCCAGATGTTTGCCAAAACGCTTTCGCCATCTTCCAAAACACCACCCTCGGAGCTACCACCTTCGAGTGGAGGCTCGACGGCATACTAATCGCCACTACAAAAAACTTGACCTACACCTTCGCCATACCCGGCCAGCACATCCTCACCCTTATCGCCCGAAACGCAGCGGGTTGCGAAACCGCTGTGAGCCATGTCGTGGAGGTGCATCCACAGGCTGATCTTTCTGCTTTACCTACCATCTTGGCAAACTGCGACAACTCCTCGCAACTTGAAGCACCGCCCGGCATGTATGCTTACAGATGGGCGAATGCTCTTGGTATCACGGTCGGCACGACGCAAAAACTCCCAGTAACTAATGGCGGACTCTACACCCTCACCGTCACCGACCATTGCGGGGCGATGGCAACCAAGCAAATCACTGTTTTACTCGCCGACTGCGTCTGGCCTGGTGACGTGAACAATGACGGCATCGTTGACTACCGCGATTGGGTGCTAATGACGCTGGTCTTTGGCTTTACTGGCCCTGCCCGCGATGCACAGGACATCACATGGCAAGGGCACCCCGCCCTTCCCTGGAGCGGCGAACTGCCCAACAACATGAACATCAAACACGCCGATGCCAACGGTGACGGCATCATTGACCTGTCCGATTTCGAGGCTATCGAGGTCAATTATGGCAAAACACACGGCGCATTCCCCGGACTACCCGATCCACAACAAAGTCCCCTGCGTTTCAGTGTCGTACTGCTCCAAGATTCGACTGACAGCAACAGTCGGCACCATCTGACTTTTGGCATCGTGGCTGAATCAGACAGCAGCTCGGTGGCAGGGTTCTCGGCAGCGGGTTTTGAATTGAGCTGGTATTTATCCTATCCGTTTCAATTCGGCGAAGCGCCAATGCTGACTTTCGACGGCTGCCCGTTTGGGGTGGAAGGGGGCAACATGAACAGTTTTTATCGCAAAATAAGCGACAACACTTTCCATGTTGGTCGCTGTGGAACGGGCCATCAAAACCTGTTGAATACCTCGTTGCTGGCAAAGGTTGACTACATAGTAATTGATGACATCGTAGGCTCTACCGACACGCTGAGCATGAACATCGCCATCGGTGGGGCTCAGGCACTGACGAGCGGCGGCACCTTTTTGCTGCTCGGTACGAAAGCCAGCACGTTCACGGTGGGAATAACTGACCTCCAACCACTTGACGACACCGGGCTACTGGTTTTCCCTAATCCATCGGGAGGCATTTTTACGGCGGCCTTTCGGTCAGTTCGACCTGACGTGGCGCATTTTTCCGTTTTCGATAGTCAGGGACGCTTGGTCTGGCAGACTACTAAAGCGCAAATTTCAGTAGAGATTGACATCTCAGAGATGCCTGCAGGGACGTATTTTCTGCGAGCGGTGACTGGGGGCGGGATTGCGACAAAACGGTTGGTAAAGATGTAAAAATGGGGCAGGCGGTAGATCCTCCCTACCGCCTGCCTGCTATAATAAGCAACTGCTGCCGAATATCAGCAGGCTGATTCGAAGCAGCCTTTTCCTCAAAATTGCCGGTTCGACCAATAATAAAATACTGTGGTATAGCCTCCACCCCAAAAACAGCTGCAATGTTGCGGCCTAGCCCGGTAGAAGCCAGCAGATGCTGACCTTTAAACTGGTGCTCCACAAGCGCCGAACGCCAATTTGTAGGACTTTCGTCGATAGACACATTCACGATTACAATATTATTGGCTGTAAATTCGGACTCATAATTACCCATAAATTCCATTTTGCGCAGACAAGCGCCGCACCAACTCGCCCAAAAATTAAGATACACCACCTTACCCCGCAATTGTAACAAACTGATCTCGTTGCCGTTTGCATCCATAGCCCTGAAAGTCGGTGCAGCTGTACCTGGGAAAACATGAGCGTATCGCTGATAAAGCCCTTCTACCTTTTCATCAAATGCCACATATTCGTTGGTCTGCATGAAATCCGTGTAAATGGGCAATAAGTCACGAAAGTTTTCAGCAGAAAAGGCTGTGCTAATTATTTCAGAACGAAAAAAGGCAAGCGCTTTACCGCTAAGTAGTTTGCTTGCCCGCTGATATTGACCTGTCCAGAAATCATCTGCCCCATTTCCTGATTTGGCTTCCTGCCGTGCCATAAACGCGAGCAAAAATCGCCGGTACCAATCGCTCCCAATCGATTCATTGATTATGGGCGCTTCATAAAGAAAGTCAAAAAAATCTGCCTGGATGTTGTAACGCCCGCCATAGACATGGCCGTACACCAGGAGATGATATGCCCAAAAATAAGTGATCTCGGTAGTGAGCCACTGAGCAAAGTCGTCTGTGATCCAATTGAGTTTATCTCCTGATTCCTGATCAAATAATGACCCTGATCTCTCATAAAGTGCAATCGAAACAAACTTCAAACTGTCAAGGTAAGCCTTGAATTCGATGGGCTGGAGGTTTTCCATTCGATCGTTCAACGACATTTCTATTACTGTCCAGTATTGCCCAATTTTAAATCGGATATTATTGAACTCATTGAAATCCAATGGGTTTTGGTGCAAAAATTCCTGGAGAAGGCGATTGTTTGCAGCAGATTTTCCACTAAAACTAACTGCCAAAGGGAATTGGAAAGCGTCCGCTTTTAGGATAAGCGTATCATCTTTTGATAAAAAAACGGGCAGGCGATCGTCATTAAAAATCACGAATGCCAGCTGGGGTTCGGGAACAACAACATCGATTGAAAAACGCAGTTGGCCATCCAGTCCAAAACGGAAATGCCCATCTCTGCCATCCAAATAATGATGAGGCACAAAAATCTCTACAACGGCTCCAGGTGTAGCATTGCGTATTTGGCCTGAAATGATCGCAGTTTGTGCAATGCCAGGAAAAGCACATAGCGTTAATGCCAGAAAGAGCATATTGTTTTTGCTCGCTGAAGGCCAATTTTTTTTAGCACAATTTATCACAACGTGTAGATGGTTAAGTTTCTGCAGCCGAAAGGTAAAAAGAAACTTAACGCGACTAATTCCGGATAGAAAAACCAAGCGGCCAAGCTGTAATTTTGTGCAAATCCTTGACCCGAAACATTTGTAACAAACTGCTTTCAACCGACTATAACCAATTAATTAACCAATTCACCAGTTGCTCCACCATGGTTTTTAATCTCACATCGAAAATATCCATCGCCAATAGATTTGTTGCGGAACTGCGCAATGTCGAAATTCAAAAAGACCGCCTCCGTTTTCGTCGCAA